>NZ_CP099399.1:2400000-2700000 GCF_024721175.1 Rhizobium sp. Pop5 | reverse complement strand
GGCGGTTTGCCTGCACCAGATCCTGCTGCACCGCCTGCAGCTTCTGCTCCGTGCTTCTATGGCCGATGATCTCGGCCTGCAGCCGGTCACGCGCCTGGCTGAGATCGAGCGTCCGTTCGGCCACGCGCCTTTCCAATTCCTCCCGCGCCTGCTGCTCTCTTGATATCCGCAGGGTGATCGTCTGACGGCGGCGCAGCAGGAAGGCGGCGGCGGCGAGCAGCGGCAGGAGCGTGAGGAGCGCGAGCATGCGGGCCTCGCGAATTCCGGCATCGACGGAGGGGCCGAGCGCCACTAGATGCTGCAAATGCCATCCCGTCTCGGGAACCGGCGTGCCGACGTCGAGAAACCTGGTCTTTCCGGCGCCACCGGGCATGACGATCTCGACGACGTCGAGCCTGTCGCCGAGATTGCGAACGGCATCGAGGGGCAGGGGCCGAAGCGGCGCATCGCCGAACTGCAGGCTTTCGCGGATCGCCGTCAGCCGGTCCTCGGCGATCCGGCCGATCGTCATGAACCGCCACGACGGAATGCTGGTGATGAGGACGATGCCGCGTTCGTCGACGACGTAGGAGGGTGCGTCGGTGGCATTCCAATCCGCCTCGACGTCGTCGAACTCCACCTTGACCACGACGACCCCGAGGAGGCCGTTATCGCCGGATATCCGTTCGGAGATATAGAGACCTGGTTTCTTGCTGACGGTGCCGAGGGCGAAGTGCTCGGCCTGTCCCTTTGCGACGGCGCCCTGAAAATATTCCCGGAAGCGATAGTCATTGCCGACGAAGCTCGTTGGCTCGCGCCAATTGCTGGCCGAAACCGCCATGCCGTCCTTGTCGATGACATAGATGACGGCGGCCTTCGTGCCCGCCGCCAGCATTTCCAGCTTCTGGCTGAGCCGCTCGAAGGCGCCGGCATCGCTTCCGGCAAGGGCTGTGGCAAGCGCATTGTCTTGTGACAGGACGAAGGGAAGGGCCCGGTATTTTTCAAGGACGGTGCGCAGCAGCGCCGCATTCAGCCTGGCATCCATGCGGGCCTGTTCCTCAAGGGCGGCCTCCGCCCGTTGCCGGCCGATCTCGCCACCCGCCCAGAGGCTGGCGACGGCTGCAAGGAGCGCGATGACCGCATAGGCCCACCACATCCGACGGATGCGATGGTGCAGGGGCAGGGTGGGCCACAGCGAAGATACGGACAAGGACATGGTGGATTTGTGCATTTTTCTGCACGGGATGCAAATGGATTTGTGCGGATTTCCGCATCGCTTATTTAGCTTTTCGATGGCGATATAAAATATTCCGTAGCGAAATCAAACATTTGTCTTTGCTCTGCGAAACTGGCACGGCGATTGCGAAGGAGATGGCAACAACGGCTGAGCTGTTGGATTGAAGCGAGCGGCTCGGGAGGCCGGAGTTCGTTCCGGGCGAGCCTTTAGGAGGACATCATGATCGCAACACCAGTGCATGCAGTCGCAGACGACAAGGGCCGGAAGCCCTTTTATTCCCATCTTTACGTTCAGGTTCTCGCGGCCATCGCCGCGGGCATCATTCTCGGTCACTTCTATCCCGACCTCGGCACGCAGCTGAAGCCGCTCGGCGATGCCTTCATCAAGCTCGTCAAGATGGTGATTGCGCCGGTGATCTTCCTGACGGTGGCGACCGGTATTGCCGGCATGAGCGACCTGAAGAAGGTCGGCCGCGTCGCCGGCAAGGCGATGCTTTATTTCCTGACTTTCTCGACGCTGGCGCTCGTCATCGGCATGATCGTCGCCAATGTGATCCAGCCCGGCGCCGGCATGAACATCGATCCGGCCTCGCTCGATCCGAAGACGGTCGCCACCTTTGCCGAGAAGGCGCATGAGCAGAGCATCGTCGGCTTTCTCAGCAATATCATCCCGACGACGATCGTCGGCGCTTTTGCCGATGGCGACATTCTGCAGGTGCTGTTCTTCTCGGTGCTCTTCGGCATCGCGCTCGCCATGGTCGGCGAGAAGGGCGAGCAGGTCGTCAATTTCCTCAATGCCCTGACGGCTCCCGTCTTCAAGCTCGTCGCCATCCTGATGAAGGCCGCCCCGATCGGCGCCTTCGGCGCCATGGCGTTTACGATCGGCAAATATGGCATCGGATCGATTGCCAACCTCGCCATGCTGATCGGTACGTTCTACATCACCTCGTTGCTCTTCGTGCTCGTCGTTCTCGGCGCCGTCGCCCGCTACAACGGCTTCTCGATCCTGGCGCTGCTGCGTTACATCAAGGAAGAGCTGCTGCTGGTTCTCGGCACCTCGTCTTCGGAAGCCGCGCTTCCGGGGCTGATGAACAAGATGGAAAAGGCCGGCTGCAAGCGCTCGGTCGTCGGCCTCGTCATCCCGACAGGCTATTCCTTCAACCTCGACGGCACCAATATCTACATGACGCTTGCAGCCCTCTTCATTGCCCAGGCAACCGGCATCAACCTCTCCTGGGGTGACCAGATCCTGCTGCTCTTGGTGGCGATGCTGAGCTCGAAGGGTGCCGCCGGCATCACCGGCGCCGGCTTCATCACGCTTGCCGCAACCCTCTCCGTCGTGCCCTCCGTACCGGTCGCCGGCATGGCGCTCATCCTCGGCATCGACCGCTTCATGTCGGAATGCCGGGCGCTGACCAACCTCGTCGGCAATGCGGTCGCGACGATCGTCGTGGCGCGCTGGGAGAAGGAGCTGGATACGGTGCAGCTCGCCAGAGCGCTCGGCGGCCATGCCGAGGACACGTCGACTGCCGGGCTGCAGCCGGCGGAATAACCGGCCGCTCTCTTTGTCATCCCTGAATATCGCAGCGGCCCGTTATCTGACGGGCCGTTTCTCTTTGTGCTTCAGCGGTTGTCGCCGAGGAGGCGATCGTAAATGGCGCCGATCGCACTTGCTTCCTTCTCCAGCGCGAAATTCGCCCTGACATGGCGCAGCGCATTCTCGCCATGGGCGATCGCCAGAGCGGGGTCTGCGATGTAAGGGACGATCGCCCGCGTCAGCGCCTCACCGTCGCCGGCGGCCACCACCGAGCCGGTCTCGCCCTCGGCGATGAGTTCGGCATAGGCGCCCGCGTCCGACGCGACCACGGCGGTCCGCGAGGCCATGGCTTCAAGCGGCGTCAGGCCAAAACCTTCGTTGCGGGAAGGGGCGACATAAAGCGTCAAGCGGCGATACCAGACCTTGATATCGGGTACTTCGCCGAGGAAAAGCATCCGGTCGGTGAGGCCCGCGGCGGCAACATCCGCCTTGAGCTTGTCGCCAAAGGCGGTGTGCTCCGCCGTTAGCCGGCCGGAGACGACGGCCGTCCATTCGGGATACTGCGGCAGGAGCTCGATCATCGACTTGACGAAGAGATCGGTGCCTTTCTGATGGCGCACGCGGCCGAAACAGCCGACGAGATAGCGGCCTGGCAGGCCGGTGGCGGTTATGCCGTCATCGGCCGTTTCCGGCGGGTGGAACAGGGAAAGGTCGACGCCGTGCTGGATGACCGTGTGCGGCACCTCGAGGAAGGAGCCGGAACGGTCGCTGGTCGCGATCACCGCGTCCATGCGGCGGATCAGCCATTTCGTATAGGCGGTGTGGCGACGCTGCGCGGCCGAGGTGAAGAGCAGCTTCAGGGGCATGCGCAGGAGATGGCGAAGCAGGATGCCGACGGCCATCTCATTGTTGCGCCGGGCGTGCCAGACGCGGTGGCGTCGGCGCGCGGGCCGGCGCCACAGGCCGAGGAGTTGCGGCCATGTCAGTTTCGCCAAGCCCTCCGGCAGGCCGGGGCCGAGCGTTGCGATCCGGATGCCGAGCCGGATCTGGCACGGAATGAGCTGGACGATGGTCGACGTGACGCCGGAGAGCCGGCGCTTGAAATTGGGCGCGATGATCTCGACGTCACGCATATCAGGCAAGGGATGGGTCTCGTGTCTGGCGGGCGATCAGCCCCAGGAAACCTGGAGGATTTCGTAAGCCTTGGAGCCGCCGGGCGCATTGACTTCGATGGAATCGCCGACTTCCTTGCCGATCAGCGCACGCGCGATCGGGGAGGAAATGGAAATGCGGCCGGCCTTCACATCGGCTTCCTGGTCGCCGACAATCTGGTAGGTCTTTTCTTCCTCGGTGTCCTCGTCGACGAGCTTCACCTTGGCGCCGAACTTGATCTTGTCGCCCGACATCTTGGTGAGATCGATGACCTCGGCGCGCGCCGTCAAGTCTTCCAGCTCGCTGATGCGGCCTTCGTTGTGGCTCTGGGCTTCCTTGGCAGCGTGGTATTCGGCGTTTTCGGAAAGGTCGCCATGGGCACGGGCTTCGGCGATCGCCTCGATGATTCGGGGGCGCTCCTCCTGCTGACGCCAGCGCAGCTCTTCCTGCAGCTTGACGAAACCACCCGGTGTCATCGGTACCTTTTCAACCATTTTTCTGTCCTTCAGTCTTCGTGTCCGCGCAGTCAGGCACACACAAAAGAAAACAGGTCCCGAAGGGGAGCTTCGGAACCGTGCCACAATACTAGTCGAACGCTTATAGCAGATCGCCGAGGCCGATTTCCAGAAAATTCGCATGAATGAAACGTAACCCACTGCGACGTCAGGCGGTGCACCTCGAAAACGGGCAGGGGAGATTGACTTTGCACATTGGAACATATAGTGAACATAGCGATGAAGAAGTCGCTTGCCGAACGCTTGGCCATCCTTTCCGACGCTGCGAAATATGACGCTTCCTGCGCTTCCAGCGGCACGGTGAAACGCGATTCGAGCGCAAGTGGCGGGCTCGGTTCGACGGAGGGAGCCGGCATCTGCCATGCCTATGCTCCGGACGGGCGCTGCATTTCGCTTCTGAAAATCCTGCTGACCAATTTCTGCATCTACGACTGCGCCTATTGCATCAATCGCTCGTCCAGCAATGTCGAGCGGGCACGTTTTACGGCGGAGGAGGTCGTCTGGCTGACGCTGGAATTCTACCGCCGCAACTATATCGAAGGCCTCTTCCTGTCCTCCGGCATCATCCGTTCGTCCGACTACACGATGGAGGAGATGGTCCGCATCTCGCGCGAACTACGCATGACGCATAACTTCCGCGGTTACATCCATCTGAAGGCGATCCCCGAGGCATCGCCGCATCTGATCGAGGAGGCGGGGCTTCATGCCGACAGGCTGTCGCTGAATATCGAGTTGCCGACGGATCAAGGAATTACCCGCTTCGCACCGGAAAAGAAGCCCGCCAATATCAGGCGTTCGATGGGTGATCTCAGGTTGAAGATCGAGGCGGCCGAAGAGCCGACGCTCAAAACGAGGAAACGTCGGCGTTTCGTTCCGGCCGGCCAGAGCACGCAGATGATCGTCGGCGCCGATGGAGCGAACGACGCGACGATCCTTCAGACCAGCGGCCGGCTTTACAGCAGCTATGGCCTCCGACGCGTCTATTATTCCGCCTTCAGCCCGATTCCCGACGCTTCGAAGAATTTGCCGCTCATCAAGCCGCCGCTGATGCGCGAACACCGGCTCTATCAGGCTGACTGGCTCTATCGGTTCTATGGTTTCGGCATCGACGAGATCACCGCGAACCAGGCGGGCGGCATGCTCGATCTCAATCTCGATCCGAAACTTGCCTGGGCGCTTGCCAACCGGGGCGAATTTCCCGTCGACGTGAACCGCGCCGATCGGGAGAAGTTGCTGCGTGTGCCCGGTCTCGGCACCAAGACTGTTAAGGCGATCATTTCGGCGCGGCGCTTCCGCCGTCTGCGGCTCGATGATCTCGCCCGGCTTGGTGTTTCGATCAAGAAGGTTCAATCCTTCATCTCGGCGGAAGGCTGGTCGGCGCGCCGGCTGATCGACCGCCCGGATCTGCGCGCCATGTTCGAGCCGCAGCCCGAACAATTGTCGCTGCTGTGATGCGCCGGGTCGTGCTGGCGGGGCGCGGGGACCTCGCCGAATGGCGCGATGCCGCACGCGCCTTGGCGGGCGCCGGCCTATTGCCCGAGGAGATCGACTGGCGCGAGAAAAGTGCTGAGGCCGATCTTTCATTTCAACGTGACGCCATGCCGCCGGCGCCGGCAACATCAGGCAAGCCGATGACGGTGCCGCCCGCCTTCATCGAGCTTGCGGAGACGGTTCTCTGCCATTCCGATCCGGCGCGGTTTTCCCTGCTTTACCGACTGCTCTGGCGGCTGCAGCTGGACCGGCAGTTGCTGGAGGTGACTTCCGATGAGGATGTCGTGCGGGCCAGGCTGATGGCGAAGAACGTTTGGCGCGACGCGCACAAGATGACGGCCTTCGTCCGCTTCAAGGAAGTGGGTGCGGCATCGGCGGGCCGCCGGAAATTCCTCGCCTGGTTCGAGCCGGACCATCATATCGTCAGGCGCACCGCTCCCTTCTTCCAGCGGCGCTTCACCGACATGGACTGGCGGATCGCAACGCCGAAGGGATCCGCCGCATGGGATGGCGAACGGCTGACGATCACCAACGAACCGTGCGAAAAGCCCAATCTCAGTGATGCCACGGATGAACTCTGGCGCACGTATTATGCCAATATCTTCAATCCGGCGCGGCTGAAGGTGAAGGCGATGCAGGCAGAGATGCCGAAGAAATACTGGAAGAACCTGCCGGAAGCCGATCTGATTCCTGGGCTGATCGCGTCAGCAGAAAACAGAGTGCGGGAGATGGCCGCGCGGGAGGCGACGCAATCGCTGCCCTTTCACGACCGCCTGCAGGATGCGGCGCGCAATCTTCCCACCGAGCCCCCGGCACCCGCGGGCACTCTGGAGGCCCTGCGCGCGGAAGCCGCCGTCTGTGCCCGCTGTCCGCTTCACGCCCATGCGACGCAGACGGTCTTCGGGGAGGGGCCTGATGATGCGGAGGTGATGTTCGTCGGAGAGCAGCCGGGCGATCAGGAGGATATCGCGGGGCGCCCCTTCGTCGGTCCGGCCGGCAGGCTTCTCGATCAGATGATCGCGGAGGCGGGCATCGACCGTTCGACGCTCTACGTCACCAATGCGGTCAAGCATTTCAAATACGAGCCGCGCGGCAAGCGGCGTATCCACCAGAAGCCCAATATGGGCGAGGTGAAGCATTGCCGCTGGTGGCTCGACCGGGAGATGGCGCTCGTCAAGCCGAAGCTGATCGTCGCGATGGGAGCGACGGCGCTTGCGGCGCTGACCGATGTGAAGGAGCGCCTGCAGGATGTCAGGGGAAGGGCGATGGCGATCGAAGGAGGGCGCACGCTCTTCGTGACCGTGCATCCATCCTATCTGCTGCGCATCCCAGATGAGCGGTTGAAGGCGGAGGAGGTGGCGCGGTTTCGCGAGGATATGATGACGATTCAGCGGCTTATCGCATCAGCAGGATAAAGAGATTCCGGCGGAGTTCGCGCCATCACCCACCTGGCGATGGCGCTGTCCGATTTCAGGCGAAGTAGCTCTGCAGCGGCCGGACTTCGAGATTGCCGGCCTTCAGCGCCTTGATCGCCTGGGCGGCGGCTTCGGCGCCGGCCATCGTCGTGTAGTAGGGCACCTTCTGCATCAGCGTCGCACGGCGCAGCGACTTGGAGTCCGAAATCGCCTTGTTGCCGTCGGTGGTGTTGATGACGAGCTGGACCTGACGGTTGCGGATCGCGTCTTCGATGTGCGGGCGGCCTTCCAGAACCTTGTTGATCTTGGTGGCGGTGATGCCGTTCTCGCCGAGGAAGCGGGCGGTGCCGCCGGTTGCCAGGACCTTGAAGCCCTGTTCGACGAGGATGCGGATCGCCGGCAGCACGCGCGACTTGTCCTCGTCGCGCACCGAGACGAAGACCGTTCCGTCGCGCGGCAGCTCGACGCCGGCGCCGAGCTGCGACTTGGCGAAGGCCAGCGCAAAATCGGTGTCGAGGCCGATGACTTCGCCAGTCGAGCGCATTTCCGGGCCGAGCAACGTATCGACGCCGGGGAAGCGGGCGAAGGGGAAGACGGCTTCCTTGACGGCGATGTGCTTGAGCTTGCGCGGATCGGGCTTTTCACCGTAGGCGGCGAAGGTCGCATCGAGCTTCTCGCCGGCCATGACGCGGGCGGCAATCTTGGCGATCGGAGCGCCGATGGTCTTGGCGACGAAGGGCACGGTGCGCGAGGCGCGCGGATTGACTTCGAGAACGTAGACCGTGCCATCCTTGATGGCGAACTGGACGTTCATCAGGCCGCCGACGTTGAGCGCCTTCGCCATGGCTTTGGCCTGGCGCTCCAGCTCGTCGAGCAGGTCGACGGGCAGCGAGCGCGGCGGCAGCGAGCAGGCGGAGTCGCCGGAATGGATGCCGGCTTCCTCGATATGCTCCATGATGCCGGCGACATAGACGTCGGTGCCGTCGGAGAGGCAGTCGACGTCGACTTCGATGGCGTGGGTGAGGTAGCTGTCGAAGAGCAGCGGGTTCTTGCCGAGCAGAGTGTTGATCTGGCCGGTCTTGTCGTTGGGATAGCGCTGCTTGATATCCTCAGGCACCAGTTCCGGAACGGTATCGAGCAGATAGGTCTGCAACTGGCCTTCCGAATGCAGGATCTGCATGGCGCGGCCGCCGAGCACGTAGGAGGGGCGCACGACCAATGGGAAGCCGATTTCGGCAGCGACCAGGCGGGCCTGCTCGACCGAATAGGCGATGCCGTTGTTCGGCTGGTTCAAGTCGAGCTTCATCAGAAGCTTCTGGAAGCGATCACGGTCTTCGGCAAGGTCGATCATATCGGGCGCGGTGCCGAGGATCGGGATGCCGTTCTTCTCGAGCGCCTCGGCAAGCTTCAGCGGCGTCTGGCCGCCGAACTGGACGATGACGCCGACGACTTCGCCCCTTTCCTGCTCGGCGCGCAGGATCTCGATGACATCCTCTGCCGTCAGCGGCTCGAAATAGAGACGGTCCGACGTGTCGTAGTCGGTCGAGACGGTTTCCGGGTTGCAGTTGATCATGATCGCTTCATAGCCGGCATCCTTCAGCGCGAAGGCGGCATGGCAGCAGCAATAGTCGAACTCGATGCCCTGGCCGATGCGGTTCGGGCCGCCGCCGAGGATGACGACCTTCTTGCGGTCGGAAACCTGGGCTTCCGAGCGGGCGGCGCCGACGAAAGGCGTCTCGTAGGTCGAATACATATAGGCGGTCGGCGAGGCGAATTCGGCCGCGCAGGTGTCGATGCGCTTGAAGACGGGGCGAACGTTCAGGCCGTTGCGGCGTTCGGCCACTTCCTTCGGGCGCTTGCCGGTGAGCGTCGCGAGACGCGCATCGGAGAAGCCCATCGCCTTCAGCATGCGCAGATTGGTGGCATCGTCAGGCAGGCCGTGCTCGCGGATGCGGGCTTCCATGTCGACAATGTTCTTGAGCTCGGCGATGAACCAGGGGTCGATCTTGCAGCCTTCATGCACCTCTTCGATGCTGAGGCCCTGGCGCAGCGCCTGGGCAACCATGCGCAGGCGGTCCGGCGTCGGCGTGCCGATGGCGGCGCGGATGGCGTTCTGGCTGGATTCGCCTTCCTCGAAATCGGGGATCTCGATTTCGTCGAGGCCGGTCAGGCCGGTTTCGAGACCGCGCAGCGCCTTCTGCAGCGATTCAGCGAAAGTGCGTCCGATCGCCATGACTTCACCGACCGACTTCATCGCGGTCGTCAGAACAGGCGAGGCGCCCGGGAATTTCTCGAAGGCAAAGCGCGGGATCTTGGTAACGACGTAGTCGATCGACGGTTCGAAGGAGGCCGGCGTTGCGCCGCCGGTGATGTCGTTTTCCAGTTCGTCGAGCGTGTAGCCGATCGCGAGCTTGGCGGCGACCTTGGCGATCGGGAAGCCGGTGGCCTTCGACGCGAGTGCGGAGGAGCGCGAGACGCGCGGGTTCATTTCGATGACGACGAGGCGGCCGTCCTCCGGATTGACGGCGAACTGAACGTTCGAGCCGCCGGTTTCGACGCCGATCTCGCGCAGCACCGCGATCGAGGCGTTGCGCATGATCTGGTATTCCTTGTCCGTCAGTGTCAGCGCCGGCGCGACGGTGATGGAGTCGCCGGTGTGGACGCCCATCGGATCGATGTTCTCGATCGAGCAGATGATGATGCAGTTGTCCGCCTTGTCGCGGACGACCTCCATCTCATACTCCTTCCAGCCGAGCACCGATTCTTCGATCAGCACTTCCGTGGTCGGCGAAGCATCGAGGCCGCCGCCGACGATCTCGAAGAATTCCGAACGGTTGTAGGCGATGCCGCCGCCGGTGCCGCCGAGGGTGAAGGACGGGCGGATGATGGCGGGCAGGCCGACATGATCGAGCGCCTGGGCGGCGATCGCCATGGCATGGTTCATGTAGCGCTGCTTGCGGTCGCTTTCGCCGAGGTTCCACTGATTTTCCAGCTCGTCCAGCGCCTTGTCGAGATCGGCGCCCGAGAGGCTTTCGCGCAGCTTGGTACGTTCGGCCTCGTGAGTCTTGCGGTCGAGGTCCTTGATATCGGTTGCGTTCGCCAGCATCGAGCGGGGTGTTTCCAGGCCGATACGGGCCATGGCCTCGCGGAACAGCGCGCGATCCTCGGCCATGTCGATGGCGGCGGGCTTGGCGCCGATCATCTCGACATTGTAGCGGTCGAGCACACCCATGCGCTTCAGAGAGAGGGCGGTATTCAAAGCCGTCTGGCCGCCCATGGTCGGCAGCAGTGCGTCCGGGCGCTCCTTGGCGATGATCTTGGCGACGACCTCGGGGGTGATCGGCTCGACGTAAGTGGCGTCGGCTAGCCCCGGATCGGTCATGATCGTCGCCGGGTTGGAGTTGACGAGGATGACGCGGTAGCCCTCCTCCTTCAGCGCCTTGCAGGCCTGGGTGCCGGAATAGTCGAATTCGCAGGCCTGGCCAATGACGATCGGTCCCGCGCCGATGATGAGGATCGATTTGATGTCTTGGCGCTTCGGCATGGGCGATATCCATTGTCTGGCTGCGCAAAAAGCCGGCCAGGGTGGGAGATCACCAGGTCGGGTCGCGCATTGAGGTCTTTTCAGGCTAGAAGCGGCTTATAGGCAAATGTTTTTGCAAACGGAACCCCATAAATCACGGAATCGACAGGAATCCCGACATGGCGCGAAAGGCTATTTCCCGTCGGGCACGACGAGCACCCGGATTTCGCCGCCGCGCGCCGGATTGATGATCGCTTCCGGCGCCTCGGCGAGACCGATGCGCCTCGATATCAGCGGCTCGACTTTGATCCTGCCGGAGGCGATGAGATCGGCAGCGCGGCCATGGGTGAAAGGGTTGACGAAGGAGCCTGTCAGCCTGACCTCGCGAAAAAGCAGGTCGAAGGGTTCGATCTCGATCATCGCACCTTGCGCCATGACACCGAGGATGACGGCGCTGCCGCCGCGCCGGGCAAGCCGGGGCGCCTGCTGCATGGTCTCGGCAACACCGGCGCATTCGAAAACGACATCGGCGCCGCCGGGCAGCAGTCCGTCATCGGAGATGATGCGGGCAATGACGTCACCCTCACCCGGATCGACCGTCGCGGTGGCGCCGAGGCTTTCGGCCAAGCGGCGCTTTTCGGCGCTTCGCGTCACCAGCACCACGCGGGTGGCGCCCGCAAGCCTTGCCAGTTGAACCGTGAGAAGGCCGATGACGCCGCCGCCGAGCACGACAACCGACGCGCCGGTGTGCAGCCCGCCGAGATCGACGCCGTGAATGCAGCAGGCGAGCGGCTCGCAGAAAGCGCCATGGAGCGGATCGAGATCACTCGGCAGCGCGAAGGCCTGGCTTTGCGGCATGGAGACATAATCGGCGAAACCGCCGTCGCGGTGGATGCCGATCGCCTGCAGATTCCGGCAGAGATTGACGCGGCCGCGCCGGCATTCCTCGCAGCCGCCGCAGGCAATGTTGGGATCGCCGGTGACACGCATGCCGGGGCGGAAATCGGTCACGCCGTCGCCGACCGCCTCGACGATCCCCGCGAATTCATGGCCGAGCGTTACCGGGGGCTTCGACGGAAATTCGCCGTGGAAGAGATGCCGGTCGGTGCCGCAGATGCCGCAAGCTTCGACGCGGACCAGCAGTTCGCCTGGGCCGGGCGCCGGCTTTTCGACCTCGCACAGCTGCAGTTTTCCTGTCGCTTCCAGGCGTACGGCCTTCATCGGCATTTCCTCCTGCGTTCTCCTCTTAGTTCAGGAAGAGCGAAATCGGGAGTCCCGTCAAGCGTTTGGCCGCTCTTCCTTACGTGAAGCGGCGGCGCACGTGCTCGGCATAGCTGCGGCTGACCGGGATTTCGGTGCCGTCGCGGGTGAGGATCATGAGCCTGCCATTGTCCCGTCTGACGCCTTCGACATGGGCGTCGGCCACCCAGTGCGAACGGTGGACGCGAAGGCCTGATGTCGCGGCGGTTTCCTTCAGCGCATCGGCGAAGCGCAGGAGCACCAGTTCGCGCCCGCGGCTCGTCACCACCTCGGTATAATGATCGCGAACGGAAAGGCGCAGCAGCGGGCCGCGATTCTCGGGCTTCAGCCGGTCGAGGATCGAGGCGCCGGGTTTGTTTTCTTGGGGCGCGGCCGCTTCGGCGATTTTTTCGTTCATCGCCATGTAACTCAAAAAACAGAAGAGGGCGCAGAGTGGCATTGAGAAAAGCGCGCGCTGCAGGCCGCTTTCCAGCGTGGTCGGTTCGCTGGTGAAGGCATAGTCGACAAGGCCGATGGCAAAACCGATCGGCAGGGCGGCGGCAAGCGAACCGATCATCATGCGCGCGAACATGGAAACGATCACTCCCCGCAGCAGGTTTTCGGCAAAGATTGCGCAGAGGATGGCGATCGCCCAGGCGAATGCATGCAGGCTCAGCCAATAGGCGAGGCGTTCGCCGAAGCCCATGCGCTCCATCGTGCCGTAAGGACCAGTGAGGGCAAAGAGCAGGACGATCGCGGCGAAGATTCCCCAGAAGCGCCGGGAATGGAGAAAGACCTGCAATTCGCGAAGCGTGGACTGCAAGAAGGGGTGATTCACGAAGTTTTCCTGCCGTTTGCGCGGTTCAGATTGAGAAGACGGAAGTCTTGGCGGAAAGAGGGATCGAATTCAACCGGAGTCGCCCATGACCCTCGAACCGCTTCTCGATGCCCCGCTCGCCGTCCAGTTCCACGTCGCCGCTGTTACGCCGGCGGCTCTTCTCGGCGCCTATATCCTGCTCAACCCGAAGGGCACGCCTCTGCACCGGCTGCTCGGCAAAATCTGGATGGCGCTAATGGCGGTGACGGCGATATCGAGTTTCTTCATCCACCAGATCAATCTCTTCCATGGGTTCAGCCCGATCCATCTTTTGTCGATCGCAACATTGTTCGGCAGCTGGAATGCAATCGCAGCCGCCCGTCGTGGTGATATCCGCAGGCACAAGCGCATGGTCGCCAGCCTCTATTTCGGCGGCATCGTGCTTGCCGGCCTCTTCACTCTCGTGCCTAGCCGGATCATGCACAGGGTCGTTTTTACAGGTGCGGAGTGGCAAGCCTCTCTCGTCGCGGCGCTGATCGGGGCGATCCTGGTTGCGATGGTGCTGCGCGGCCGGCGCAGGGAGCGGATCGCCCGATGAAGCCGCTGGAATTCCCTTCGCCGACGGATATATAGATTCCTGAGCGTAAGCACGGGAATTGCCGGGGAGAACTGAGATGGAATGGAGAGGCCGGCGTCAGTCCGACAATGTCGAGGATCGTCGTGGCGACCCGACGAGCGGGGGCAGTCCCTTCGGCCGCGGCGGCGGCTTCAATTTTCCCTCCGGCGGCGGGGTTCGCCGGGCCGGCGGGGGCTTGAGCATCGGCACAATCATCTTCCTTGTCGTCATCTATCTGATCTTCAAGGCGATGGGCATCGACCTGATGCAGGTGCTCGATACCGGCAGCATGTCGAGCGGTCCGGGCTACGAGCAGAGCCAATCGGGCACGCGCCCGCCCGCCAATGACGAGATGACCGCCTTCGTGCGCACCGTTCTTGCCGAGACCGAGGATACCTGGCACGGCATCTTCCAGTCCCAGGGCAAGGAGTATGAGGAGCCGCGCCTGGTTCTCTTCTCCGGTCAGACGGAGTCGGCCTGCGGCTTTGCCTCCGCCGCGACCGGGCCGTTCTATTGCCCCGGGGATCACAAGGTCTATCTCGACACCGCCTTCTTCCAAGAGCTTTCGGACCGGTTCGGCGCATCCGGCGATTTCGCCGAGGCCTATGTCGTCTCCCACGAAGTCGGCCATCACGTGCAGAACCTGCTCGGCATCCTGCCGAAGTTCAACCAGGCCCGTCAGCGCATGAGCGAGGAAGAGGCCAACAAGATGTCGGTGCGTGTCGAGCTGCAGGCCGATTGCTTCGCCGGCATCTGGGGCAAATATACCCAGCAGAAGGGTATTCTGGAGGCGGGCGACCTCGAGGAGGCGCTGAACGCCGCCCAGCAGATCGGCGACGATACGCTGCAGAAGCGCTCGCAGGGCTATGTGGTTCCCGAGAGCTTCAACCACGGCACCTCGGCGCAGCGCGTCAGATGGTTCAAGCGCGGGTTTGACAGCGGGCAGCTGACGGCGTGCGATACGTTTTCCGGGCCGGTTTGAGGTTGCTTAGCTGAGGTTTGCGAGTGTCGCCCCCTCATCCGCCTGCTGGCACCTTCTCCCCGAGGGGAGAAGAGACCAAGCCGCTAGCCTCCGTTCCTGCCACAAACGCGGAATGCAACGCCGCCACAAATCTCTTCTCCCCAGCGGGGAGAAGGTGCCAGCAGGCGGATGAGGGGGCCTCACGGCATGCCTTCAACCCTCCTGTTATTTCTCACTATCCATGTGTTGCAGCATATGCTCGGGATAGCGCCCGCCGGCAGCCGCATCCTTCGGGACCGCGCGTTCGATGGTGGTGAAATCTTCTGCCGATAGCTGCACCGCGCGGGAGCCGAGCGCCTCTGTCAGCCGGTCGCGGCGGCGCGCGCCGATGAGGGGGACGATATCCCTACCCTTGGCGGCGACCCAGGCGATGGCGATCTGGGCGACGGAGACGCTTTTTGTCTCGGCGATCTCGCGCAGCTTTTCCACCAGAGCGAGGTTCTGCTCGACATTGCCTTCCTGGAAGCGCGGACTATGGGTGCGGAAGTCGCCGGCGGAGGCGGCCTGACCTTTCTGCCAATGGCCGCTGATCAGGCCGCGCGAGAGCACGCCATAGGCGGTGATCGATATGCCGAGTTCGCGTGTCGCCGGCAGGATTTTCTCCTCGATGCCGCGCGAGATCAACGAATATTCGATCTGCAGGTCGACGATCGGGGCAACAGTGGCGGCGCGGCGGATGGTGTCGGCGCCGACTTCCGACAGGCCGATATGCCTGACATAACCCGCCTTGACCATGTCGGCGATGGCGCCGACCGTGTCCTCGATCGGCACGTTCGGATCGAGGCGGGCGGGCCGATAGACATCGATATAATCGACGCCGAGGCGCTGCAGCGTATAGGCAAGGAAGTTTTTGACCGCTACCGGGCGGCCATCGATGCCGCCCCAGCCGCCGACAGGATCGCGTAGCGCTCCGAACTTGACGCTGATGACGGCATTCTCGCGCCGGCGGCCTTTCAATGCCTCGCCGATCAGCATCTCGTTATGGCCCATGCCGTAGAAGTCACCGGTGTCGAGCAGGTTGATGCCGGCGTCGAGTGCGGCGTGGATGGTCGCGATGCTTTCTGCGCGGTCGGCAGGGCCGTACATGCCCGACATGCCCATGCAGCCGAGGCCCATAGCGGAGACTTCGGGTCCGGTCTTTCCCAAACGATAGGTCTGCATCGTCTTCTCCTTCGTCCGCGCCGGAGCGGCGCTGTCGGATGTCGTTTTACCGTTTTCGCATTTGTCCGATAATCCGGATGGTATCGCACAGGCTGTGCGGGAGAATGCACAATGAAGGATCTTCCCTTGAGTGATCTGGATGCCTTCGCGGCGATTGCAAGGGAGCGCAGTTTTCGCGCCGCCGTCCCGCAAAGGGGGAGTGTCAGCGTCATCGCTCAACAGAGGACCTCGACCGTCGATTAAGGCATCATCTTCTGCTCATTGTCTGCCTGCTCTTGCGAAGACGGAGGAGCGGTTCTGTGTTAGCTTCGCTAAACTTATGGATGCGATCTGTGGGAACTTCTCGGAGGGCGAATGGCGAGCGTTCCTGTCAAGCGGCGGCTGGCTGCGATCATGGCCACGGATGTGGTCGGTTATGCCCGCCTCATGGAGAGTAACGAAGAGGCGACCCTTGTTCAGATCAAGGCGCTGCAGGCTGACGTCATCGCGCCGAACATCGAGCGCAACGGCGGCAGGATATTCAAGCTGATCGGCGACGGAACCCTGTCGGTATTCGATTCCGCTACGGGGGCGGTCGAATGCGCGATGGCGATACAGAGCGAACTGGTGCGCCGCGAGCCGGAAAACACCCATATGGTTCTCCGGATCGGGATCAACCTTGCCGACGTGCTGGTCGACGGCACGGATATGTTCGGTGACGGCGTAAACGTCGCCTCCCGGGTTGAGGCGAGTGCCGTACCCGGCGGCATCTGCATCACCGATGGTGTCTACCACCAGATCGCCGCGCGGATCGGCGGCGAGTTCGTGGAGGGTGGCGAAAAACGCCTGAAGAATATCGAGCGGCCCGTTCGCGTCTGGCACTGGCAACCCAGTCATACGGGAGCCGGGAAGGCGGAGTCCTTGCCCATTGCTGAATCAGTGTCGTTGGACCCGGAAAAAGTCCTGGTCAGAATTGGGATCATCTTCTCACCTCTTCCCCATCAGCAGGAGGTCATGGGGCTGGTCACCGCCGGCCTCGAACAGTTCCTTTCGGACCGCCACTGGATCGACGTCGCCTCTGCCTCAGCGACTGAAATGGGCAGGCGTGCCCACGACTATACGGTCAGTATCGGCGTACATGGGGCCGGTCCGTTCCGGTTGAACGTCAGGTTCCTGCGAACCTCGGCCACCTCAATCCTCTGGTCGAGGGCCTTCGATCTTCCTGCGGATTGCGATATCGACGCCATCGAACTGGTTGCGACGGGCGTTGTGTCGCTCGTCGTGGACAAGGTGCTTTCCGCTGCATCAACGACCGTTGCCCGGAAACCGGAGGCGTCCTGGTCGGCATACGAGAACTTTCTTTACGGCAGGATGCTCGACGCCAAACATCTGCTGCCCGAGGCGGAACGCTTTTTCAAGAAGGCAACGGAACTTGATCCAACGCTCATCGACGCGCATGCGATGCATGCCCTTGCACTTACTTATCGCTTCTCCATGGAGGGCGTATTCGAAGTATTGCATCATGCCGAAGAAATCTCGCGCATTGCGCTGCAGCTCGACAATAACCACGCCTTTTCCCACTTTGCGGCGGCATCGGTTCAACTGGCGATGCGAAACCATGATGGTGCGGAATCCCACTACGTCAAAGCACGCGACCTTGCGCCGGGCGACGTTGAGATCCGCGCCGATCATGCCGAGTTGCTTCACTACGCTGGTGATCTGGAGAAGGCCGCAACCGAAATCGAAGAATGCTTCAGGAAGTCGAAATATCCGCCTGTGTGGTTCTGGGCAGTCAGGGGCTTTATCCGGTTTCAGCAAGGCCGTGCGGACGATGCGGTCGAGGATTTCGAAAATATTCCCAAAAAGTCCTGGCGGACCCTGATTTTGCTTGCCGCAGCTCACGCTATGCGCGGCGACGAAGTGCGGCGGAGGCGCAGTGAGGTCGAGGCGCGCAGCCTTCAGCCTCGGCTAAGCCCGGAGCTGGTGCAAAGAACATTTCCCTATCGCGATGAAGGTGCGGTTGCGAAGCTCCTGGGCGCTTTCGGAGTTGGCGCATAGATGTCCGACGATCCCGTCCGCGTCCATCTTCGGGGCTTGTGGCGCTTACATCCAGGACGCAGCATAAATTTCGCGTACAGCAACATCAAAAACTTTGAATGTTCACGGATTGTTTCGGTTTATTTTCTGAGCTATGTCACCTTTCCGGCGACGCGATCGTCTTTTCAGAAAATCATCGCTGTAGAGATGCCTCATGCTTGATCCCAAATTCGTTCGCCGCGGCCTTTTCCTGGTCTTCGTCATCCTCTTTCTCGACATTATCGGCATCGCCATCATCATGCCGGTGCTGCCCGCCTATCTCGAACAACTGACCGGCGGCAGCGTCAGCGATGCGGCGGTCGACGGTGGCTGGCTGATGCTCGTCTATGCCGGCATGCAGTTCCTGTTCGCGCCGCTGCTCGGAAACCTGTCGGATCGTTTCGGTCGCCGGCCCGTCCTTTTGCTTTCGGTGCTGACCTTCGCGATCGACAATTTCATCTGCGGCATCGCCACCAGCTTCTGGATGCTGTTCGTCGGTCGCGTCCTTGCCGGCATCAGCGGCGGCAGCTTCGCCACCTGCTCGGCCTATATCGCCGACATCAGCACGGAGGAGAACCGGGCGAAGAATTTCGGACTGATCGGCATCGCTTTCGGCGTCGGCTTCACGATCGGTCCCGTCGTCGGCGGGTTTCTCGGCGAATTCGGCCCGCGCGTGCCGTTCCTCGGCGCGGCTGCGCTGTCGCTTCTCAACTTCATAGCCGCCTGCTTCCTGCTGCCGGAAACGCTGGAGGCGAAGAACCGCCGCCGCTTCGAGTGGAAGCGCGCCAATCCGCTCGGCGCACTGCGCCAGATGCGCCACTACCCCGGCATCGGCTGGGTCAGCCTCGTCATGTTCCTGTTCTTCCTGGCGCATGCCGTCTATCCCTCGGTCTGGTCGTTCGTCTCGACCTATCGCTACGGCTGGAGCGAAGGGCAGATCGGCCTGTCGCTCGGCATCTACGGCATCGGCGCCGCGCTCGTCATGGGACTGGTTCTACCGCGTGTCGTGCCTCTGCTCGGCGAATGGAAGACCGCGCTTCTCGGCCTGTGTTTTTCCGCTGCGGGTCTGATCGGCTATGCTTTTGCCTGGCAGGGCTGGGTGGTTTATGTCGTGATCGTCGCCACCGTCATGGAGAACGTCGCCGATCCGCCGCTACGCAGCATCGCCGCCGGCAAGGTGCCACCTTCGGCGCAGGGCGAACTGCAGGGTGCACTCACCAGCCTCAGCAGCATCACGACCATCATCGGGCCGCTGATCTTCACGCAGATGTTCGGTTATTTCACACGGGCCGATGCGCCGGTCACCTTCGCCGGCGCGCCCTATCTGACGGCTGCGCTGTTCATCCTGCTGGCCGCCGGCGTGTTCCTCACCCGCGTCCGGATTCGTGCGCCGGCAGAGGCTTTGGAAGCTGCGGGCTGATCGATCAGAAACACTGATGTGATGATGAATTTTTCATCATCTGCCTCCTTTAGGGTGGTTCTTTGCGGGGCTTTCCTCTAAGTCCGGGGGGTATTTCGCCAAAAAACTGCGCGGCGACGCATATTTCAACCGCAGGACAGGTGTCATGGACACGCCGATCGACGTGCGCAGGCTTGCGCCGACAACCGATAATCGTTGGGGCGCGCATTTCCGCGCAACGCTGGCGCTCGGCATTCCCCTGATCGGCGCCCAACTCGCCCAGCTCGGCATCAATACGACTGATGTGATGATCGTCGGCCGCCTCGGTGCTGAGCATCTGGCGGCGATGGTTCTCTCGGCCCAGTTCCTGTTTACGATCCTGATCTTCGGTTCGGGCTTTGCCATCGCCGTCATACCGATGGTGGCGCAGGCCTACGGCCGCGGCGACGTCGTCTCCGTGCGCCGGTCGCTACGCATGGGTCTCTGGGTGGTGATCGGCTATTGGGTCATCATGCAGCCGGCCTTCTTCAATTCCGAGCAGATCCTGCTCTTCGCGCAGCAGAAGCCGGAGGTGGCGAAGCTCGCTCACGGCTATATCATGATCGGCCAGTTCGGCGTGTTGCCGGCGTTGCTCTTCAACGTGATGCGGGCGCTGGTCAGCGCCATCGGCAAGGCGGGCATCATCCTCAACGTCACTATTGTCACGCTGGTGTTGAATGCGATCTTCGCCTATGCCCTCGTGCTCGGTCATTTCGGCTTTCCGGCCATGGGGCTAGAGGGCGCGGCGATCGTTTCGGTCGTGGTGCAGACGGCCGGTTTCCTGTTCATCCTCGCCTTCGTAGAGAAGCGGGAAGAGACGCGACGCTACGAAATCTTCGTTCGGTTCTGGAAGCCCGACTGGCATGCGCTGCTGGAGGTCATTCGGCTCGGTCTGCCGATCAGCGTTACCATCCTTGCGGAGGTCAGCCTGTTCACGGTGGCCTCGTTGCTGATGGGCTATATCGGCACCATCGAGCTCGCCGCGCACGGCATCGCCCTGCAATGGGCCTCGATCGCCTTCATGATCCCGCTCGGTCTCAGCCAGGCGGCGACGGTGCGCGTCGGCGTCGCGCACGGGCAGGGCGATTATGACGGGCTGGTGCGCGCGTCGATCATGGTCGTCGGCATCGCCTGCGCGATCTCGGCGGTCGGCTCGGTGCTCTTTGCCACAATGCCGCAATTCCTCGGGAGCTGGTTCCTTGACGTCAGTTCGCCCGAGGCGCCCGAGGTGCTTGCCTATGCCGGGCCGCTGATCGTCGTTGCCGGGCTCTTTCAGCTCGTCGATGGGCTGCAGGTGATCGCCAACGGATTGCTGCGCGGCCTGAAGGATGCGCGCGTGCCGATGATCATGGCACTGATCGCCTATTGGCCGATCGGCTTCTTCCTCGCCTGGGCCTTTGCTTTCCCGCTCGGGTTCGGCGGCATCGGCATCTGGTTCGGCTTCCTCGTCGGACTGGCGGCAGCAGCCGTCATGCTCTGCGCGCGCTTCTATGTCCTCCTTCGCCGGCAGGGAGCAACTGCCGCCGCCTGAGGCCCTCGCCGTCAGGCAGCGACAGGTTTGTAGCTGGCGATATCGGCACGAATGCCGAGGCGCGCAAACATTTCCTGCGGATCGAAATTCGCGGCCCTGTGCGCCGCCGCGACGGCTGCCCGCACGCGCTCGACGACGTCAGCGCTTTCCCATTGGGCGATCGTCACGAAATTGAACTCGCCGGGGCCGGCGACCTGTTCCAGCACCGTATGGTCGATGAAACCGTCCTGCGCCTCCAGCACCTTGTGCGTCATCATCACATTGACGAGAAATTCCTCGCGCGCCGCAGCCGGCACGGCGAATTTGTCGACTCGATAGAAAGCTCCGCTCATGCATTTTCTCCTGCATCAGATGTCTGCAGTCAGCTTGATAATTCCTCAAGTTAAGTTGGGGTCAATATGGAGGCAAAGAAAAAGGCCCGGTTGAACGGGCCTTTTCGAAATCGGTATTTCCCGAGATCAGCGCTCGGCGAGTGCCGGTTCGCCCTTCTTCTCGCGCACCATGTTGACGAAGCGGCGGAAGAGGTAGTGGCTGTCCTGCGGACCGGGAGAGGCCTCCGGATGGTGCTGGACGGAGAAGACCAGCTTGCCGAGGACGCGCAGGCCGCAATTGGTGCCGTCGAAAAGCGAAATGTGAGTCTCTTCAACGCCATCGGGCAGCGACTTCGAGTCGACAGCGAAACCGTGGTTCATCGAGACGATTTCGACCTTGCCCGTCGTATGGTCCTTGACCGGGTGGTTCGCGCCGTGGTGGCCCTGATGCATCTTCTCGGTCTTGGCGCCGAGCGCGAGGCCGAGCATCTGATGGCCGAGGCAGATGCCGAAGAGAGGAATGTCGGTCTTGATAAGCGTCTGGATCACCGGCACGGCATATTCGCCGGTTGCGGCCGGATCGCCCGGGCCGTTCGACAGGAAGATGCCGTCCGGCTGCATGGCGAGCACGTCTTCGGCGCTTGTCGTCGCCGGCATGACCGTCACCTTGCAGTCGAGGCCGGCAAACAGGCGCAGGATGTTGCGCTTGACGCCATAGTCGAGGCAGACGACGTGGTATTTCGCGTCCGCCGCGCCGAGTTCGCCATAGCCTTCATTCCAGACCCACGGGGTCTGGGTCCATTGCAGGGACTGGCCCGAGGAGGCGATCTTCGCAAGATCGAGGCCTTCGAGGCCGCTCCAGGCCTTGGCTTCGGCCTTCAGCGTCTCGATGTCGAAGACACCGTTCGGGTCGTGGGCGATAACCGCGTTCGGGGCGCCGTTCTCGCGGATCCAGGCGGTCAGCGCGCGCGTGTCGATACCGCAGAGGCCGATGATGCCGCGAGCCTTCAGCCACGCGTCAAGGTGCTTGGCGGCGCGGTAGTTCGAGGGTTCGGTGATATCGGCCTTGAAGATGACGCCGACGGCGCCGTGGCGGGCGGCAGGCGTCAGATCCTCGATGTCCTCGTCGTTGGTGCCGATATTGCCGATATGGGGAAAGGTGAAGGTGACGATCTGGCCGAGATAGGAGGGGTCGGTCATAATCTCTTCGTAGCCGGTCAGTGCGGTATTGAAGACCACTTCGGCCTGGACCTTGCCGGTGGCGCCGATGCCCTTGCCTTCGATGACCGTGCCGTCGGCAAGAACGAGCAGGGCGGTCGGCTTTTCGATTGTCCAGGGTGCTGTCGCGGTCATCTTCATCCCGTTTCCGGCGGTCGGCGCGCGTTGCCGCGCGTGTCGCCATTTGATCTCGCAGGCGTGTGGGCACGGCTATGCCGCGCGTCTTCAGGCCTGATCACGAATTTTGGTGCAGGTGGCGGTAGATAGCCACGCAATCGCTTACGGTCAACTCTTTGTAGCCGAGATTGCGGCTGTTTTCCTGCGCTTTGTCGCCCTGACCGCGCAATTTATTTGATCCGCCGCATCAGCGTGGTTTATGAAGCGGCAGCAAAAAAGGAGTAAGACCATGCTGCGCGATCAACTCGCCACCCAGCTGAAAGAGGCGATGAAGGCCAAGGATTCGGAGCGGCTTTCCACCGTCCGCCTCATTCAGGCCGCGATCAAGGACCGCGATATCGCCAATCGCGGCACCGGCAAGGAGCAGGCGAGCGACGACGAGATCCTGCAGATCCTCGCCAAGATGGTGAAGCAGCGCGACGAATCGGCAAAGATCTACGAAGAGAATTCCCGGCCGGAGCTTGCTGCCAAGGAGCGTGCCGAAATCATCGTCATCCAGGATTTCATGCCGAAGCAGCTCTCCGACAGCGAAGTGCGCGCCAACATCTCGGCGATCATTGCGGAGACGGGCTCCTCGGGCGTCAAGGACATGGGCAAGGTGATGGCGGCGCTCAAGGAGCGTTATGCCGGGCAGATGGATTTCGCCAAGGCGTCGGCGACCGTCAAGGAACTGTTGAACTGATGCGCTCGGCCTGCGGTTCGTCGCGGACCGCAGGCCCGAGCACCGCCTCGGCGGCCTGATCGATGATGGCGAATTTCGACGCCTGATAATTCCAGTATTCAAGAATGAAGCGGCCGGACAGCCAGAAGTCGCCCTTGCGGGAAGGCTCGGTCCAGCCGACGCTCTCCATGGTCGCTGCCTGTGTCAGAATTCGCTTCAGGTGGGTGTTGGAGATCATGAACTGTTCGCGGATTTCTCTCAGCGACAGCGGACCGATCGCAACACGCCCGGCCGTCCGGGGAAAATCCGGAAGGCGCGAGATCAGATAGTCCATCACCAGCCCGCCGGAATTCGCCCAATTGAACAGGTTGAAGGTCGGGCCCGGACTGCGCACCGCCTCGCTGCCGATGATCGCCCTTGCGATCAGCGGCTGGATCGCCGCCATCTTCGCGGAGGGATCGGCGCTAATCTTATCGGCGCGTTTACCGCCATCGAGGCTGTCGAGGATCATCATATGGGCGACCAGCCAGCGGATGAAATGCTGCTCGGCGATTTCGGTGGGCTCCAGATAGCGCGTGCGCTTATCGGGGCCGGGAACCGCGCGCAGGAAGCGATAGGCCAGCATTTCCTGCATGAAGGCTGCTGCGGTGTTGCGGCTGGCGATATCGTTCTTGACGGCGAAGTCGATGAAGCGGCCGGAATAGAGACCGCTCCTGCCGTCGTCCGGATGGCCGTAATGAAGTGCAAAGCCGGCATGGGCCATCAGCCAGCGTTGCTGAGCTGCGAAAATCGAGGCGATGCGCGGGCTCTCGCGATAGATCGAAAGCATCTGATTGGCGCAATGCAGTATCGCAGCGAGGAAGCGATCGTCTGCTGCAAGATTTTTCGCAGTAAAGGCCATTGGAGGGGTCCAGGAGTTCGGCGCATACATCTTTCACGCAAGCGCCGCCTGTCAACGGTTTTGTCAATAATCAGTTAATTTCAAAGGGAAATTGTATCAAGGGAAGCCAGAAATTAAGAAGGCAGGAGCTGGGGGCGCTCCTGCCTTCTTGCTCTTTGCTTCCACCGGCACGCAGGGCCGAAGCCCAAGCCGGAGGGTATTTGCAAAGGCACCCTTGCGAAGCGGCGCCGGGGGTAGGGATGGTGCTTCGCTCGGGGATCGCTTTGTTGAGATCGAACCTATTGCGGTGCGGCGGCGTATTCAAATTACAAAAAAATAATGATTGCCGGAAACGGCTGTTTTGAGGGCTTTTAAACGAAGCCTCGGCGAGTGGCCGGAAGATGGAGATACTCCATCGGCGGATTTGACAAGCCCCTGTTTTAAAACGGTTTAATTCAACCGTGCCCAAGGTTGAGACTCCTGCGGAAGCATTTGCGAAAACGGAATTCCTGGTCCCAGAGGACAATAATGTCGCACCCCTGTCGCAGGGGCGATAACGTGTTGTTGATTGGATAATGGACGTTGCCGGCGGCGGGTGCACTTGCCTGTGAATAGCGGGTTTTCCCGACGAGTTTCGTGGCATGGCGCGGCAAAGCAGCTTATATGGAGCTTGGCCAAGAGGTATAAATGCGCTTTTCCAACACCTTTCTCGATGAGATCCGCGATCGCGTTCCGATTTCGAACGTGGTTGCGCGTCGTGTGAGCTGGGACAAGCGCAAAACCAATGTTTCGCGCGGCGACTACTGGGCCTGCTGCCCGTTTCACGGCGAGAAATCCCCGAGCTTCCACTGCGAGGACCGGAAGGGCCGCTATCACTGCTTCGGTTGCGGCGTCACCGGCGACCATTTCCGCTTCCTGACCGAGCTGGAGGGCCTGAGCTTTCCCGAGGCCGTGCAGCAGGTCGCCGACATGGCCGGCGTGCCGATGCCGCTTGCCGACCCTGTCATGGAGAAGCGCGAGAAGGAGCGCGGCTCGCTGATCGACGTCATGGAAATGGCGACGCGCTTCTTCCAGGATCAGCTGCAGACGGCGAATGGGGCAAGAGCGCGCGCCTATCTGCGCGACCGTGGGCTGACGGGACGCACCATCGAAACCTTCCGCCTCGGCTATGCGCCCGACAGCCGTAATGCGCTGAAGGAATTCCTTGCCGGCAAGGGCGTCACCAAGGAGCAGATCGAGGCCTGCGGACTGGTCGTTCATGAAAACGTGCCTGTGTCCTATGACCGCTTCCGCGACCGCATCATGTTTCCGATCCTCTCGTCGCGGGAAAAGGTGATCGCCTTCGGCGGGCGCGCCATGTCGGCGGATGCGCCGGCGAAATATCTGAACTCCAACGAAACCGAGCTCTTCCATAAGGGCAACGTCCTTTACAATTTCGCCCGCGCGCGCCGCGCGATCCAGGGGCCGGGCCGCGGCGATTCCCAGGACGACAACGCGTCCGGCACGATCATCGCCGTCGAAGGCTATATGGACGTGATCGCGCTCTATCAGGCGGGCGTCGAGAACGCCGTAGCGCCGCTCGGCACGGCGCTTACCGAAAACCAGCTCGAACTGCTCTGGAAGATGGTGCCGCAGCCGGTGCTCTGCTTCGATGGCGACGGCGCCGGCATCCGTGCGGCTAATCGCGCCGCCGAACTGGCGCTGCCGCATCTGAAGCCTGGCCGCTCCGTCCGTTTCGCGCTGCTGCCCGACGGCAAGGACCCCGACGATCTCGTGCGCGACGACGGGCGCGCGCCCTTCGACAAGGTGATGAGCCAGGCAAAACCGCTCTCCGAGATGCTTTGGAACCGTGAGATCAACACCGGCAAGTTCGACACGCCCGAGGCGCGCGCCGAACTGGAGGCGCGGCTGAAGCAGCTCGTCGCCGTCATCGCCGACGAGAATGTGCGCCGTCACTACCAGCAGGATATTCGCGACCGGCTGAACGCCTTCTTCCAACCGCAGTTCCAGAACCGCGGCAATGGCGAACGGCGCGGCTTTAACGGCCGGGCAGGCCGCGACAATGCCGGCAAGGCAGGTCCGAAAAGCCCGAACGTCATTTCAGACCGGCTTGCACGCTCCGTCCTGGTGCGCGGCCATCAGGACAACACGGCGCTGCGCGAAAGCGTGCTGGCGCTGACGATCGTCAACCATCCCTCGCTGATGATTGACGACTACGACGAAATTGCTGCGATCGAATATGACAGCAAGCCGCTGCAGCGGCTCTGGTCGGCGATGCTCGGGGCTGCCGCTGTCGTCGCCGGTCCGCATCTGACGCGGGAATATCTGACCGAACGGCTGGAATTCGAGGGCTTCGGCCCGCTGATCAAGAGCCTCGACCAGCAGGTGCGCAATGCCCGGCTCTGGACAGCGACCGAGGAGGCGGCGATGGAGGATGCGCGCGAGGGGTATCGCCAGGCGCTCGCCTTCCACAAACGGGCAAAGGCCTTGCGCCGGCAGAAGATCGAGCTGGAGCGCGAGATTGCGCTTGCGACCGAAGCCGGAGACGGCGAGGCAATAGCCCAGCTGATGCGGGCGCAGCAGGAAGTGCATTTCGAAGGAGTGCGCCTCGAAAACCAGGAAGCGATCATTGACGGCTTCGGCGTGCTTTCCGGCCGCGTCAAAGGGGCCGCGAACCACTGATGCCGCTCAGCGAACGCAATGAACCGGGCTTTTCCGCTTCCGACGCGCTGTTTTCGGCCCGCCGCGCGCCGCTCGATGTCTTGAAGGAGGTCTATGGCTATTCCTCCTTCCGTGGCAAGCAGCAGCAGGTCGTCGAGCACGTGGTATCAGGCGGCGATGCGGTGGTGCTCTTTCCGACAGGAGCGGGCAAATCGCTTTGTTTCCAGATCCCGTCGCTCTGCCGCGACGGTGTGGGCATCGTCGTTTCGCCGCTGATCGCTTTGATGCGCGATCAGGTGGAAGCGATGAAGCAGCTCGGCATCCGCGCCGCGGCGCTCAATTCGTCGCTGTCGCGCGAGGAGTTCGTCGAGGTTCGCCGCGCACTTTCGGCCGGTCGGCTCGACCTTCTCTATGTCACGCCCGAGCGCATCCTGACCGATGGTTTCCGCGACCTGATCGCCAACGAGAGGATCGCGCTGTTTGCGATCGATGAGGCTCATTGCGTCTCGCAATGGGGCCACGATTTCCGGCCGGAATATCGCGAGCTCGGCCGGCTCGGCGAGCAATATCCTGGCGTACCGCGCGTGGCGCTGACGGCGACGGCCGACCCGCATACGCGCGACGATATCGTCGAGCGGCTGGGGCTCAACGATGCCGAGATCTTCACCACCAGCTTCGACCGGCCGAACATCGCCTATGAAATCGTCGAGCGCGACCAGCCGAGACAGCAGCTCCTGCGCTTCCTGTCCGGCCACAAGGACGACAGCGGCATCGTCTATTGCCTGTCGCGCGCCAAGGTCGAGGATACCGCCGAATGGCTGAACGGGCAGGGCATCCGTGCGCTGCCCTATCATGCCGGCATGGACCGGGCGCTTCGAGATGCCAATCAGGATGCTTTCCTGAAAGAAGAGAACCTCTGCCTGGTCGCCACCGTCGCTTTCGGCATGGGCATCGACAAGCCGAACGTGCGTTATGTCGCCCATCTCGACCTGCCGGGCTCGGTGGAGGCCTATTATCAGGAGACTGGGCGCGCCGGCCGTGACGGCCTGCCGTCGGAGGTCTGGATGGCCTATGGCATGGCCGACGTCATCCAGCGCCGCCGGATGATCGACGAGGGCAATGCCGCCGACGAGATCAAGCGGGTCGAGCGCGCCAAGCTCAATGCCTTGCTGGCGATCTGTGAAACCGCCTCCTGCCGCCGGCAGGCGATCCTTGCCCACTTCGGCGAGGCGCATGCCGGCCAGTGCGGCAATTGCGACACCTGCCTGAAACCGGTCGAGACCTGGGAAGGCACGGAAGCGGCGATCAAGGCGCTCGCCGCCGTCTACCGCACCGGCGAGCGGTTCGGCGCCGGCCACGTCATTGATGTGCTGGTCGGCAACGTCAACGAGAAGACCGAGCGTTTCGGCCATGTGGATATGCCCGTCTTCGGCGCCGGCAAGGACATTCCGGCCCGCACATGGCAATCCGTCTATCGTCAACTGCTCGCCATGGGGCTGATCCGCATCGATCATGAAGCCTATGGTGCGTTGAAGCTGGAGCCGGAGGCCCGCGCCGTCTTCAGGCACGAACGGCAGGTCTTCTTCCGCAAGGACAGGCCGGCCTCGGAACGGCGCACCAAGAAGGCCGAGCGCGGCGAGCGCAAATCGGGCCTGTCCGGCGCCGACGGCAGCCTTTTCGAGGCGCTGAGGGCCGAGCGCATGGCGATCGCCAAATCGCTCGGCGTGCCGCCCTATGTCGTCTTTCCCGATACGACGCTGATTGCCTTCGCCACCGAGCGGCCGCGGAGCCGCAAGGAACTGCTCGGCATATCGGGCGTCGGGCAGTCGAAGCTCGAACGCTACGGTGATGCGTTCCTGGAGATCATCCTCGCGCAGGACGGCTGAACGGGCCTGGCCGATCCTTGAGATCGGCGGAAAAGGCATGATAGATGCTGCCTCCGAGGAGGAGTGCCGATGGCCCAGAATATCTACGACCAATCGGAATTTTTCGCCGGATACAGCGCCATGCGCCGCTCCGTCGAAGGGCTTGATGGTGCGGCTGAATGGCCGGCGGTCCGGACCCAGTTGCCGGACCTCACAGGCAAACGCGTTGTCGATCTCGGCTGCGGTTTCGGCTGGTTTGCCCGCTACGCCCGCTCAGTCGGGGCTGCAAGTGTCCTCGGCCTCGACATATCGGAGAATATGATCGGCCGGGCGAGGGCGGATACGCGAGATGACGCGATCACCTATCGGATCAGCGATCTCGAAGAGCTGGAACTGCCCGAAGCCTCATTCGATTTCGCGCATAGTTCGCTCGCTTTTCACTATGTCAAAAATTTCGAGCGGCTTGTCGCCACGGTTTACCGGGCGCTCGTTCCCGGTTCGCATTTCGTCTTTACGATCGAGCATCCGATCTTCATGGCCCCGCGTCATGCCGGCTGGGGCACGGATGTCGATGGGCAGCGCATATGGCCGCTCGATAGCTATGCCATCGAGGGAAGCCGGACGACGGATTGGCTGGCCAAGGGCGTCGTCAAATATCATCGCCGCCTGGGTACTACAATCAACACGCTGGTTTCTGCCGGTTTTGCCATTCGTCATGTTGAGGAATGGGCGCCGAGCGAGCAGGATCTGATCGGCCATCCCGAATGGGCCGAAGAGCTCGATCGGCCGACCTTTCTGCTTGTCTCGGTCGAGCGTTGAGCAAGACAAGCAAGCGGCGATATGCTAACCGACGCTTAGACGGGAAACATCAAGAGAAGGGCCCTCAATGACCTCGAATTTCCTCTCGCACCTCCGCAGCGAACTGGCTGCGCTGAAGGACGCCGGCCTCTATAAGTCCGAACGCGTCATCACGTCGAAGCAGGCCGGCGAAATCGCCATTGCCTCCGGTGAACGCGTGCTGAATTTCTGCGCCAACAACTATCTCGGCCTCGCCGATAACGAGGAACTGGCCGAGGCCGGCAGACAAGCGCTTGACCGCTATGGCTACGGCATGGCCTCGGTGCGCTTCATCTGCGGCACGCAGGAAGAGCATAAGCAGCTCGAAGCGCGCATCTCCTCCTTCCTCGGCATGGAAGACACGATCCTCTATTCCTCCTGCTTCGATGCCAATGGCGGCCTGTTCGAGACGCTGCTCGGCGAAGAGGATGCGATTATTTCCGACGCGCTGAACCATGCCTCGATCATCGATGGCGTGCGTCTCTCCAAGGCCAAGCGTTTCCGCTATGCCAACAATGACATGGCGGCGCTTGAGGAGGAGCTGAAAAAGGCCGAGGGTAGCCGTTTCAAGCTGATCGCCACCGATGGCGTCTTCTCGATGGACGGCATCATCGCCAATTTGGGTGGCGTCTGCGATCTCGCCGAGAAATATGGCGCGATGGTCATGGTCGATGACAGCCATGCGGTGGGTTTCGTCGGCAGGAACGGCCGCGGCTCTCCGGAACATTGCGGTGTCGAGGGGCGGATCGATATCATCACCGGCACGCTCGGCAAGGCGCTCGGTGGCGCTTCCGGCGGCTATACCTCTGCCAGGACCGAGACTGTCGAATGGCTGCGGCAGCGCTCGCGGCCCTATCTGTTTTCGAACACGCTGGCGCCGGTCATTGCCGCCGCCTCGCTCAAAGTGTTCGACCTGATCGAAAATGGCGACGCCTTGCGCAAGCGCCTTTCCGACAATGCCGATCTCTTCCGCCGCGAGATGACCAAGCTCGGCTTCACGCTTGCCGGCGAAGGCCATCCGATCATTCCCGTCATGCTGGGCGATGCTAAGCTCGCGCAGGATATGGCGGGGCTGATGCTGAAGAAGGGGATCTATGTGATCGGCTTCTCCTTCCCCGTCGTGCCGAAGGGCCAGGCCCGCATCCGCACGCAGATGTCGGCGGCGCATTCGAAAGCGGATGTGGAGCGGGCGATTGCGGCTTTTGCCGAGGCAGGTCGGGAGTTGGGTGTGATTTGAGTGAGGTTTGCTCCCTCTTCTCCCCAGCGGGGAGAAGGTGGCCCGAAGGGTCGGATGAGGGGGCGGAGCGAAGCGACGATCGTACGTTTGGCTAGAAATAATATTGGATTTGATGGCCTGCCGTGCCGCCCCCTCATCCGCCCTAACGGGCACCTTCTCCCCGCTGGGGAGAAGAGGGAATAGCGAAGCTGGCGTCAAGAAACGGTGGGAACAGATATGTCGAACATGATGAAGGCGCTGGTCAAGTCGAAGCCGGAAGTCGGGCTTTGGATGGAGAATGTGCCGGTGCCGGAGGCGGGGCCGAACGATGTGCTGATCCGGGTGAAGAAATCGGCGATCTGCGGCACCGACGTGCATATCTGGAACTGGGACCAGTGGGCGCAGAAGACCATTCCGGTGCCGATGGTCGTCGGCCATGAATTCTCAGGCGAGATCGCCGAGATCGGTTCGGCGGTCACCCGCTACCACGTCGGCGAGCGGGTCTCCGGCGAAGGGCATATCGTCTGCGGCAAGTGCCGCAACTGCCGGGCGGGCAGGGGGCATCTCTGCCGCAACACGCTCGGCGTCGGCGTCAACCGGCCGGGTTCCTTCGGCGAGTTCGTCTGCATTCCCGAAAGCAATGTGGTGCCGATCCCGGATGATATTTCAGACGAGATCGCGGCGATCTTCGATCCTTTCGGCAATGCGGTGCACACCGCGCTCTCCTTCGATCTCGTCGGCGAGGACGTGCTCGTCACCGGCGCCGGGCCGATCGGCATCATGGGAGCGCTCGTCGCCAAGCGATCGGGTGCCCGCAAAGTCGTCATCACCGATATCAATCCGCACCGGCTAGAACTGGCGCGCAAGCTCGGCATCGATCACGTGGTCGATGCCTCCAAGGAAAACCTTGCCGACGTGATGAAGGCGATCGGCATGACGGAGGGTTTCGATGTCGGGCTCGAAATGTCGGGTGCGGCACCGGCCTTCCGCGACATGATCGACAAGATGAACAATGGCGGCAAGATTGCCATTCTCGGCATTGCGCCGGCTGGTTTCGAGATCGACTGGAACAAGGTGATCTTCAAGATGCTCAATCTCAAGGGCATTTACGGCCGCGAGATGTTCGAGACCTGGTACAAGATGATCGCCTTCGTCCAAGGCGGCCTCGATCTTTCGCCCATCATTACCCACCGCATCAAGATCGACGATTTCCGCGGCGGCTTCGAGGCGATGCGGTCGGGCAACTCAGGCAAAGTGGTCATGGATTGGATGTGAGGGGACGACATGCTCTATGAAGGAAGCTGCCATTGCGGCAACATTGCTTTCGAGGTCGACGGCGAATTTACCGAGGCGCTCGACTGCAACTGTTCGCTCTGCCGCCGGCGGGGCGGGCTTCTCGCCTTCGCACCGCGCGAGAAGCTGGTGCTGAAGACGCCGGAAGAGAATATCTCGACCTATACTTTCAACAGGCATGTCATCCGGCATCATTTCTGCGCCAATTGCGGCATCATGCCGTTCGGCGAGGGTGTTGCCCCGAACGGTGCGGCGATGGCTGCGATCAATCTGCGCTGCATTCCCGCGATCGATCTCGGCTCGCTGACGGTGAAGCCCTATGATGGGGCGGCGCTTTAGATAATATTTGCGTGAAAGAGGCGAATATACCGCCGGCACAACTGAAAAACGGCCGAAACAACTGTGACGGCGGCCAAAATCCTGGCTGCCCTTGTCTTTTGTTCGCCGCTTCTTAAATAAGGTTCGCAATCGCAGCCGCGGTTCAAAGCCTGTGGATAAGGCTTTTTCCGATATTTCGTGAGCTTTTTTTCTGGAAAAGCTTGACGAGAACAAAAAATGTGGGAATCACCGTTCGACTTGTTGAGATGGTGAACTGGGTCAAGGCGGATCGCGCAACCATGGCCGGAAATCCTGAAGCAAGAAAGCTTTGCTGTCCGGTGCCGGCTATCGTGGTTAATCAGGCTTTAAATGTCATCCCGTTAGGTGGGCAAAGGTGATTCTGGGGCGGCGCGGGCGATGCGCCAGGCCCTGAGACGGCCCATTCACCGTAGCGAGATTGGATAGCGTCAGGAAGGCGACGATATAAATGGCAACCAAGGTCAAAGAGAACGAAGACGCGGAAGTCGAACGCGACGGCGCAAGCGACGGCCCTCTTCTCGATCTTTCTGATGACGCAGTCAAGAAGATGATCAAGGCCGCCAAGAAGCGCGGCTATGTGACGATGGACGAGCTCAACGCCGTCCTGCCGTCCGAGGAAGTGACGTCCGAGCAGATCGAAGACACGATGTCGATGCTTTCGGACATGGGCATCAACGTCATCGAAGACGAAGAAGCCGAGGAAGCCGGTGCTTCTGGCGGCGGCGATGACGACGACGCCGGCGGCGACGAGGAAAGCGAAGGCGGCGAACTCGCGCCTTCGAGCGGCACTGCGCTTGCGACCGCCAAGAAGAAAGAACCGACCGACCGTACCGACGATCCCGTTCGCATGTATCTGCGCGAGATGGGCTCGGTGGAGCTTCTCTCTCGCGAGGGCGAAATCGCGATCGCCAAGCGCATCGAGGCCGGCCGCGAAACGATGATCGCGGGCCTCTGCGAGAGCCCGCTGACCTTCCAGGCGCTGATCATCTGGCGCGACGAACTCAACGAAGGCACGACGCTGCTGCGCGAGATCATCGATCTCGAAACGACTTATTCCGGTCCTGAAGCCAAGGCTGCCCCGCAGTTCCAGAGCCCCGAGAAGATCGAGGCCGACCGCAAGGCCGCCGAGGAAAAGGAAAAGACCCGGCGCGCCCGTTCCGGCGACGACGACATCACCGATGTCGGCGGCGAAAGCATGCCTCCCGAGGAGGAGGAAGAGGACGAGGACGAATCCAACCTTTCGCTGGCGGCAATGGAAGCCGAGCTTCGCCCGCAGGTGATGGAGACGCTGGATACGATCGCCGAGACCTACAAGAAGCTGCGCAAGCTGCAGGACCAGCAGGTCGAGCAGCGCCTGTCGGCATCCGGCACGCTGTCCACCGCCCAGGAGCGCCGTTACAAGGAACTCAAGGACGAGCTCATCAAGGCCGTCAAGTCGCTGTCGCTCAACCAGAACCGCATCGACGCCCTGGTCGAGCAGCTCTACGACATCAACAAGCGCCTCGTTTCCAACGAGGGCCGCCTGCTGCGTCTGGCCGAATCCTATGGCGTCAAGCGCGATAGTTTCCTGGAGCAGTACCAGGGCGCCGAGCTCGATCCGAACTGGATGAAGTCGATCGGCAATCTGGCCGCGCGCGGCTGGAAGGAATTCGCCAAGGGCGAAAACACGACGATCCGCGATATCCGCCAGGAGATCCAGAATCTGGCGACCGAAACCGGCATTTCGATCTCGGAATTCCGCCGCATCGTGCACATGGTGCAGAAGGGTGAGCGCGAAGCGCGCATCGCCAAGAAGGAAATGGTCGAAGCGAACCTTCGCCTCGTCATCTCCATTGCCAAGAAGTACACGAACCGTGGTCTGCAGTTCCTCGACCTCATTCAGGAAGGCAATATCGGCCTGATGAAGGCGGTCGATAAGTTCGAATACCGCCGCGGCTACAAGTTCTCGACCTATGCGACGTGGTGGATCCGTCAGGCGATCACCCGCTCGATCGCCGACCAGGCCCGCACGATCCGTATTCCGGTGCATATGATCGAGACGATCAACAAGATCGTCCGCACGTCGCGCCAGATGCTGCACGAGATCGGCCGCGAGCCGACGCCGGAAGAACTGGCCGAAAAGCTCGCTATGCCGCTCGAAAAGGTCCGCAAGGTCCTGAAGATCGCCAAGGAGCCGATCTCGCTCGAAACCCCTGTCGGTGACGAAGAAGATTCGCATCTCGGCGATTTCATCGAGGACAAGAATGCGCTGCTGCCGATCGACGCCGCCATCCAGGCGAACCTGCGCGAGACGACGACCCGCGTTCTCGCCTCGCTGACGCCGCGCGAGGAACGTGTCCTGCGTATGCGCTTCGGCATCGGCATGAACACCGACCACACACTCGAAGAAGTCGGCCAGCAGTTCTCTGTCACCCGCGAACGTATCCGCCAGATCGAGGCGAAGGCGCTGCGCAAGCTGAAGCACCCGAGCCGCTCCAGAAAGCTGCGCTCGTTCCTCGACAGCTAAGGCTTCGACGACGTCATTCTTATCGGAAAGCCGGGCCTCGTGCCCGGCTTTTGCTTTTGTGATTAGTACCAATGATCGCGGTGGCTTTCTTGTCCCTCCATGGTGACCGGGCTATAATCCGGCCACGGGGGAAGGGATCGATCGCAATGCGAGCGAGAATCGGCGCGTCCCTGACTGGGCTAATCCTCCGCTAGATCCGGATGGCTTTAGGCCGGATCGGCCTAAAATCTGAATCCGGATCTACCTCGAAAAATTGGGCATGATCTCGTCCGAAAGCCGCTTACACTTTTCGGCATCATGCTCGGGGAGGTGCGACATGACCACTTACATCCTTTTGATCAATTGGACGGATCAAGGCATTCGCAACGTTCGCGACTCGGCAAAACGGCTGGACGCGGCCAAAAAATTGCTGGCCGGCGTCGGCGGCTCCTTTAATCAATTCTATCTGACGATGGGCGGGCACGACATGGTCGCCGTCTGCGAGGCGCCCGATGACGCCGTGATGGCGCATTTCACCCTGTCGCTGGCGATGGGCGGCAATGTCCGAACCCAGACGCTCAAGGCTTTCCCGGAAGCCGCATACCGGGATCTCATCGGCTCGCTCGGCTGATCCTGACGAGAGCCGGAATATCTTGATCTTGGAGGTTGCGGAGCCTCGGCTGCGCTGGCAGTGTCGCCGCGTGCTTCAATTTCCCGCGGCAGGCCTCCCGGCCCGAATTCGGCAAGGTCATGATGAAAGCGCTCCTCAGTTTGACGATCTTCATCGATCGCTCGACCGCCGCCACCTGAGCGATGGAACTCGCGGCGGACAATTGGGATGACGGGGGACGGCGAAGCGCAGCTGCGTCATTTGCGCTGCATGTCATTGCAATCCTTCTTCTTCTCTTCCTGCTGCCGAGAGCCGAGCCGCCTCTGCCATCTTTTGATGACGGTCTCTCGGTGGAGATTGTCCCGCAATCGGCGGAAGCGCCGAAGGCGCCTGGGCCTGCTAGGTCGCCTTCGCCGGAAAAGATGAATGCTGAGGTGGACGAGCCCAAAGGCGAGCCGCTGCCGCCGGTCGCGCGTGATCCGGCTGTTGCGGCAATGCTGCCTCCCGTGCCGATCGCTCCACCGGCGCCGAAGCCGGGGGAATTCGTCGCGGCAAGCCGGCTCTTTTCCGACCAGGTGCTTGCCGATCCACGCAGCCGGCGCGCCCGCGAGACGCTGCGGCAGCTCTCCGGCGGTGAGCGCAATCTGCAGCTCTGCGATCTCGAGGCGCTGGAGCAGGTGCGCCGCGCCCGCCCGGCCATGGCGCCCGACTTGCTCGCCCCCTATGCGATGGCGGCGGAGAAGGTGAGCGGCGGCAGCGTGGAAGTGAAGGGCGGCGCTTTTCGCAGCAAGCGCAAATGGTACAACATCCAGTTCAAATGCGAACTCGATGCCGGCTCCGGCAAGGTCGCGTCCTTCGCCTTTCTCGTCGGCAGCGCCATTCCGGAAAATGAATGGCATGAACACAATCTGGTGGCGGACGACGGGCCTGCCGATCAATGAGCTAAACCGCAATCACGAGGTTTTTTCTATTTGTGGCTTGATGCTGCCGGTTTTAAAGGCCACATCGCTGCTGTGACAGAAGAAGACGTGGAACCGGCGGAAACGCAGCACGAAACGAGAAAGCAGCGGCCTGAAATCCGCTGGGGTGTCGTCGCGTCCGTTGTTGCGCACATTCCGATCGTTGCTCTTCTCATTTTCGGACTGCCGAAGATCCAGCCGAAGCCCCCCGAAGACGAGAGCGTCAAGGTGGAACTCGTTCCACCGCCGGAGGAAAAGAAGCCGGAGCCCAAGCCCAAGGAAAAACCACCGGAGCCGAAACCGCCAGAACAGGCGAAGAAGCAACCTCCGCCACCTCCGCCGCCCCCACCGCGGGCTGAAAATAAGCCATTGGAGCAAGCCAAGCCGGCAGCTCCAATGCCGGGTTTGAAACCTGTCTTCGAGTTCGGCGATCGGGACAGCGGACCGAAAAGATCGATGATGGGAAACTCCTCTGGGGGCGAGGCAAAGCCTGCGACGACAGCGCCTCAGCATGACGCAAAGCCGGAACGGGAGCCCGAAGAGGCCTCCGCAGAAAAGCCACAGACCGAGAGGACTCCTGCAAGGCCGGTTCCCGATGATATACAGCTTCCCGAGGTTGCGGCGACCGACGTCTCTCCTGAGCGCAATGCGCCTCTTGCGGAGGCGACGGGTGGAGTCAAGACCGATATCGAGGCGCTCAAGCCACACGAACAGAACCCTCCTGAGCCGCCCAAGACGGACGCAAAAAAGGACAATCTCGTCAAAGCAAAGACCTTGTTTTCGCAGGTCGCCGATGACGATCCCGTGGCGAGAATCGCGATGGATGGCGTGCCGCGCGGTAAACGTGTTGCCCAGCTTTGCAGAAGCGAACTCCAACAACAACTGATCCACGCTTCGCCGAGCTTTCAGCCAATTATTGTACCTAGTCAGAGTTTGCCATATGGCACCGTTCTTGATCTCCGAGCCGCCTTCCGCACAGTTGAAGACTGGTATGATGTACACTTTCGTTGTGAGGTGGACGAGGACGCTTTAAAGGTTGTCTCTTTTGCTTTTGATGTTGGAGACAAGATTCCAAAAGACCAATGGAAAGGCCGAGGCTTTCTGAAATACTGACCTTCACGTGGCACAAGCCTGCTCCGGCAACCAGCCACACGCAAGGAACCGCATCTAGCCTCTCCTCATGGCCGTGATGGTACGGTGAGGAAGGACAATGATATGTCGAACGAGATTGAGCGTTTTCTTGAGCGTCAGGACGAAGCCGTCAGCGCGCTGTTCCTGGAAAACAAGGGCGACGAGCTGACCGATATTCTAGTGGCGGCACTGGAAGAAGCCTTCGAGATCCTTCTCGAGGCCGCGCCCGCCGAAACATTTCATTGATGGTTTCCGAGAGATTGTCTGCCGGTCCGGTGGCGGAGCGCCTGTCAGCATACCGGATGGAGCGGGATGCGCTCGGCCGGTCGGCGGCAAGCGTCTTCCGGCTGGAAGCTCTCGGATTGCCGACCCTTTATCTGAAAGCCGAGGAGGCGGGTCCCTTCGGCGAACTTGCCGACGAGGCAGATAGGCTTCGTTGGCTCAAGGCTTCCGGTCTGCCGTGTCCCGATGTCATTGCCGAGGAGAGTGACGGTGTGCACAATCGGCTGCTCATCGATGCGCTGCCGGGGACCGATCTTGCCAGCGCGTCGGCGTTGACGCCGCTTGCGCGGGTCGAATCGCTGGCGGCAGCACTTCTCGACCTCCATCGCCTGCCGATCGCCTCCTGCCCGTTCGATCATCGCCTGGAAAAGCGCCTGCCGATCGCCAGGGCGCGCATGGAGGCGGGGATCGTCGACGAGGAGGATTTCGATGCGAGCCGGCTTGGGAAAACCGCTGCCGAACTCTTCGCCGAGCTCAAGAGGCTGAGGCCCGGCGACGAGGATCTCGTCGTTTCGCATGGCGATGCCTGCCTGCCGAATTTCATCGCTTCCGACGACCGGTTCTCCGGCTATATCGATTGCAGCCGTCTCGGCGTCGCCGACCGTTACCAGGATATCGCGCTCGCCTGCCGCAGCATCGCCGACAATTTTGGCAAGGGGCTGGTTCAGCCATTTCTTGATCGTTACGGCCTGCCGGCGCCGAATCCGGCAAGGCTCGATTATTACCAGCTGCTCGATGAGTTCTTCTAGCCGCCGCGGTGGTTGCGTCCTGTCCGTCCGGCTGGCAAAGTGACCGGGATCGGACCTGCGGACCAGACATGCCGAAAAACCAGTTCAGGATGCTGCGCTCGGCGCTGGCGGGCGTCGAAGCGGTGGAAGCCGAGACGCGTCACAGCTTCAGCAGGCATACGCATGAGCAGTTCGGCATTGGCCTCATCCTTGCCGGCGCGCAGAAATCGCTGAGTGGGCGCGGCATGGTGGAGGCCGAGGCCGGCGAGATCATCACGGTCAATCCGAACGAGGTGCATGACGGCGCGCCGATCGGCGAAGGGCGATCCTGGCGCATCCTCTATTTCGATCCTGCCATCGTCACCGGTCTGTCGCGTGAGATCCGCGAGAGTGGGACGGGACAGTCGGAGATTCCAAATCCCGTCATCCGCAACCGTGCGATCGCCGCCCGCTTCGACACACTGTTTCGCGCGGTGACCGGCGAGACAGCCGACGCATTGCTGCATGAGGAACTGCTTCTGCAGCTCGTTGCCGATGTCATGCGGGAATATGCCGGGCAAGAAGACCGGACGGCAGTGCCGGCATCCATCCGCGCGGCGCGGGATCTGATCGACAGCGATCCGCTTGCATCAGTCTCGCTTGCCGATCTTTCCCGGGAAAGCGGGCTCAGCCGCTTCCAGGTGCTGCGCGGTTTCGCCAAGGCGACGGGAATGACGCCGCATGCCTATCTCGTGCAGGCCCGCATCCATATCGCCCGGCGGCTGATTTCCGCCGGCACGCCGCTTGCGGAGGCAGCCTTTGCCAGCGGTTTTGCCGACCAGAGCCATATGACGCGGGTCTTTGTACGCAAATACGGGCTGTCGCCGCGCTCTTATGCCTCCGCTTTTCTCTGAGCAGCGGCACGGCGTCTGCAATTTCGTTCAAGACCTCAGACAGGTCCCTGGTGTTTCGTCGGCGCTTCCAACAGGAGACGTTGAATGTCGAGACAGGTTCAGGGACATCTCTATCTGGCGCTGGCCATGCTGACGGTGGGAAGCACGGTCATTGCGAGCAAGCTCATCGCTTCGGGCCTGCCGCCGTTTACCGCGACCGCCCTGCGCTTCGCTCTCGCCTTTCCGGTCTTCCTCGTGCTGATGCGGGTGACCGGCACGCGGCTGCCGAAGTTCTCCCGTCATGACCGCTTCATCCTCGTCGTCCAGGCCGGCGCGGGCAGCGTCGGTTACACCACGCTGCTGATTACAGGCCTCGGGCTGACCTCGGCGGCCGATGCCGGCGTCATCATCGGCACGTTGCCGGTGGTCTCGGCTGCAATTTCCATTCTGCTGCTTCGCGAGCGGCCGCAGCGCTCTTTGCTTCTTGCCATAGCCTTTGCGACAGCAGGCGTGCTTTCGATCGCCTTCACGCCGGATGCGGCCGGTGGGTCGCTCTTCGGCAATGCGTTGATCGTCCTGGCGGTCGTCTGCGAAGGGCTGTTCATCCTTCTGAACAAACGGCTGAAGGCGGAGATTGCGCCGCTTTGCCAATCGACACTGATGACCGGCATCGGCTTGGTCGTCTCAGCGATTCCCGCGGTTTTCGAGGCGCCTTTCGCCCATGATGTTTCCGCAAGCGCCGTCGCTGCCGTGGTCTATTATGCGCTGGTGCCGACCGTCGGCGGGTTTCTGCTCTGGTATGCGGGCGCGGAACGGGTGAGCGGCACGGAAGCCTCGCTCTTCACCGCGCTTGCCCCGGTTTGTGCCGTCATGCTCGCTTTCGTCATCCTCGGCGAGCCGGTCGGGCTCAACCAGGTCGCCGGCATTGCCTGCGTGCTGGCCGCCGTGTTCGGGCTTGCCCTGGCCGGAAGCCGTGTCACAACGAACATTGCCGGGGAGAGATAGGCCATGCAGTTCAGCCACTCCAATGCCATATGGCAGGTCTTTCCGGAGCTTCGCGCCGGCGCGCTTCACGTCGAGGGCATTCATGCGGCGGCAGATGTCGGGGCGGCGATCGCAAGCTTCTGTGCGATTGCCAAGACCCGGCTCGCCCAAGCGCCGGAAGGCGAATTCCCTGAGATCCAGGCCTGGCGGCGCGGCTTTTCCCGCATGGGACTGAAGCCGACGCAATATCGCTCGGCGTCCGAAGCGCTGTTGCGCCGCTTTCGCCAGGAACAGGCGCTGCCGCGCCTCAATCCGCTCGTCGATCTCTGCAATGCGATTTCGCTCGCCTTCGCGATGCCGATTGCCGTCTTCGATACGGAAAAGATTGCCGGCGATCTCGAGGTGCGGCGGGCAACGGGGCATGAAACCTATCTCACCTTCGGCGGCGAGATCGAATATCCCGAGCAGGACGAGGTGATCTTTGCCGATGACGAGGGGAAAGCGCATGCGCGACGCTGGACGAACCGCCAGAGCGGGCGTTCGGCAGTGCGGGAGACAACGCGCTCGGTGCTGATCGTCGCCGAGGCGCTGCATGCCTCCGCCGGCGAGGATGTCGCCAGGCTGGTTGGGACAGTCGCCGATGCGCTCGCGCAACATTGGCCGGTTGCACCGAAGACGGCGATGCTCACTTCGGTTTCGCCGCGCTTCGAATTCCCGGTTTGAGACCTTGGGCCGGGTCCTTGCGCGCCCTATCTGAGTGGGATCGATATCTTCTGGAGACGAAGCTCATGGCGGACAAGTCAATCAAGATTCCGGGGCCGGACCATCCGATTTCCATCGAGCATAACCCCTCCCGAGTCGTCGTGACCGTTGGCGGCAAAGTCATTGCCGACAGCCACAATGCGCTGACGCTGCGCGAGGCCTCTTATCCGCCGGTGCAGTATATTCCGCGCCGGGACGTGGACATGTCGCTGCTTCGGCGCACCGACCACAGCAGCCATTGCCCCTATAAGGGCGATGCCTCCTATTACAGTATCACTCCGGGCGGTAAGCGTTCTGAGAATGCGGTCTGGACCTACGAGGCGCCGAATGCGGCCGTCAGCAGCATCAAGGACCATCTCGCCTTCTATCCCGACCGCGTCGACGGCATCGAGGAATTGGCTTCGCCGGAGGCCGGCAGCTTCTGATGGTTCGGCTGCAAATCCGATCTGGCGGAACATGTCGCCCAACGGATCGTTAGCAGCATAATCGATGGAGCATGCCGTGCCGAAATTCTACTTCCGACTTTTCGACCGCGATGGCGCCGGAGCAACCGAGATGGGCCATGATTTTGCGTCCGTCGAGGTCGAAAAGTCGGAAGCGCGTCGCATCCTCGCCGAGATGGCCGCCGAAGGGCTGCCGTCGGCGCCTCTCAACATGTTTTCGGTGGAACTTTTCGATGAAAGCCGCAAGCCCGTCACGGAAATCCGGCTGATCCTCGAGGAAATTACCAGATAGCCGCAGGTTCGGCCTTCCATCCCGTCAAATCCCTGTCGATGCGGCGAGAGCATCGCCAAACCGGCGGCTCCCTTTAACGGCCGCCGCTTTTGGAGCCATTCATTGCTGAAGACGAGGCTGGCGACCGTGACAGGTTCGCCGCTTTCGTCGCGAACGGTGACGGCGATGATCGAGTGATCACCTGCATTTCCCGGGAGGTCGCAGCAGACATTTCTGCTGCGAATGTCACCAAAGCCCTCGACATGCTTGCTGTCGATAGCGATGGGCTTCAAGTCTCCACGGCATGGATAACCTGTCGTCGATAGACCTCAACCTCCTCGTTGCCTTCGACGCCATCATGGCTCTTTTCCGATCTCGCCAGGGTGAAGACGCTGCAGGGCTGATGCCTCTCGCCCGGAACTGTGCAGCAGTTCCGGGATAACGACACGCATGCCTGCGGTTACCCCTCGCGGTAGTAGTAGCTGTAGCCGTTCAGCGCCGGCGCGCCGCCGAGATGGGCGTAGAGGACCTTCGACCCCTCGGGGAAGAAGCCTTTGCGGGTGAGGTCTATCAGGCCCTGCATGGATTTGCCCTCATAGACGGGGTCGGTGATCATGGCCTCTGTGCGGGCGGCAAGGCGGATCGCCTCGTTGGTCTCCTCGGACGGCACGCCATAGGCCGGGTAGGCGTAATCGGGATTGATGACGATTTCGTCGTCGCGAATGGCGCGACCGAGCCCGACCAATTCCGCGGTGTTGTCGACGATGTGACGGACCTGCGCGCGCGTCTGATCGAGCGTGCCCGAGGCATCGATGCCGATCACCCGGTCGGCGCGGTTCTGCGCGGCGAAGCCGACGATCATGCCGCCCTGCGTCGATCCCGTGACGACGCAGACGATGATGTAATCGAACTTGAAGCCGAGCGCTTCTTCCTGCTTTGCGACTTCCTCGGCAAAGCCGATATAGCCGAGGGCGCCAAATTTGTGCACCGAGGCGCCTGCCGGGATCGGATAGGGCTTGCCGCCGGCATCCTTCACGGACTGGATGGCATCCTCCCAGCTCTTGCGGATGCCGATGTCGAAACCGTCATCGACAAGGCGGCTGTCGGCGCCCATCAGCCGCGTCATCAGGATATTGCCGACACGATCGTAGACGGCGTCGTAATGCGGCACCCATTTCTCCTGGATGACCACGCATTTCATGCCGATCTTGGCGGCTGTTGCCGCGACCATACGGGTATGGTTGGACTGTACGCCACCAATGGAAACCAGCGTATCGGCGCCTGAAGCGATCGCATCCGGCACGATATATTCGAGCTTTCTGAGCTTGTTGCCCCCCATGGCGAGACCCGAATTGCAGTCGTCGCGCTTGGCGTAGATCTGCACCTTTCCGCCGAGCGCCTGCGTCAATCTCGGAAGATGCTCGATCGGCGTGGGGCCGAAGGTGAGGGGATAGCGTTCGAATTTGTCGAGAAGGGACATGGCAGCGCTCCGTGATGGCATGGTCGCGGATCGTAAGGCAAACCCTCTGAAAGGTGCTCTCTATTTTTGGAGGCATTCTTTCGTTTCAGAAGAAATTCTCGTATTCATCTGAAATCATCTGCAATGTTTTTACTCAAAACGGAAGATTCTTTCATGGAGCCGTTGGACCGGATCGACGTCAAGATTTTGCGTGCCTTGCAGGCGGAAGGCCGATTGACGAATGCCGAGCTTGCGGAGCGCGTCAGCGTCAGCCCCGCCACCTGTCACCGGCGCACGCAGCGGCTGTTCGACGAGGGTTACATCACCGGCGTCAGGGCGGAAGTCGCGCCTGCCTCGGTTGGCCTCGGGGCGCTTGTGATGGTCGGCGTGGTCCTCGACCGCTCGACGCCGGAGAGTTTCGCGGCCTTTGAAAGTGCCGTGCTCGAATTGAAGGATGTCCTCGACTGCAATCTGGTCGCCGGTGATTTCGATTACCTGCTGAAGATCAGGGTCCGCGACATGGCTGATTTCAACAAGCTGCATGGGCAAAAGCTGATAGCGCTTCCCGGTGTCCGGCAGACCCGCACATTTTTCGTCATGAAGGAGGTCAAGGAAAATGCGCGCCTGCCGTTCTGACGCCGCTTTCTGCCTCGTTGAAACCTACACCCGCTCCGACTAGGGTCCGCGCTGGACATCATTCGGCGGGGTTGGCGTGAAAACAGGTTTTTTATTCTTCGTATTGGCGGCGGTCTTCGTGTCGGCGCCGGTTGTTGCTTCGGCCGAGTGGCAGGCTGTCGAAGACGTCAGGCCCTATTCGATTTCAGGCAAGACCGGAGCCGAGCTTTATGAATCGATCGGGATGCGTGGGCCTGAGGTCGGCATCGGCCGGGTGATCGCGCATACGACGTTCAAGCTGACCTGGACCCGCAAGTACGAACCGCAGGGCAATGCCTGCGTCATCACGACCAATCGGCCGAAGCTGATCATCACCTATACGCTGCCGAAGCCGGCGGCCGCGCTGCCGCCGGCCGTTAGGAGCAGTTGGGACGCCTTCATCTCGGGCGTGCAGGCTCATGAACGGGTGCATGGCGAGACGATCAAGGACATGGTCAAGGAGATCGAGGCGATGAGCATCGGCCTCACCGTCGCCGACGATCCCGACTGCAAGAAGATCAGGATCGAGCTGACGCGCCGCCTCGGCGAGATCTCCCAGAGGCAGCGCCAGCGCGGCCGGGACTTCGACAAGGTCGAACTCGGCGACGGCGGCAATGTCCAACAGCTCATCCTCAAGCTGGTCAATGGACCCTGATCGGGCCGAAGCGCGCTATGGCGCGTTGAATGTCAGGAACTGCGGATCGTCCCATCAGGGCTTGCCTGATCGACCGCCGCCGGCAGGTGTTGCGCCAGAATATTCGCCACTTGATCTGTGGGCACGCCAAGCTTCTGCGCCAGCGAGACGAGATATTCGTTCGACAGCGCGGAGCGGATTTCATCCGGTGTGATCGGCTGGTTTTCGCCGCGTCCGAGCCAGGAATTGACCTGTGATCCCAAGCCCGCTTCGTTCAGCTTCGCCACCACGCCGTCCAGCCCGCCGAATTGGGAAAAGGCATCGGCCATCAGGCCGCCCAGGCCGCCCGGGTGGCTGCTGATCGCCTTTCCCAGCAAGCCGCCCAAATTGTCAAATAAACTCATTGCATCCTCCTTATGGATCGTTGTCGACGCCGCCTTAGGGCGACGCCGACGATTGCCAGTGAGATGACGTCAGGACTTCAGTTTGCTGTTGCAGATGCTGTAGTAGCCGCCACCCTTCTTGATCCAGGTGAGGCCGTTCAGCGTGTTGCTCGCCTTGTTGGCATTGTATTGATCGAGGCAGGTATGCATTCTCGCTTTGCCCGGGGACTCGCTTGCATATTTCTCCGAGACCTTCGTGGGGAACGTCACGCCTTTCGGAGCCTTGGCCGTGGTTGCCGGCGGCTCGGCTGCGTTGTCCGTATTGGCCATTGTCGGCTCTTCGTTCTTGGCATCGCCCGCAGCAGGTGCCGCGGGTGCTGCCGCTGCGTCGGTTCCGCATTGCGACTTGCGGAAATCATTCCATTTCATTCCGTTCAGGCTGTTGGCCGCCTGCGCCGCTTTGTATTTGGCGCTGCATTCCTTCATCGTCAGGGCATTCGCGTGAGACGCGAAGGTGAATGCTCCGATACCAAGGGCGATGGCTGTTGCGATAGAAGCAAGCTTGATCATGAATACATCCTCCACGAACTGTGTTGATGCCGACGCCTGAACGCGGGCACACACGCCGTTTGGGTGAGTACCGTCAGGCCACTCCAGATCGGAGAGAAATACTGTCAAATTTTAGGCGATGCTCATATAAGTACGTAATAAATCAAGAAATATTAATTTAGATGTGCTGCCAATCGGTCTCCCCGTGGGTGGACCTGTCCGATCGGTCTCCTATCTCTCCCGTCAAAACGAGGCGCAGACGCGCGGGAGAAGTGAGATGTCCTATGTCGATGGGTTCGTTGTGGCGGTTCCGAAGGAGAATATCGAGGCATACAAGAAGTTCTCGACTTTCGCCGGCTCGATCTGGAAGGAATACGGCGCGCTCGAATATGTCGAATGCATCGGCGACGATGTGCCCTACGGCGAGCTGACCTCCTTTCCCCGCGCCGTGCAGGCGAAGGAGGATGAGGTGGTGGTGTTTTCGTGGATTACCTACCGGTCCCGGCAGGAGCGCGACGATATCAATGCCAAGGTGATGGCCGATCCCCGGCTCAAGGGCGACCAATGGCAGATGCCGTTCGACGGCAAGCGGATGATCTATGGCGGCTTCGAGACGCTGCTCAAGCTCTGATTGTTCCCGCCCGATGCGTTCAATCCGTTCGCGGTTGTGATATAGTCCGCCAGCGTTTCGCCGGGCCGCAGCTGACGCCTGGCAATGGGGGGAGCGGACATGCAGCGGCGCAACTTCATCAAGGGACTGATCGTGCTTGGCGCCTGCCCGGCCTGCGCCAGGGCGGCGCTTGCCGCCGGGGGGCCGCATTGGAGCTATGAGGGCCAGTCCGGCCCGGACCACTGGGGCGCGATGGCGCCTGACAATGCCGCCTGCTCGGCCGGTTCGCAGCAATCGCCGCTCGATCTGACCGGCGCCGTCAAGGCGGAGCTTCCGCCGCTTGAGATCGACTGGAAGGCGGGCGGTAAAATCGTCAATAACGGGCACACGATCCGGGTCAACACGCCCGCGGGCAGCAGGCTTTCGCGCGGTGGCAAGAGTTACGAACTGCTGGAATATCATTTTCATGCGCCGAGCGAGCACCATGTCGACGGACAGAAATTCCCGATGGAGGCGCATTTCGTCCATCGGCACAAGGAGACTGGCGCGCTGGGAGTGCTCGGTGTCTTCGTGACGCCGGGGGCCGCCAATTCCGATTTCTCGCGGCTCGCCGCCGCCTTTCCGAAAAAGGCGGGCGGGGAGGCCGCCGTCGACGATGTCGATCCGAACGGCTTGCTGCCGAAGGAGCGCAGCTATTGGTCCTATGAGGGATCGCTGACGACGCCGCCGTGCAGCGAGATCGTCGACTGGATGGTTCTGAAGCAGCCGATCGAGGTCGATGAAAAGGATATAAAGGCCTTCACGTCGCTCTATCCGATGAACGCCCGGCCGGTGCTCGCCGCCAACCGGCGTTTCATCCTGTCGTCATTTTGAGGCAAAGCATTTACTCGCCCGGGCGAGCTTGACTTGCCCCGGCGAGCTTGACTTGCCCCGGCGAGCTTGACTTGCCGGCCAGGGCGCGCCAACTCGCGGGGATAGCCTTGCGAGATAGGAAGACGCCTTGCCCCAGACGATCCTCACACTGTCCACGCGCGGACAGGGCCTTTACGAATTCACCGATGAGGCGGATGCCTTCGTCAGCGCGTCGGGACGGGACGAGGGGCTGCTCACCGTCTTCGTGCGCCACACATCCTGCTCGCTGCTGATCCAGGAAAACGCCGATCCCGACGTGCGCACAGACCTTATCTCGTTCTTCAGCCGCCTCGTGCCGCCGGCCTCCGATCCCGCGATGGGTTGGGTCGTGCACCGGGACGAAGGGCCGGACGATATGCCGGCGCATATCAAGTCGGCGCTGACGCAGGTATCGATCGGCATTCCCGTCGCGAGCGGCCGCCTGATGCTCGGAACCTGGCAGGGCCTCTATCTCTTCGAACATCGCGACCGGCCGCATCGGCGGGAAATCGTCCTGCATCTCAGCCCCTGAAAGGGTTAATCCTTCTGAATGAGAAGTGAATGCCTGGTTCGAACGCCATTCAGTTTGCAGCGTTTACTGTCGAGACAATCCCTGAAAGGGGAGCTTTGTAATATCCCTCGACGGAGACACTCCATGACGCATTTCCTCGCCAAGGCTTCGCTTGCCGCATTGCTCGCCCTCTGCGCCATTCCGGCCACCGTTTCCACGGCAGCCGCCGCGGGACCGCAGACCCGCTACGCCATCGAAGCGCAATATCATCAGCCCATTCACGGTTGCTCGCCGATGCAGGCGGTGCGCAAGGCGCACTATTTCGGCCTGCGGGACGTCCGCATCACTCGCATGTCGCCGCGTGTCGTCGTCGTTGCCGGGCGCGACCGCCGCGGCTGGGACAGGATCACCTTCGCCAATGTGCGCGGCTGCCCGCTGATCCGGCGCTGAGGCGGCGCTTGCCGCCGGTTTGCCTTGACTGCGCCACTTTCAGCCGTCTTTTGTCTAATCCGTATGGGTGATTCCCGCATGATGGTGCGGCGTGATGCGGAGAGTGGGAGGGTGGCCTGGCCGCACCGACTTCAAAGGAGAGTTTTTAGATGATGCAGTTTTTGGCAAAGGCGGGTCTTGCCGTCATGCTGACAGCCGGCACCCTTGCCGGCACGGTGGCCCCGGCTGCCGCCCAGTTCAATATCATTATCGGCGAACCGGACCGTGGTCCGCCCCCGGAATACCGTCGTGTGCCGCCGGATTATCGCCGTCCGCCCCCGCCGCCCGGTTACGGCCGGCCGATGCGCGGCTGCGATCCGCGTCTCGCCGAAGACATGGCCAGGGACTACGGCTTCCGCCGCGCGCGCGTCGTCGATATCACCCCGCGCCGCGTCATCGTGCAGGGCTGGACTCGTCGCGGTCCCGATGAGATGAGCTTCGCCAATGTGCGCGGCTGCCCCGCTCTGCGCCGCTACTAAGAGAATTGCCGCCTCGTCTCCCCGATGCGGTGCTCCAGCATAATTCTCTAAATCGGTATCGATTTAGAGACAAATTATGCAGCAATTCAAAGTGTTACAGCGTTCTTTGCGCGTCTGAAAGACGTGCGGTGCTATAGAAAACCGCCCTTGCCCGTCTCCCCGGATTGGCAAGGGCGGTTTCTTTTTGTGAGCCCGTTTGTAGCCGGGCGGAAGAAGCGATCTTCTTCCGCCCGGCCGAAGCCTTACTGCTCGATCGCGAAGGTCACGGTGACGCTGACATTGTAGTTGTTCTCGCCGCCCTGGACGGGAACGGCGCCATCAGAGGCTTCCTTCATCATCGTGGCGCGATAGACCGGCTGCGGCAGCGGGCGAGGCACGTTCTCGTTGATCTCGATGATGCGGCCGAGCTTGACGCCGGCGGCCTCGCTCAGCGTCTTCGCCTTCTTGACCGCATCGGCAACGGCCTTCTTGCGCGCGTCTTCGAGCGCGGTTTCCGGCTTGTCGTTGGTGAAGTGGATGTCGCCGCCCTGGTTGATGCCGAGGCTGACGGACTGGTCGATCACTTGACCGAGCTTGGAAAGATCGCGCAGCCGCAAGGTGACGGAATTGATGGTCTGGTAGCCGATCAACTGCGGTTGTGCGGGCTGGCCGTCGGTCGGCTGCGGATAGTTGTATTGCGGCTGGATCGAAAAGCCCGAAGTCTGCAGGTCGCGTTCGGCAATGCCGCCGCTCTTCAGCGCGGCGAGCACGTCGTTCATCGCCTTGTTGTTCTCGTCGAGCGCTTCGCGGGCGGTCTTGGCCTGCTTGACGACGGCGAGATTGACGACCGCCATGTCAGGCGCCACGGCCGATTCGCCGTCTCCCGTTACCGAGATCACCGGCTCGCGCGGCTTTGCCTCCTGAGCGAATGCGGGCGCTGCGGCGGCAAGCGGCAGAGCCAGAAGGGCAGTCATAAGAACAGTCTTGGAAAGAATCGGCGCCATGTTTTCATTCCCTAGTTGTCGTTTCCCGGATCAGCTTTCTGTCGGTTGATTGTGAAGCTATTGCGGCGGAAGGGAGGGGCGCGGGCGTGTGGAGAGAAATAATGTGAGAGGAACTTGAGAGGGTGTGCCGTGTGGGACCCCCCTCTGCCCTGCCGGGCATCTCCCCCACAAGGGGGGAGATTGGCAAGTGGCTAGACCTTCCCGGCTCTCTACCGTTTCGCCGAGCTGCAAGCCCCAATTGTTTGGGGAAATCATCGCGCCCAGCCGATCTCCCCACCTGTGGGGGAGATGCCCGGCAGGGCAGAGGGGGGCGTCCCACGGCACACCGGTAAAGTGGTAAGCAAACATGCTCCTCTCCGCATAAACAGGCCACTTCCCAAATCCCGCAAACCTGATAGCAAAGACGGCGGGTTAAGAAACAGGGGCTTCCGGACACGTCGTGGCCGGCAAGGGGGCAGCATGCGCTTCATGGCAATTCTTTCGATCGGCCTCGCCATCAGTCTGGCGGGGTGCTCTCAGGTGGCGGAAAAGGCGGAGAACGCCGCCAACCGCTCTTACACCAGCTATGCGCTGGGCAAGCCCTATACCGACATCGCCAATCTCGGCCAGTCGCCGATGGCGCAGCTTTCCGGCTCCGGCGCGACCTTCGGGCCGATGATCGGGGCGACGTCGTTGAAGAACGGCATGACGATCTACCGGCACATGGCGCCGGCCGCCAAGACCGAGACCGGCACGAATTTCGCCGGCCTGGTCGGCAGTTCCACGGTATCGCAGAACAACCGGCTTTCCTATTTCCTGGTGGGCGCCGACGGGATCGTCAAGGATTGGGCGACGGGCTCCGTGCAGGGCAGCGCCAGCGACTGCGTGCAGTATATCGGCGGCATCATCAATCGCTGCAGCGAATGCGCCAGCTCCAGGCCTCGCTCGCGCTCTACGACATGCGCGTGGCGACGAAGGCCGGCCAACCCATTTCCAGCTGGGGCGAACCGGCCGCAGCCGTCGTGAACTGAGGAGGGGGCTGGCCGGGATAAGATCGTTATCTACCCGGCAGCTAGCAGAGCTTAGGCGCCGAAATCATCCATGAAGGACGGATGGATGGCGGGCTTACGCTCTTCGCGAGCTTCGCGCATGCGCTGGGGAACAGCGCCGAAACCGCTGACGAAACGGCTCAAGAGCCGGCGGTTGAAAAGTTTCTGTATGGCATTCATGGCAGTTACTCATTCTTTTTTTTGTTAGCCGGCAGCGTATATTTTGCCCAGACTGCCGGAACAATGGGCAATTTTGCATGACAGTTATGTGACAGCGCATGGGCTTGAGAAAGCAGCCTGCGAGGTGATCACATTGACGTTAAGAGGGGTCGTCCGGGCGGTCGGGCGCTATAAATTGTGCACTTGGGGCAAAAGCCATGCCCCTCGCGAAGGAGAAGCTCAGATGACCCGATTTTTCGCATTCATCATGACCAGCACGCTGATCAGCCTCGCCACGATCACTTCGGGCTGCACCTCTTCCGGAAGCCTCGATCAGACTTCGTCGATTGGTGGCGGCTATTATGGTGGCAGCTATCATTATGAGAGTCAGCCACTCAATCCGGCGTGTGGCGGTGGATTCCGGCCGAGTGACGGGCGGTCTTGCAGTTATTAGGGCCGTGCTCAGCTCGCAATCGATGACGACATAGCTAGCACAGATAAGCAATCGCCGAGGGGAACTGTCCCGCCCGCTCGTTATGTATTTCGGCGATGAAGTCCCCCGCAGCAGGGAAGAGTTACGAACTGCAATCAATATCGCTAAGCTTTGCAGCGGCGATAAGAGCGCGACGCACTTCTTCTGGCGACGCAACCTCGTTGATCGCATCCAGCACCAACATCTCGGCGGCCCTTGCCGCCGGCGTTTGTTCTGGCCAGTCGTTCATCAGGGTATTTCCTGCCTGCAGAACGGTGCGGAGTGTCCGCTTTTTGCCGCCGATCGTGATGGTGACCGGTCTGAACTTCGGTTTGCTCATGGCGCATCCCCTCCCACGGAACACGCGACTCAACGAATCACTTCAAGACTCGTTCCAGTTGAGTACGTCCGAGCATTCGGATTAGCTACCGGCCACCCTTCTGTGTCAAAATCACAATTATCTCGGCCAGCAGAACGTCAAGCGAATTTGAGGCATCAACTTGCGTTATCGTCGGAAGCACCTCTTTCCTTCGAATATGAGAATGTAGATGCAGGTCTGCAATGTTGCGTGATGTCGTATCTAGGTTTTTGAACTCTCGCTTCAGCGTTGCTCCACCATGGTTGTTAGCGACTTCTGCGAACGACTGCTTTCCGAAGATGGGTGGGACGTGATCAACGATGGCCCTCGTCAGCATTGCCATCGAAAGATAGCTCTCGGTTGCGAAGGCGAGGTTGAGCTCTTCACAAAGGCGTATCAGCTTCGTCAGATCGAAATCAGACGGCGACAACTGAGCTAAAGCTTCTATCCTTGCGGGATCAACGACGGCCCTCGATGTTAGAGCAAGCTTGACCTCTCTCCTTCCCGTTTCGAGGCTTTGCTTGTTCACCTGATGAGGCATAGTCATAGCCCGCAGCACAGCCTTCGTGGGCAGGCCGGCAAGCCACCGTAGGCGACTGTCTATTGCATCTTTCGCAAGGCTTCGTTGAAACATGCTTGGCGTCTGCATCGGCAAGCCGAGGTCGATCGTAGACAGCGCTGCCCACTCTGCAGCAATGCCACTTTCTGGAAATGTTTCCATTAGCCAGTGCGCAACCACACTGATCCACCCTGACGCCTGCATATTGAACTCAAGCGGCGCGGAATAAGAGGCGATGGCTTTGAGGCGGCACCGCGCTGCGTCATATCATCAAGACCCTGCATGCATCCTCGGCGGCATACTCGTCATTCGCCCAACGAAGAAGGCCGGCAGCGATGCCGGCCGACTCTCACAGAAACAGCTGGATCAGCATGATCGCAGCGGTAATCCGGCTCGACTTCGATCTTGAAGCCCCGGCCGCGCAAGTAAATGAAACGCATGTTCATTATCCTTGAACATGCCCGAACGTTCAGGCGATCAAACCTGATGCAGATCTGCAGTGAAAACGGCTATTGCCGCGAACTAAGAGAAGAATAATTAGGGCACCCACCCAGAACGCCGCTGTTATCCAGCTTGGCGGCTGTAGGATTGTTCTTCCGAGTGTTGCGCTGATTGTTCCGCTACGTGAGTTCAGTTCGGTTCGGACAGAGTTCCTAATCACAAAGATAGTTAAGTCCGCTGATTCGTCAAGACCGAAGAGACTGCAAACAAAAGCCCCCCGTCGAAAGACAGGAGGGTTTCGCATTACAGCCCGAAGAAAAGGCGAGGACCGAAGCCAAGCTGATCTTGAGATCAAGCTTCAGTCGGAACGACTTCGTCGACTGACTGGCTTCGAGAAGCAAAGATGCTCCTCTCTCAGTGGGCGAAGTCATGGATGAACAACCCAATGTCCCCCTTGGATGTCTTCCCAAGAAACCGATATCCAACTCATTGATTTTAAACGAAATGGTGGGCCCGGAGGGACTCGAACCCCCAACCAAGCGGTTATGAGCCGCCGGCTCTAACCATTGAGCTACAGGCCCCTGGCGCCGATGTTAGCGCCTTGGCGCCGGAGGCCGGCGCCGTGATGCCGGGGCAATGGTTCCCGCAGCATGGGTTTCGCTCTAACGCAAATTGCAGGGAGCTACAAGCCGGGGCCACAAGCATCTGTGGACGATGCATATTTCATGGGCAGAGGCACTGGAACCTTCTCGCGGCGGCGACACTTATTCGAATCACATACCGTATGAAGAGGGCGATTGCAGATGGTGGGTTCGAACAGTGCCGTGGTGCTCATCGTGGAGGACGAGTCGGTGATCCGGTTCAACATCCTCGACGTGCTTGAGGACGTCGGCCATGTGGCGCTTGAGGCGGCGAATGCCGACGAGGCGCTGGTGGTGCTGAAGGGGCGGCCGGATGTCGATATCCTCTTCACCGACGTCAACATGGCCGGTTCGATGGACGGGATCCAGCTTGCCAAGCGCGTGAGGGCGATGCGGCCGAACATCGGCATCATCATCACCTCGGGCATGGTGCGGCTCGATCCGATGGCGCTGCCCGCCAATACCGCCTTCCTGCCGAAGCCCTATATGCACGATGCGCTGATTTCGGCGATCGATTCCCTAATGACCTAGCTCTCAAACGCCGCGCAGCCGCAAAACGGGGACTGGTTTTGCGGCTGCGCGCGAGGCGCCGGGAGGTATGCTCGTCTTCAGATGCGGCGGAGGGAACCGCGCCCTCAGCTGAAGCTGCTCTTCAGCGCCTCGTTTTCGTGATGGGCCTTCTTCTCGTAGATCGTGAACAGAGCCATCGAGAGGAGATAGGAGAGGAAGGGGTCCCCTATCTGCGTGGCGATATCGCGGGATGCGAGCACGTGGCGCTCCAGCGCGCTGATATCTTTCTGCATTGCGGTTGTTTCAGCGAGGCGGTTCATGCTGCCATCTCCAGGAATTGGGTCACGACCGAGCGGGCCGGTACGTGCCTGACATATAGGGGTAGGGTCAGGCCGAGGGCGGCGCGCATCTTGCGCAGCACGCGGTCAGACACTTCGAAGGCGCCGCAGCAGACGGGGTACTTGCCGTAGCCGTCTGCGCGGCCGAGTTCTTCCACTTCGGCGCCTGCGCGCTTGTAGACGCGCTTGAGATAGGGTTCGTAGTTGGAAATCATCGTATGGATGCCGTGGTCGAGCGCGCATTCGCAAAGGGCGAGCAGCATCATCGAGAAGGCGCGGCCGGCGTCGATATTCGGGAAGTCCCGGGCTATCGCCTCCTCGTCAATGCACATGCGCGTGCCTTCCCAGATGCCGGGAGCGACGAGCTCGGCAGCGGCGGGGAACGTCTCACGGAAGACGTCGTAGAGAAGGGTCGGGCCGGTCGTCGGCATCAAGCGCATGCCGCCATAGAGACGGGTGCGGCTGTCGTTGCACCAGACGAGATAGGCGGGTGAAAGAGAATCGTAGCTGTCGCGCTCGTATGGGCCGATGACAGGAACGTCCCAGCCGAGCGTATCGGCGAAGACCTTCTTGCGCAGGCGAAACATCTGGTCGAGTACGGCAGCGTACTTCTGATACTCATGTGCCTGAATGATAACGAACATTTTGCCCTCCAGCGTTTTCAAGTCCGTGGAAAGCAGAATGGTTCAGGCAGGCCGGATCGGAAATTCCCTCAGATAGGCCCCCCCAGATGGGGGGATTAGCCCAAAAGTATGATGAAACGGGTTAGGACACGTGCAGCCGCGGCGCGGCAAGAACCGCGAGGCTCCGGCTTTTTTGATCGGGGCATCGTCCGAAAACCGTTCTGATTTTCGGGTTGTTCTAGGGATTGATGATACGCAGCTGCACGGCCCGCGAGGCGGCGGCCGAAATCGTGGCGCAGCCGAGCTTGAAGCGGGCGGTCTTCAGGTAATCGCGCGTGGTATGCTCCGATATGCCCAATATGACCGAGATGTCCTTGTAATCCTTGCCGAGAGCGGTCCAGTGGAGGCATTCGATCTCGCGCGGCGACAGCGCCGGCACGGGATCGTTCTCGCCGTAGAGTTCGTAGACGGCCTTGCGATGAATGAGATGGGCGATCTCGATCCACTCGTTGCGGTAGCGGCGTACGAGCTCGATCCATTCCTCCTGCGGTATGCGGGCATTCACGGAGAGGAGGGCGCGACGCTGCGCCTTGTCGGCGACGGGAATGGAATAGCCATTGCCGCCGATACCGTGCTTCTGGGCATCGACCAGCATGGCATAGGCCTCCGGCGTCGGCTCGACCTCGCTCCAGTCGAAGGGCAGCTGGCGTTCGAAGCCCTGCTTGACGATCGGATCGACCTTCACATAGCTGTTGAGGAGGTAGCGCGAGACCCAGGCGTCGGGGTAAGTGGTGCGCACGAAGGGGGAATCGATCTTGCTCGCGATCGTCTGGGCGAGATGGTAGGTCACGAAATCGAGCGCATATTCCGCCTGCAGAATGCGGATGGCGGCATCCACATTGGCCGCACCCTTGATCTGTTCGAAAGCGGACTCGAACTTTTCGCTATAGGTATTCTCGTTCATTTCCTACCGCCCCAATTCCCTCAATTTTAACGTGACGAACGTCACAAATACAAGGCATCCCCACATATGCGGGGAATGACTAACTCGCCTCCATTTGCTAGCGCCTTCATGAGGAGACCTCATATGGACAGCAAGAGACCATTCGAGATTGTCGACTGCCAGCAGGCGGCCAAAGGCCTGAAATCCAGCTGGCAGGACATGGCAGGTTCCGAAGCGCTCATCCGCGCGCTCGTTGCCGAACGCAACGGCGACACCCCGATGGCGCTGTTCTGGACTGCTGTCCATAAAGCGCTCTGTGAGGAAAGCAACGCCTTCTGACGCGGCGCTGCGAGCAGGCTCCGACTCTCTCCCTATATCAACAGGCCTGGCCGGACATTGAAACCGGCGCCCGTCGCGGCCAGCGAGGCTGTGCCGCGGGACGCTCTCATCTTGCTCTCGTAACCGATCTGCTGAGACCACCGAACGGCGGCATTCCAAGGAGGTCAATGAGAAACCGCGTTCTTCGATCGATTTGCGCCATCATGCTTGACGAAGCGTTTCAGACGGGCGCAATGGTGTTGATGTAAACGGTTACACCGTGCCAAAGCGGCTCATGTTGGCCGAATAACATCCGGCATTCAGGAGCTGTTTCCTATGTCTGCCGCTTGCCGGCACGAATGATTCGGATGCCGGGGCGCGAGCAGAACGGAATTGATCTCGCTGAAAGGCGCGTGCCTACCGGCTATGCCGAGAAAGTTCGCCGGCAATATCATGAGAGTTTCGTTCCGCAGGCGATCGAGACGGGCGTACATTTCCATGCGGAAAATCCCGACGGGCCGAAACTCATCCGGGAGACAAGCGCGTGGCTGATCCTGGGCCATCTCAATTCGCGCGGGGCAGGAGAAGTCGCGGCACTGGGAGCAGGCGTTCGGGTGGGGGCTGATCCGCCGGCATGGCCAGCCGCTAACGACGCATACGGAGCTGCGGTGGGCATAAATACAAGCCCGCGCACGGCGGTCATGGCGGAGATCGGCTCGCGATCGAAACCTTCGATGCGCCGCTCGCTGCAGCTCAGAGTTGTACTTTCATGATGTTCTGAGGGGAGGGGAAAGTGCGCTTCCGGCTCAGCCTGGACTGAGCCGGTGCGCTGCGTGCGGGATCATCCGACCTTTGTCGACGGATTGATCCAGTCTTGCCGCGGCATTTCGGGCCGTGCGGGTTTCGTGCGAAACTTCACCAGCACCTCGCGGCCGTCGACGGTGGCCCGCGTGCGTTCCAGAGCATTGCGTTCGGCTACCGCCTGGCGCCAGTGCTCGTCATCTCGGCCGCTGGGACGGCCCTGTTCTTCCCAGATCGAGTAAGCTCTTTTGCTGATCCATTCGTGACGTGTGTCGCTCATTTATCCATTCCATTCGTGAAAGGGAGTTATTCGGCAATTCTGTCCCGCGGAGCCGGCTGACGGCGCTTGGCTGCCATCAGCAGGTCGAGTTCGATCGAAGAGGGCCCGAAACGGGTGTACAGGCTCTCGGCCTGATCGCTGCGCAGTCCATATTTGGAAGCGAATTCATCAAGGCTATAGGGGCGGCCGCGCAGGATCCTGCTTCGGCGCTCCGATTCGCGGATTGGCGTCATTGGTGGTAATCCCAGTCGGTTTGGCGAGTTATCCGAACAAAACAGATTACAGCCATAAAAGTTCCGTGAATTTTCAGGGTTTTTTGGCCGCGCGGTGCCATTCCGAAGCAATTTCACGCCGATGGCATAGAATTTTAACGGTGGCGCCCGTTGAGAAAATTTCAACTAAAAAATGAAGCTATATCATAGCGTTATGAAATTCGCTTCCGCAGGTTGGGATAAATGGCTTTATCCCCGCCGCGTTACTCTATAGAATCAATAGTGTTATTCGGTTCGCAGGGGGCAAATTGTTGGCCATTCCCGCGTTGATGCGACCGATACCGGAGGACTTTGGCTTCAATCCATCAAGAGGAGACAGACATGATGAATGCCCTGCCGCCACTTCATGACGGCCACGCGCCGTTTACCCTCCAGCAGCTGTTTCGCGAAGCGCTCTATGCCTTTGAGGAATGGGACAGCGAATTGACCGAACCGATCGTGACTCACGAAGGACGGGTCATGCCCATCAGCTTCGTTTTCGAGGCCATGCGCGAATGCACAGACATCGTGCCGATGAATATCGTCGGCGCCGTCACCGAACGGCTGACAAAGCCATGGGAGGGCGAAGGCCCGCTCGACCAGATGACCTTCTCGACGGCGGCGCGCGTAATGCGTGTATTGGTGCGCAAGCGCCTTCTCGCCAACGGCACCGCAGACCTCGTCGCCGTTTCGGCCCACGCGGCCGAAGACCAGAGCCGCGACTGACTGGATTAGGGATCGTGGCCATGGCCGCGATCCTTTTCCTCTTGCCCTGGGAACCTCGCCCATCCCCATCCGTTAGTCCGGCAGCACGGCCACATCAGAGATGGCCGAGGAATGAGCACATGCTGAAATCCATCGTTCATGAAATCATCGGCGCGCCTCACCGCGAGCCGGAACTCCCGCGATCACTCGAGCAGTTTCGCGACAGCAAGCGCGTGCTGATCATCTTTGCCGATGCGCAGGACGACCGCCCTCTCATTCAGGACGAGTGGCTGCGCAAGGCGCAAATGCGTCTCATCGAGGAAGACATCGAGGTGTTCAGCATCGCCGGCGGCGGCGCCTTTGCGCTGTTCGACGACGACTGGGAACTCGATGCCGACGATGTGAGAGAGCGGCTGCAGGGGCCGCCGTCCGGCGAATTCGGTCTGATCCTGATCGGGCGCGACGGAACCGTCAAACTGCGCTCCAGCGAGCCGCGCACCGCGGAGGAAATCTTCGAGGCCCTTGAGAGCCTGCCGAAGACTACGCCTTGGTAACTGCTCGAGGCTTTGGTTGTTCGGGCGCGGACGTGGCGAAAGCCGCTCGCGCCTTTTCGGCGTTCAGAGCTCGAAGGCTTCCTTCAATCCAAGGCTCTTGCGTTCGCGCAGGTCGAGATCGGCCTCGATATGGGCGATGTGGTGCAGCATCAGCTGGCAGGCGCGATCGAGGTCGTTGCTTTCGATCGCCGCAATGATGTCGCCATGTTCCGAATGGCCGCAGCTCGACACGGTCGACTGGCCGTAGAGCGCGATCACCAGGGAAGATCGGGCAACAAGTTCTTCCATGAAGCGCTGCATGATCGCATTGCCTGAAATTGCCGCCAGCATCAGATGGAAATCGCCGGATGCCTTGATCTCTGCCCGGCGCGCCGTCTGGCCGCGCTCGCTCATCAGGCGGCCTTCCTCCAACAGAAGCTCTCTCATGCGCCCGATATCGGCGGGCGTGATCCGTTCTGCCGCCTCGCGCAATATGCCGGGCTCGACCAGGCGGCGGGCGGAAAAGATCTGCCGGGCCTCATCGGGTGAAGGGTAGGCGACGAAGGCGCCGCGGTTCTTCTCGACGCTGACGAGGCCTTCATAGGAGAGCGCCTGCAAGGCGGCGCGGGCAAGCGTGCGGCTGACACTGAAGAGATTGCCGACATCGCTTTCGGAAAGCTTGGTGCCGGGCGAAAGCCTGCGCTCGACGATCGCTTCACGAATGGCGTCGCGGATCTGTTGCGCGCCGGTTTCGGCGGTATCTTCGGCCTGCTGGACCTTGGCAGCGGATTTCATGAAATCGTTTCCTGGTGAACGTGCAAACCATATCCGGCTTCGCGGCAAAAGTTAAACGAATTTGCGCGCGAAATGACGGTCAAATTGTATACGATTATTTGCACGAATTGAGGACGAAAGCCTAATTCCTGTGCATATGTCGATCTGCCCATAAAATGCTCGTGTGTGCCGAATGATGTTGAAAATCCTTGCCTCATAAGGGTTTAAGACGGCGTAACGCAATCTGGCACGGCAGATGCATCGTCTTTTCCGAACAAGGGAAGGCATGATGTCGAAAGCAGCAGAGATCGATATAGTATCCGTTTCGAAGGTGTACGGCGCGACGACGGCGGTCCATGCGATCAGCCTGAAGATTCCGGCCGGCTCCTATTGCTGCTTCCTCGGTCCGTCGGGCTGCGGAAAGACCTCGACGTTGCGCATGATCGCCGGCCATGAGAGCATTTCCTCGGGCGATATCCGGCTCGGCAAAACAGTCGTCACCGATTTTCCGCCGGCCAGGCGCGGCACGGCGATGATGTTTCAGTCCTATGCGCTGTTCCCGCATCTCGATCTCATCGACAACGTCGCCTTCAGCCTGAAGATGAAGGGCGTCGACAAGGCGGAGCGCCGGGCCAAGGCGCTCGAAATGCTGAAGCTGATGCAGATGGAGCCTTATGCCAACCGGCGTCCGGCTCAGCTTTCCGGCGGCCAGCAGCAGCGCGTGGCACTGGCGCGCGCGCTGATCACCGATCCCGAAGCGCTGCTGCTCGACGAGCCGCTGTCGGCGCTCGATCCCTTCCTGAAGATCCGCATGCGCGCAGAGCTCAAGAAACTCCAGAAGTCGCTCGGCATTACCTTCGTCCATGTCACCCACAGCCAGGAGGAGGCGATGGCGCTCGCCGATATCATGGTCATCATGAATGATGGCCGGATCGAGCAGGCGGCCGCACCCCGCGAAGTTTTCGAGCGGCCGGCGACGGCCTTCGTCGCCCGCTTCATGGGCGACCACAATGTTTTGTCCGGCCGGGTGACGTCGAGCGAGAACGGCGTGATCGTCATGACCGTGCCCGAGGGCCAAAGCTTTTCCGTGCGCGGATCAGGCAGGGCGGTTGGCGAGCCGGTCGATATCGGCATCCGCACCGACCGCGTGCGCCTGCAGGTCGCGACCGAATGGACGCTCGGCTTCAATGGCATCGTCTCCAACGTCGAATATCGCGGCTCTTCGGTAAAGATCACCGTTCTCGGCGCCGGCAGCGACGACTTCACCGTCATATCTGACGATGGCGCTTATTTCGACCGGCCGGTCTCGGTCGGCGATGCCATCGCGCTCAGCTGGGCGCTCGACGATGCCGTGCTGCTCGGCCGCACCTCCGCATGAACCATCAACTTCCACATCAAGAAAAGGGGAACTGACATGACGACTGAAACGACATCGACCAAGGCGGAGAAGGGTCTTTCCCGCCGCACGCTCCTGAAGACGGGTGCGGCTGCCGTCGGCGCCATTGCCGGCTCCGGCGCGATCACCGGCTTTCCCTCCATCTGGGCGCAGACGAACATCACGCTTCGCCAGTTCGGCACCGGCGTTTCGAACATCAATGCGATCGCCGAGAAGTGCAAGGCCGATCTCGGCATCACGCTGGAGATGACGGCAACCGATTCCGACGCCGCAGCCCAGCGCGCCGTCACCCAGCCCGACAGCTACGATATCGCCGACATCGAATACTGGATAGCCAAGAAGGTGTTCCCGACAGGCGTGCTGCAGCCGATGGACGTCAAGAAGCTCAAATATTACGACAAGATCGTGCCGCTGTTCATCAACGGCAAGATGAAGCCGGACAGCGTCATTGCCCAGGGTACCGCACCGCACACGGTCGGCTTCGTCGAGGAGCAGGCTTCCAAGAAGTTCGCCAAGGAGCCGACGCAGTGGATGACGATGGTTCCCACCATCTACAATGCAGATACGCTCGGCATCCGTCCGGATCTCGTCGGCCGCGACATTACGAGCTGGGCCGACATCATGGACCCGAAGTTCAAGGGCAAGACCTCGATCCTCAACATCCCGTCGATCGGCATCATGGATGCGGCGATGATCATGGAAGCCATGGGCAACATCAAATATGCCGACAAGGGCAACATGACCAAGGCAGAGATCGACAAGACGATCGAATTCCTGATCAAGGCCAAGGGCGACGGTCAGTTCCGCGCCTTCTGGAAGAGCTTCGACGAGTCGGTCAATCTGATGGCATCGGGCGAAGTCGTCATCCAGTCCATGTGGTCGCCGGCCGTTGCCGCCGTCCGCTCCAAGGGCATCGCCTGCAAGTACCAGCCGCTCAAGGAAGGCTACCGCGCATGGGGCGGCGGTCTCGGCCTTGCGTCGCACCTCAAGGGCGCACAGCTCGATGCGGCCTATGAATATATCAACTGGTACACATCAGGTTGGGTCGGCGGTTACCTCAACCGCCAGGGCTACTATTCCGCCTGCATGGAGACTGCCAAGAACTTCATGACGGCAGACGAGTGGGGCTACTGGATCGAGGGCAAGCCGGCGCAGGGCGATATCCTTTCTCCCGAAGGCAAGGTCATGGAGAAGGCCGGCGCAGTCCGCGACGGCGGTGCCTTCGAAGCCCGCATGGGCGCGGTCGCCTGCTGGAACTCGGTCATGGACGAGGACCGCTACATGGTTCGCCGCTGGAACGAGTTCATCGCTGCCTAAGGCGATTGCCGTTTTCCCCTCCCCAAACCTCCCCACAAGGGGGAGGGAGTCCGGCGAGGGTGCGGCCTAAAACTCCCTCCCCCTTGTGGGGAGGGTTGGGGAGGGGTCTTTTGAGCCCTCCCTATGCGGATGATGAATGACTTGCGAAAGGGCAAGGGATGGCAACGATCGCTTCAGAGCAGACGGATCAGGCTTCGCGGCCGGCGCACCGCCGTACCTTCCGCCTCTCTCCCTCGGCCATCTCCTATCTCCAGGCGAGCCCGCTCATCGCCATTCTCGGTTTCTTCTTCCTGCTGCCGATTGCCATGATCGCTATCGTCAGCTTGTGGGACTATGATTTCGCCGGCCTCTATCCCGATTTCCTCACCATGAACTACACCGACACGCTCGGTTCATGGGTGACGTGGAAGACCTATCTCAATACGCTGAAATTCACCGCCATCGTCTGGGCGCTGACGCTGGTCATCGGATTCTGGGTCGCCTATTTCCTGGCCTTCCATATCCGCAAGACCTCGACGCAGATGATCCTCTTTCTCGTCTGCACCGTGCCGTTCATGACGTCGAACATCATTCGCATGATCTCGTGGATTCCGGTGCTCGGGCGCAACGGCCTCGTCAATTCGACGCTGATCCAGATGGGGATCATTCCGCAGCCGATCGAATGGCTGCTCTATTCCGATTTCGCCGTCGTGCTCGCCATGGTGCATCTCTATACGTTGTTCATGGTGACGCCGATCTTCAACACGCTGATGCGCATCGACCGGTCGCTGTTCGAGGCGGCGCGCGACGCGGGCGCATCCGGCTGGCAGGTGCTGTGGAACGTCGTCATTCCGCTCGCCAAGCCCGGCATGGCGATCGGCACGATCTTTGTCGTGACGCTTGTGATGGCCGATTTCTCGACGGTGCAGGTCATGTCCGGCGGACAGAGCGCTTCGGTGGCGCTGATGATGAAGAACCAGATGTCGCTGCTGCAATATCCGGCGGCGGCTGCCAATGCCGTGGTGCTGCTCGCTGTCGTGCTGCTGATGGTCGCCGCCATCCTGCGCGTCGTCGATATCCGCAAGGAGCTTTGAGATGAACCACGAAAAACGCGGCCTCGGATTCTATCTGCTGGCGATCTTCTTCATCGTCTTCGTGCTGTTCCTCTACGGTCCGCTGTCGGCGATCCTTATCCTCTCCTTCCAGGGGCCGGACGGCGGCCTGACCTTCCCGATGAACGGCGTTTCCACGCATTGGTTCTTCAATCTGTTCGAGAAACAGGCGGTCGGCGATTTCGGCGCCTCGTTCCGTCGTTCCTTCTCGCTCGGGTTGATGGTGATGGTGGTGACCGTCGTCGTGTCGCTGCTTGCCGGCCTTGCCTTCCGCCGCCGTTTCCGTGGCTCTACGGTGCTGTTCTATGCCACCGTCGCAAGCCTCGTGGTGCCGTCGATCATCGTCTCGCTCGGCATCGGCGTCGTTTTCCAGGAGGGTGGGCTGAAGCCCGCCTGGTACTCCTCGGCCTTCGGCGCGCATCTGACCTGGACGCTGCCCTTCGGCGTGCTGATCATGTTTGCCGTCTTCAATCGCTTCTCGCCGGCCTATGAGGAGGCGGCGCGCGACCTCGGCGCCTCCTCCTGGCAGACCTTCCGCCATGTCGTGCTGCCGATGATCGCGCCGAGTCTGATCGGCGTCGGCCTGTTCGGCTTCACGCTCTCCTATGACGAGTTTGCCCGCACGTTGATGACGTCAGGCACCTACAACACGCTGCCGCTCGAGATCTACGGCATGACGACCAACGTCACGACGCCCGTGCTCTATGCCCTCGGCACGGTGACGACACTGTTTTCCTTCACCATTATTCTCATCGCGCTCGGCATCATGACCATGCTCAGCCGGAGACAGGCAAAGACAGGCTGAAATGCGCATCCTCATCATCAATCCGAATACCACGGCCTCCATGACCGAGAAGGCCGCGACCGCCGCGCGCGCGGTGGCTGCTTCAGGCACGGAGATTATCGCAGCCACCTCGCGCATGGGACCTGTCTCCATCGAAGGCCATTACGACGGGGCGCTGGCGATTCCCGGCCTCCTCTCCGAACTCAGGGAGCGGCAAAGCGAGGGCTACGACGCGGCTGTCATCGCCTGCTTCGACGATACGGGGCTCGAAGCGGCACGCAGTTTTGCCGATGTGCCGATCCTCGGGCTTTGCGAATCCGCGGTTGCGACGGCGGGTTTTCTCGCTCAGCGCTTCACTGTGGTGACGACGCTGGAGCGGTCGCGGGTGCTGATCGACAATCTGGTGCGCCGCTACGGCATGGGCGAGCGCGCCAAGGTGCGCGCCTCCGATATCCCCGTGCTGGAACTGGAGGATGCGGCTTCCGGCGCGATCGGCAAACTTCGCGCCGAGATCGAGCGGGCGCTTGCGGAAGACGGCGCCGAGGCGATCGTGCTCGGCTGCGCCGGCATGACGGATCTCGCCAGAGAATTGCAGGAGATCTACGGCGTGCCTGTCGTCGATGGTGTCGCGACTGCCGTCAAACAGGCCGAGGCGCTTGTGTCGCTCGGGCTTTCCACCAGCAAACGCGGCTCCTACGCAGCGCCGCTGCCGAAACCCTTCATCGGCGCGATGAGCGGTTTCTCGCCGGTTCCGAAGGCTGTCTGAACCGATGGCTATTTCCTTCGACTTCGAGCAGTTGACGGAGCGCGAACGCTACAAGCTGATGATCGGCACGATCATTCCGCGACCGATCGCGCTGGTGACGACGGTCGACGAGCACGGGCGGATCAACGCCGCACCTTTCAGCTTTTTCAACTGCCTTTCGGCTGATCCGCCTATCTTGGCGATCGGGGTCGAGAACCATCCCGACATGTCGTTCAAGGACACCGGCCACAATATCCGCATGACCGAGGTCTTCACGGTCAATATCGTCTCCTTCGCGATCGCCGAGGCGATGCATGTCTGCGGCGCCAAATATTCGCGCGGCGTCGACGAGCTGAAAGAGGCGGGGTTGACGGCGATGCCGGGCGAGAAGGTGGCCTCGCCCTACATCGCGGAGGCGCCGGCCGCCTTCGAATGCCGGCGGCATGTGACGCTGGAACTCGGCCGCTCCAGGCAGATCATCATGGGCGAGATCGTCTATGCGCATTATCGTGACGGCGTCGTCGATCCCGAAAGGCTGCATGTCGATCCGGCCGCCATCGACGCCATCGCAAGGCTCGGCGGCGATACCTGCGCCACCATCCGCGACCGCTTCGAGATGCTGACACCGAAGCTCTGAACGCGATAGCGTCAAGTTTTGCTTTACTTTTTTGCCTCCGGCGAGAATGGTCTGCAGGGGATCATCGCTGCAGAGGAGGGCTTACCAATGACCATCGAGGACGATCTCAGCCGGATCGCGGAGCAGGAGAAGGCGCTGAGCTTCGATGCTTTCGACCTGACGACGGCATGGCAGCTCGGCAAGCTCCTGCAGGAACTCGGCACCGAGCGCGGCCTCGGCATCGCGATCGACGTGACCCTGCATTCGATGCCGGTCTTCTATGCGGCGCTTCCGGGTGTCACGCCCGACAATGTCAACTGGGTCCGCCGCAAGCGTAATATGGTTCTGCGCTATTTTCGCAGCAGCTATGCTTCCGGCCTGAAACTGAAGAAGGACGGCAAGACGGTCGAGGACAACGGGCTTTCCGGCGACGACTATGCGCCGCATGGCGGCAGTTTCCCGATCAATGTCAGGGGCACGGGCTGCGTTGGCGCGGTGACCGTCTCCGGCTTGCCGCAGCGAGACGACCACAACCTCGTGGTGGAAGCGCTGGCGTTGATGCTGGCGAAGGATCTGGACACGTTGCGGCTCGCCCCGCTTTGATGCGGCTATCCCTGCCGTAATTTCGACAGAAAAAAGCCATCAAAAATGCAAAATCGCGTCGCCGCTCCGGTGACGCGGGCTTGTCCTGCGGCTAAGGTGCGGCATCGCCCTCCTTAACCTTTCCGGGACATCATGATCCGCCTGTTCCTCGCGCTTGCCGCCGCCATCGGTTTCGGCCTCTTCCTTGCCTCCTGCAACACGCTTTCCAAGGAGGAGTGCGTCGCCGCCGACTGGCGGGTGATCGGCGAGAGCGACGGCGCTGCCGGCTACGAGCCGCAGCAGCGCTTCGCCGCGCACGCGAAATCCTGCGAGCGGGTGAAGATCGTGCCCGATCAGACGATCTGGTTCCAGGGCTATCAGGCCGGCCTCGTGCGTTACTGCACGCCGCTCAGCGGACTGGCGCGCGGCCAGTCGGGTGGCGGCTACGCCAATGTCTGCCCGCCGGACACCGCTCAGGGCTTTCTGCGCGGCTTCAACCTTGGAGCCAAGCAGCACGGGCTCCAGGAACGCCTCACCTCGATGCAGAACGACTACAGCTCAAAGGAGGCAAGCATCGACGAGCTTTCCGACAAGCTGAAGGATGCGAAGGACGAGGAGAGATCCGAACTGCGCCGGCGGGTCGAAGACCTGGAAGACGACATGCACGATATTCGCCGCGACCAGCGCGACGTGCAGGACGATCTCGACCGCGTCAACGAGGATGTCGAGTGGTTCCAGCGGAACCCGAACGTCGCGTTGCCCGCGCCGGGGTATTGAGCCCGGCGTCGAAGCTTGCCGACGGTTGTCGAGGACACTTTTCGGGTCGTGACTTCGCACCCAAAATAAAGCTGCCCAAATGGAAGATCGCACGAACGCGCGTAGTGACAGACGGATACGCAACTGGTAATTATGTTCCTGTTTTGTTCTGTTGGGCGGGTTCGTTATGTTGCGTTTATTCTCTATCATTGCCGCCATCGGCATTAGTCTGTTCCTTACCTCTTGCTACACGATCTCGAAAAAGGACTGCCTTGCCGGCGACTGGAAAGGTATCGGTTTCACTGATGGGTTCAACGGCTATCAGCCGCAAGAGCGGTTTGAAGGGCACATTAAGTCCTGCAAACGAGTAAAGGTCGTGCCGAACCTCAGCCTTTGGAATCAGGGCTACAAGAAAGGTCTGTTGCGTTATTGCACAGCGTGGAGCGGGCTTTGGGAAGGACAGCATGGACACAGCTATAACGGTCTGTGCCCGCCTAAGACGGAGGCTCAGTTCCTGCGTGGTCACGAGGTCGGCTATCGCCAGTATTCGCTTAGATTGAAACTGTGGTGGCTCGAAGACGACTACAAACGCAAAGAAGAGGAGCTTGAAGAATTAAAGGAAAAAATGAAGAAAGATCCTGCGGAAGACAGTTCACTTTTGAATTACTGGAAGGTTCAAGATCTCGAAAAGGAACTCAGCGACATACGTGACGATCAGGATCGCGTGCGAAACGACCTCAATGAAGCAAATCGAGAAGCGCGCCAGTTCGAGAGGTAGCTGTAAACGCAAAATCGGCACAGGGCTGCTGAGGCTTTCGCCTCAGAGCCTGCCGCCGGCTTCGAGTATCCCCTTCGTCAGGCTGCCCGTCGCCGGGAAGAGTGGGATCAGGCAGGCCTGCAGGGCGTGGTAGATATCGCCCTTGCCGGGGAAGAGCGAGTGGGAGGGAACGAGATCCTCCGTCAGTTCCTCGTGCCAGCCGCCGTTCTTGTGGTCGATGAAGGCGCGCTCGATAACGTTCCAGATCTTGCGGTAGCATTCCTCGTGATAGTCGCTCGGCAGGTGTTCGTTGAGGAAGTGCGCGGCAGCGGCGCCTTCGCAGGCCGGCCACCAGAGCTTGTTGCGCTTGGCGGGCTTGTCCGCCCAGTCGAGCGTGTAATAGAAGCCGCCCTTGTCGTTGTCCCAGCCGAGCGCCATGGATTGCTCGAAAAGGGCTTTCGCTGCATCCGGCATCCATGCGATGCGTTTGCCGCCGAGCGCCCAGAGCTGCAGGATGAGGCGAGCCCATTCCAGCCAATGGCCGGGTGTCGTGCCGGCCGGGCGGAACATTTCGTTCGGATGATAGTAATCCTTATCGAGGTTCCATTCGGCATCGAAATGTTCGGCGACGCGCCAGTCGACCGAACCGGCCGAGCGGCGAATGACGAGATCGGCGATGCTTTCGGCCTTTGCCAGGTATTGCCTGTCGCCGGAGACTTCGAAGGCTGCCATCAGCGCTTCGGTCAGGTGCATATTGGAATTCTGGCCGCGATAGGCGCCGCCGTCGAGCGGCTGCCAGTCGGCGGTGAATTCCTCGGCGATCGCCCCGTTTTGCGGCTCCCAGAACTTCGTGTTCAGGATCTCCGTGATATCGGCGAGCATGCCGTCAGCCAGCGGATGGCCGATCGTCTTGGCGGATGAGGCGGCCAAGAGAACGAAGGCATGGCCATAGCCCTGCTTGTTGGAATCGACGGGACCGGCATTGTTGAGCGACCAGAAATAGCCGCCGTTTTTACGGTCGCGGTGATGGTTCCAGAGATAGTCCATGCCGTGGTCGACGACGTCGGAGGCGCCGGGACGGCCGAGTAGGGCGCCGATCGAGAAACAATGTACCGCGCGCGCCGCGATATGGATGCTGCGAACCTGGCCCTCGGCGTCAAGCGGCCAGCCGGTATCGTCGAGATCGTAAAAGCCGCCCTTGGGATTGATCGACTTGTGCTGGAAGAAATCGAAGAGGCCGTTTGCCTGGGCGAGCAGCCAGCCGCGATGATAGGCGCGGCCCGTCCAGTTTCCGAGTGCGGCGTTGCCGGTTGCGGGTGCCATGATACTCCTCCGATTTCGTGCGCACTATGTCGCAAACGCGTATATAGAGGTCGCGCGAGTCTGTCATCCGGTTAGCGCATCGGCGCGAAAATCAGGAACCGATTTTCTGAAGGCACAATACGAGGATTGAAAGCGTAGAGCGTCCTTTGCGTGTCCGAAAATACATCCGGCGTTACGGGCTTGAAAACTACGAAATCGACAGGCATATATTGACATAAAGATATCTTTATGTGATTTGGACTGTCTGGTCTTACGACGTCAAGGAGCCCTCCCGTGTTCGACAATCTCTTTGGTCCCGAAGGGGGCAAGCGCGACGGCAGTGAAGTTTTCGCAGCTTTGAAAAAAGCCGCGAGCGAGCGCATCCTTGTTCTCGACGGCGCCATGGGCACGCAGATCCAGGGGCTGGGCTACGATGAAGACCAGTTTCGCGGTACGCGCTTCATCGGCTGCGCCTGCCACCAGAAGGGCAACAACGACCTTCTGATCCTCAGTCAGCCGGATGCGATCGAAGAGATCCATTATAAATACGCCAAGGCTGGCGCCGATATTCTCGAGACCAACACCTTCTCCTCGACCCGCATCGCGCAGGCCGATTACCGGATGGAAGGCGAGGTCTATGCGCTGAACAAGGAAGGTGCCGAGATCGTGCGCCGCGCGGCTGTCCGCGCCGAGCGCGAGGACGGCCGCCGCCGCTTCGTCGCCGGCGCCATCGGGCCGACCAACCGCACCGCCTCGATTTCGCCCGACGTCAACAATCCGGGTTTCCGCGCAGTCACTTTCGACGATCTGCGTGACGCCTATGGCGAACAGATCGACGGTCTCATCGACGGCGGCGCCGATATCATCCTCATCGAGACGATCTTCGACACGCTGAACGCCAAGGCAGCGATCTTCGCCTGCGAGGAGCGCTTCGAAGCCAAGGGCGTACGCCTGCCGGTGATGATCTCCGGCACGATCACCGACCTTTCCGGCCGCACGCTCTCCGGCCAGACCCCATCGGCCTTCTGGAACTCGGTGCGCCACGCTAATCCCTTCACGATCGGCCTCAACTGCGCCCTCGGGGCTAACGCGATGCGCCCGCATCTGCAGGAGCTTTCAGGCGTCGCCGACACCTTCATCTGCGCCTATCCGAATGCCGGCCTGCCGAACGAGTTCGGCCAGTATGACGAAACGCCGGAGCTGATGGCCGCCCAGATCGACAGCTTCGCGCGCGAGGGCCTGGTCAATATCGTCGGCGGCTGCTGCGGCTCGACGCCCGAACATATAAGGGCGATCGCCGAGACCGTCGCGAAATACAAGCCGCGTCCGATTCCGGAGCATCGCCCCTTCATGTCGCTGTCTGGCCTCGAACCCTTCGAGCTGACCAAGGACATTCCCTTCGTCAACGTCGGCGAGCGCACCAACGTCACCGGCTCGGCGAAGTTCCGCAAGCTGATCACCAATGCCGATTACACCACGGCGCTCGATGTCGCCCGCGACCAGGTCGAGAACGGTGCGCAGGTGATCGACATCAACATGGACGAGGGCCTGATCGATTCCGAAAAGGCGATGGTCGAGTTCCTCAACCTGATCGCCGCCGAGCCTGATATCGCCCGCGTGCCCGTGATGATCGACTCGTCGAAATTCTCGATCATCGAATCCGGCCTGAAGCGGGTGCAGGGCAAGCCGATCGTCAATTCGATCTCGCTGAAGGAAGGCGAGGAGAATTTCCTCGCCCAGGCGCGGCTGCTGCACAATTACGGCGCTGCTGTCGTCGTCATGGCTTTCGACGAGACGGGGCAGGCCGACAATTACAACCGCAAGGTCGAGATCTGCACGCGCGCCTATAAGCTGTTGACGGAAAAGATCGGCTTCCCGCCCGAGGACATCATCTTCGACCCGAACATCTTCGCGGTCGCGACCGGCATCGAAGAGCACAATAATTACGGCGTCGACTTCATCGAGGCGACGCGGACGATCCGTCAGCGCATGCCGCTCGTGCATATTTCCGGCGGCGTCTCGAACCTGTCCTTCTCGTTCCGCGGCAATGAGCCTGTGCGCGAAGCGATGCACGCAGTGTTCCTCTACCACGCCATTCAGGCGGGCATGGACATGGGCATCGTCAATGCCGGCCAGCTCGCCGTCTACGACAACATCGACCCTGAGTTGCGCGAGGCCTGCGAAGATGTGGTGCTCAACCGTCGCCCCGACAGCACCGAACGTCTGCTCGAAGTGGCTGAGCGTTTCCGTGGTGCGGGTGCCCGGGAAGGCCGTGTCCAGGATCTCTCCTGGCGTGAATGGAGCGTCGAGAAGCGTCTCGAACATGCGCTCGTCAACGGCATCACTGAATATATCGAAGCCGATACGGAGGAGGCGCGCCAGCAGGCCGCCCGGCCGCTGCACGTCATCGAAGGGCCGCTGATGGCCGGCATGAACGTCGTCGGAGATCTTTTCGGCTCGGGTAAGATGTTCCTGCCGCAGGTCGTGAAATCTGCCCGCGTCATGAAGCAGGCCGTTGCCGTGCTTCTTCCCTACATGGAAGAGGAAAAGCGCCTCAACGGCGGCGAGGAACGGCAATCGGCCGGCAAGATCCTGATGGCGACGGTCAAGGGTGACGTGCACGATATCGGCAAGAACATCGTCGGCGTCGTGCTCGCCTGCAACAATTACGAGATCGTCGACCTCGGCGTCATGGTGCCGGCGACGAAGATCCTGGAAACGGCGATCGCCGAAAAGGTTGATATCATCGGCCTTTCCGGGCTGATCACGCCATCGCTCGACGAGATGGTGCACGTCGCGGCCGAGATGGAGCGGCAAGGCTTTGAAATCCCGCTACTGATCGGTGGTGCCACGACCAGCCGCGTGCATACGGCCGTGAAGATCCATCCGGGCTACAACAAGGGCCAGGCGGTCTATGTGACCGATGCGAGCCGCGCCGTCGGCGTCGTCTCGGCACTGCTCTCGCCGGAAACGCGGCAGGGCTATGTCGATGATGTAAGAGCCGAGTATGCCAAGGTGGCGGCCGCCCATGCCCGCAGCGAAGCGGAGAAGGTGCGCCTGCCGCTGGCCCGCGCTCGCGAGAATGCGCACAAGACCGACTGGCCAGCCTACCAGCCGACCAAGCCGCAATTCTTCGGCACGCGGGTGTTCGAGGATTACGATCTGGCGGAGCTTGCCAGATACATCGACTGGACGCCCTTCTTCCAGACCTGGGAATTGCGCGGCCGTTTCCCCGCAATTCTCGAAGACGAGAAGCAGGGCGAGGCGGCGCGTGCGCTCTGGGCCGATGCGCAGGCGATGCTCAAAAAGATCATCGACGAGAAGTGGTTCCGTCCGCGCGCCGTCATCGGCTTCTGGCCGGCCGGTGCCGTCGGTGACGATATCCGCCTCTTTACCGACGAGAGCCGGAAACAGGAGCTTGCCACCTTCTATACGTTGCGCCAGCAGCTCTCGAAGCGGGACGGTCGGGCGAACGTGGCGCTTTCGGACTTCGTCGCACCTGTTGCAAGCGGTGTGCAGGATTATGTCGGCGGGTTCGTGGTGACATCAGGCATCGAGGAAATCGCCATCGCCGAGCGCTTCGAACGGTCGAACGACGACTATTCCTCGATCCTCGTCAAGGCGCTGGCCGACCGCTTCGCCGAAGCTTTTGCCGAGCGCATGCACGAGCAGGTGCGTCGCGAACATTGGGGCTATGCCAAGGACGAGACGCTTAGCAACGAGGAGCTCATCACCGAAGCCTATGCCGGCATCCGGCCGGCGCCGGGTTATCCCGCCCAGCCGGACCACACCGAGAAGGCAACGCTCTTCAAGCTGCTCGATGCGGAAAAGGCGGCCGGCGTCAAACTCACGGAGAGCTACGCGATGTGGCCCGGCTCGTCCGTATCCGGCCTCTATATCGGCCACCCCGACTCCTATTATTTCGGCGTCGCCAAGGTGGAGCGAGACCAAGTGGAGGACTATGCCAAGCGCAAGGGCATGGAGATTTCCGAGGTCGAGCGGTGGCTTGGGCCGGTGCTGAACTATGTGCCGCGTAAGGCCGACGAGGAGATTGAGGACGCGGCGTAGAGACGCGCCCGCCCGTTCTTAATGCAAAGAATCAAGAGACGATGAAGCCGGGAAGTGATTCACTTTCCGGCTTTATGATTTTGATATGGTTCAATAATCGTCCGTGTTCCGGCTTTTCGAATTCGATAGCGGAATTCATGGCGAGATGGTATGGTTAGCCAAGTTAGCTAATGAGGGCAGCTATGCAGGTTACCATTCATGCCGCAAAGACCAACCTGTCGAAATTGATCGACGCCGCCCTTTCCGGTGAGGAAGTGGTGATCGCCAAGGGGCGCAAGCCTGTCGTGAAGATCATTCCGATTGTGCAATCTTCCTTCAAGATCGGCCTGCTCAAGGGGCAGGTTGCTGGAAATGGGCCTGACTTTTTCGAGCCCATGGATGAGGGCGACCTTGCGGCATGGGAAGGGATCGAGTGAATTCACTTCTGCTCGACACCCATGCCTGGGCATGGTCGCTGACCGGCGATAAGCGGCTCTCGGGCAAGGCGGTTGCTCTGATCGAAAAGGCGGAGAATATTCTCGTCAGCCCTATATCCCTGTTTGAAATCGGACAGAAAGTGCGTCTCGGCAAATGGCCGGAGATGGAGCCTTTCATCGGCCGATTGTCGGAACTGCTGCAAGATCAGGGCGGGGTTGCCGCGGCACTAACACCGGAAATCTGTCTGAGCGCGGCGATGATGGATTGGGCGCATCGCGATCCGTTCGATCGGTTTCTTGCCGCTACCGCCATGCAGAATGGGATACCGATCATTTCCGCCGATGCGATCTTCGATGAACTCGCCGGAAATCAGCACTGGATTGCTCGCTTCTGGTAGGGCTCACGTCGCCCCGATCGTCAGCTCCGCAACAAAATCATAAGCATCGCCGCGATAGAGCGAGCGGGTGAATTCCACGGCGCGGCCGGAGCCGAGATAGGAGATGCGCTCGATCGACAGGCCGGCCGCACCCACGGACACGCCGAGAAGCTGCGCGTCGGCTTCCTTCATATTGGTTGCCGAGATGCGCTGAACGGCCCGTACCGGGCGGACCTGGCGGCGTTCGAGTTCGGCATAGAGCGAATTGGTGACGGCCGAGGGGTCCGGCAGGAATTCGCCGGAGACGCTGGCATTTTCGATCGCCAGCGGCTGGTCGTCGGCGATGCGCAGGCGGGAGAGACGCGAAACCTTCACGTCGGCGGCGAGGCCGAGGATCATCATCTCGTCGGGCGAGGGGGTGTGGATGCCCTTATGCAGCCATTCGGAGCGTGAGGACATGCCGCGCCGCGCCATGTCCTCGGTGAAGGAGGTGAGCTGCGACAGGCGCTGCTCGACCTTGGAGACCGGCTTGGCGACGAAGGTGCCCGAGCCGTGGCGGCGCACCAGCAGGCCGTCGGCGACGAGTTCATCGATCGCCTTGCGCACGGTGACGCGGCTGACGGCGGCAAATTCGGCGATGTCGCGCTCCGGCGGCAGCGCATCGCCATGGCCGAGCGTGCCGGTCCGCACGGCTTCTTCGAGCGTGCGGCGCAGTTTGACATAGAGCGGGCCGGTGCCGGCCGCCTGCAGTCGCTCCAGGGACAGGATGGTGGCGAGGTCGTCGCTCATGCTGCACCTCTCTGCTGATCGTTCAGGAGCTTGATCGCAAGTTCCACCGCGCCGTGCAAGGCATCATTCTTCGGTTTGGCAAGCAGCGCCCTGTAACAATCGGAAAGCCACGGCTCATAGGCCTGGGCGAGGCCGCCGAGGAGGCAGATCGACGGGCATTCGGGCCAGAGGAGCGCGTCGAGGCTCTCGCCGATCGCTGTTGTGGCATCCCTGACGATGCCCGCGGCGACGGCATCGCCTTCGCCGGCATGCTTGAAAACCATCGGCGCGTAGCGGGCGAAATCATTCGGCCGCGCCGAATGCGCGAATTCGGCGATGCGCTCGGGATCGTTGCCATATTCAGCCATGACCGCTTCGGTGATCGGCGATCCCAAACGCACCCCGTCATAAGCGAGCAGCGCGCGTTCCATGAGGTCGCGGCCAAGACGGGCGCCGCTCGCCTGATCGCCGACGACGAAGCCCCATCCGCCGATGCCCTTCAGCCGGCCATCCCTGCGCGCATTATAGACCGAACCGGTGCCGAAAGCGCCGACGATCCCGTCGGCATCACCAAGCGCCCCCTGCAGGGAAATGAGCGCATCGGTGACGACGCGGCCTGCGGCAAAGGGCAGGGCTCTTTCGATTCGCCGTCCGTAATCCGTGACATTGGCGCCGGCGACGCCCACGACCGACACAGCGGAAGAAACGGCATCAGCCTCGAGCCCGGCATCGCGCAGCGCCTCGCGAGCGGATTCGACGATGTTGAGAAGAGAGTTTTCGAGATCCGACAGGATGTTGGCGGGGCCCGCCTTGCCGCGGCCGATGACCTTGCCGTTCCTGTCCGCCACCGCGGCCCGGCAGCTCGTTCCGCCGCCGTCTATGCCGATTGCAAGCTCCGTCATCGCGCCTCCGAAATGCGCCGTTGCCACATGGTTTTATTACAATACCAAAAAAATACCATTTACCAAGTGGGAATGGCGATGAAAATCCACCTTTTTATTCCATTGATTTCATTAGATAAAATTTTTAAATGAATTTTTGGCGGCGAAAAAGTTAAATTCGGCTGGACAATTGGTATTTTTTTGGCCTTAATTCGATCAAAGGGAACAGCGTTCCGAAGCCCAAGAAAACCGGCAGCAAAGCCAAGCCGGAACCGCTTCGAGGATGATTGCAAGAACACCCGCAGGCCCGCGTGGCCAGTGGTTGAGTTCAGGCATCCATCGGCTTTCCCAGTCATTTCGCCACGCCCGGTGCAGGCCACCGGGAAGGCGCGCAGTCCGGCCGCAGGCGATTCCGCCTTTGCGTCCGTCGAGCTTTCGGGGCCGGCAGTCGCTGGCGGCCCTCAAGGGGCGTTGGGTGTTTCCTCAAGCACACCAACCGCTTGTTTCAGATCGAAAACGGCGCCTTCCGGCGCCTGAAAACAGGAGAGGGAAATGAAAAACACTGCTCTGAAAAGCTTCCTGCTTGCCACAAGCCTGCTGACATCGGCAGGTCTCGTCCATGCCGCCGACGTCACGCTGACTGTGGAAAGCTGGCGTAACGACGACCTGCAGATCTGGCAGGAAAAGATCATCCCGGCTTTCGAAGCCAAGAACCCGGGCATCAAGATCGTCTTCTCGCCGACCGCGCCGACCGAATACAATGCTTCGCTGAACGCCAAGCTCGATGCCGGCTCCGCTGGCGATATCATCACCTGCCGTCCGTTCGACGCCTCGCTCGAACTCTTCAACAAGAAGCAGCTCGTCGATATCACCGGCCTGCCAGGCATGGAGAATTTCTCGCCGGTCGCCAAGGCCGCCTGGTCGACCGACGACGGTAAGTCGACCTTCTGCGTGCCGATGGCTTCGGTCATCCACGGCTTCATTTACAACAAGGATGCCTTCGACAAGCTCGGCATCTCCATTCCGAAGACGGAAGACGAGTTCTTCGCCGCTCTTGACAAGATCAAGGCTGACGGCACCTACATCCCGCTCGCCATGGGCACGAAGGACCTCTGGGAAGCCGCTACCATGGGCTACCAGAACATCGGCCCGAATTACTGGAAGGGTGAGGAAGGCCGCGAAGCGCTGATCGCAGGCAAGCAGAAGCTGACCGATGCCGACTGGGTCAAGCCCTATGAGGAGCTTGCCAAGTGGAAGCCCTATCTCGGCGAGGGTTTCGAAGCCCAGACCTATTCGGACAGCCAGAACCTCTTCACGCTCGGCCGCGCCGCCATTTATCCGGCCGGTTCCTGGGAAATCGCGCTCTTCAACACCCAGGCGCAGTTCAAGATGGGCGCATTCCCGCCGCCGGTTCCGAAGGCTGGCGATACGGGCTACATCTCCGACCATCCGGATATCGGCGTCGCCCTGAATGCCAAGAGCAAGCATGCCGAGGAAGCCAAGAAGTTCCTGAGCTGGGTCGCTTCGCCCGAGTTCGCCGACATCTACGCGAACTCTCTGCCCGGCTTCTTCAGCCTGAACTCCAACCCGGTCAAGATGTCCGATCCGCTTGCCCAGGAATTCGTCTCCTGGCGCGGCCCGTACAAGTCGACCGTGCGCTCGACCTACCAGATCCTGTCGCGCGGCACGCCGAACCTCGAAAACGAGACCTGGGTCGAATCGGCCAACGTGATCAACGGCACGGATACGCCGAAGGTTGCTGCCGAGAAGCTGCAGAAGGGCCTCGACAGCTGGTACAAGCCGGCCAAGTGATGTGATCGGGGGTGGCGTTTGCTGCCCCTCATCCGGCCTGCCGGCCACCTTCTCCCCGCTCGCGGGGAGAAGGAGACTCGCAAGCGACCTCCCCAGCCCGACATGGCATCCAGACAGGGCATGTTCCCCCCTATCCGCCGCGCGGAGAGAGGGTGGGGTGAGGCGCAACGTTTTCCACCTGTGCTGCGCCTTGCAGCCAGTCGACAAGAACAGGCAAAAGCCATGAGCGAAACCCACAACGCGGCCGAAATCGTCCCGATCAAGCGCCCGGTGCGCTGGCACATCTTCGTCTTCATGCTGCCCGCGGTGATCGTTTATTCCGCCGTCATGGTGCTGCCGCTCATCGAGACGCTCAGGCTGTCGCTTTACAATACGGTCGACGGGCAATCAGCCTTTGTCGGACTTGCGAATTTCAAGGTTCTATTCGGCGATCCGCGCTGGGCGCATGATTTCTGGAACGCGCTCGTCAACAACCTGATCTTCTTCGCCATCCACATGTGCGTGCAGAACCCGATCGGCGTGGCACTTGCCGCCCTGCTGTCGGTGCCGAAGCTGAGGGGGGTGGCCTTCTACCGCACGGCGATGTTCCTGCCCACACTGCTTTCCTTCGTCATCGTCGGTTTCATCTGGAAGCTGATCCTTTCGCCGATTTGGGGTGTCGCTCCCTGGATGCTCGATCTCATCGGCCTGAAATTCCTGTTCGCACCCTGGCTCGGCAAGCCCGGCTCGGCGCTGGTCGCCGTCTCGCTGATCTCCAACTGGCAATATATCGGCATTCCGATGATGCTGATCTATGCAGCGCTTCTCAGCATCCCCGAAGAGGTGATCGAGGCGGCCGAATGCGACGGCGTCACCGGCTGGGCGCAGTTCTGGAAGATCAAGCTGCCGCTCATCCTGCCGGCGATCGGCATCATCTCTATCCTCACCTTCGTCGGCAATTTCAACGCCTTCGACCTGATCTACACCGTGCAGGGGGCGCTCGCCGGGCCCGATATGTCGACCGACATTCTCGGCACGCTGCTCTACCGCACCTTCTTCGGTTTCCAGCTGCAGTTGGGCGACCGTTCGATGGGTGCCACGATCGCGACCGTGATGTTCCTCATCATCCTCGCCGGCGTCTCGCTTTATCTCTTCGTCATCCAGCGGCGCATGCGTCGCTACCAGTTCTGAGGAGCGCGCATGTCCAAGGCACGCACATCTCCCATCCGCACCGGCCTCGTGCACCTGGCGCTCGGCGCCTATACGCTGGTCGCGCTGTTTCCGGTGTTCCTGACCATCGTCAACTCGTTCAAGGATCGTGCCTCGATCTTCCGCGAACCGCTGATGATCCCGACGCCATCGACTTTCAGCCTCGTCGGCTACCAGACGGTGCTCGGGCAGGGCGATTTCGCCACCTATTTCCAGAACAGCTTTGTCGTGACGATTGTCTCGATCCTGCTGGTGCTGCTCTTCGGCGCCATGGCGGCCTTTGCGCTGTCGGAATACCGCTTTCGCGGTAACTTGCTGCTCGGGCTCTATATGGCGATCGGCATCATGATCCCGATCCGCCTCGGCACGGTGGCAATCCTGCAGGGTATGGTGGCGGCCGGCCTCGTCAACACGCTGACGGCGCTGATCCTCGTCTACACCGCGCAGGGCATACCGCTGGCGATCTTCATCCTGTCGGAATTCATGCGTACGGTTTCGGACGACCTCAAGAATGCCGGGCGCATCGACGGGCTTTCCGAATATGCGATCTTCTTCCGCCTGGTGCTGCCGCTGGTGCGCCCGGCAATGGCGACGGTCGCCGTCTTCACCATGATCCCGATCTGGAACGACCTCTGGTTCCCGCTGATCCTTGCACCTTCGGAAACCACCAAGACGGTCACGCTCGGCTCGCAGATATTCATCGGCCAGTTCGTTACCAACTGGAATGCGGTGCTGGCGGCGCTGTCGCTCGCCATCCTGCCGATCCTCATCCTCTACGTCATCTTCTCGCGGCAGTTGATCCGCGGCATCACGTCGGGAGCCGTCAAATGAGCCAGGATAAACCGATCCGTGTCCTCGTTGCCGGCCTCGGCAATATGGGCCGCAGCCACGCGCTCGCCTATCACAACAATCCGGGCTTCGAGATCGTCGGTCTCGTGAACCGCTCGACGCCGGCGCTGGAGCCTGAACTGCAGGGCTATACGGTTCACCCCGACTTCGCGACGGCGCTTGCCGAGCTGAAGCCGGACCTCTGCTCGATCAACACCTATTCCGACAGCCATGCCGATTATGCCGTCGCTGCCTTCGAGGCCGGCTGTCATGTTTTCGTGGAGAAGCCGCTGGCGACCACTGTTGCCGACGCCGAACGGGTCGTGGCGGCAGCTGAGAAGGCGGGTCGCAAGCTGGCGATCGGCTATATCCTTCGCCATCACCCGTCCTGGATGAAGCTGATCGAGGAGGCGCGCAAGCTCGGCCCGCCTTACGTCTTCCGCATGAACCTCAACCAGCAGTCCAGCGGCCCGACCTGGGCGACGCACAAGTCGCTGATGCGCACGACTTCGCCGATCGTCGATTGCGGTGTGCATTATGTCGACGTCATGTGCCAGATCACCGATGCGAAGGCCGTCGAGGTCCGCGGCATGGGGCTCAGGATGTCGGAGGAGATCGCCGACGACATGTATAATTACGGTCACCTGCAGGTGCTGTTCGAGGACGGCTCGGTCGGCTGGTACGAGGCCGGTTGGGGGCCGATGATTTCGGAGACCGCCTTCTTCGTCAAGGACGTGATGTCGCCGAAGGGCGCGGTATCGATCGTCATGGACCCGAACGCCAAGTCGGACGATATCGACACCCACACCAAGACATCGGTGATCCGTCTGCACACGGCCGAGACCGGCCCGGACGGCAAGTTCATCCGGCCCGACCAGGACATGAGGATGACGGGCGAGCCCGGTCATCAGGCGCTCTGCGACCTGGAACAGGCCTTCATGCTGAGGGCGATCCGCGAGGATCTGAACCTCGATCGCCATATGGCGGATGCGGTGGCGTCGCTGCGCATCTGCCTTGCCGCCGACGAGAGCGTGCGTACCGGCCAGCCGGTCAGATTATAAGGAATAACCAGTGGGATCGCTTCAACTCAAATCCATCCGCAAGACCTATGGCACGCATGAGGTGCTGAAAGGCATCGACCTCGAAGTCAAGGACGGCGAATTCGTCATCTTCGTCGGGCCGTCGGGCTGCGGGAAATCGACGCTGCTGCGCAGCATTGCGGGCCTGGAGGATATCACCTCGGGCGCCGTCGTCATCAATGGCCGCGACGAAACGCTGACGCCGCCGGCCAAACGCGGCATCGCCATGGTGTTCCAGTCCTATGCGCTCTATCCGCACCTGACGGTGAAGGACAATATGGGGCTTGGCCTTAAGCAGGCCGGCACGCCCAAGGACGAGATCGACAAGCGCGTCAGCAAGGCGTCCGGCATGCTCTCACTCGCACCCTATCTGGCGCGGCGGCCGGCCGAACTATCCGGCGGCCAGCGCCAGCGCGTCGCGATCGGCCGCGCCATCGTGCGCGAACCGGAACTTTTCCTGTTCGACGAGCCGTTGTCGAACCTCGATGCGGCGCTGCGCGTCCAGACTCGCCTGGAAATCGCCCGGCTGCACCGCAGTCTGAAGGCGACGATGATCTACGTCACCCACGACCAGGTCGAGGCGATGACCCTTGCCGACAAGATCGTGGTGCTGAATGCCGGCACGATCGAGCAGATCGGCTCGCCGATGGAACTCTACAGCCGCCCGGCCAATGTTTTCGTCGCAGGCTTTATCGGTTCGCCGCAGATGAATTTCATCCCCGGCGAGAAGGTCGGTGATCACAGCGCCAAGACGATCGGGGTGCGCCCCGAACACATGACGCTGTCGCGCGAGCAGGGGAGCTGGGCTGCGAAGGTCGTGCATGTCGAGCATCTCGGCGCCGACACGATCATCTATCTGGAATCCGACCAGTGCGGCCTGCTGACGGCGCGCCTCTTCGGCGAGCACCAGTATGAGCCCGACGAAATCGTCTATGCGACGCCGGACCAGGCGCGCGTGCATCGCTTCGATGCCGACGACCGGGCGATCCGCTGAGCGGATGACGGAACGAATAGCCCCGCCAGCGTGAACTGACCCCATAAAGTTGGACGGTTCATAGGCTGGGATGATTTGAGGGCTGGGTCCTGTATTTCACAGGGCTCAGCCCTTTGAGTTTCATCCTGATGCGATCGTTGTTGTAGTAGCGGATGTATTCGTCGATTCCGTCTCGCAGATTGTCGATGCTGTCGAACTGATTGGGATGGAAGAACTCGGACTTGAGCGTGGCAAAGAAGCTCTCCATGGCGGCATTGTCGAGGCAATTGCCCTTGCGTGACATGCTTTGGGCGACATTGCCTTGTTGGAGCATACGGCTCCACTCTGGCATCTGATATTGCCATCCCTGATCGGAATGCAGGATCGGCCTGTCATCGTCATCGAGCTTGGTCAATGCCTTGTTGAGCATGTCCCTGACCAGCTTGAAGATCGGCCGCCTCGCCATCTCATACGCGATGATCTCGCCATTGTGGAGGTCCATGACCGGCGACAGGAAGAGCTTCTCGCCGGCGACATTGAACTCGGTGACATCGGTTGCCCACTTCTCGTTCATGCGCCTGGCAGCGAACTGTCGTTGGATGAGATCTGGCGCGACGTGCCCGGCCTGGCCCCTGTAAGAGCGGTACTTCTTCGGCCGAACCAGGGACTTCAGCCTCATCTCGACCATCAGCCGCTGGACAGTCTTGTGGTTGACCGCCTCTCCGCGGCCACGGATCGCCGCCGTCACCCGACGATAGCCGTAGCGTCCCTTGTGTTCATCGAAGATCGATCGGATCGTCACCTTCAGGGCCGCATGTCGGTCGCCGGAGGAGAGCACCTTCTGCCTATAATAGAACGTGCTGCGCGCCAGGCCCGAAAGCGCCAGCAGCCCGTCGAGCGGATGCTGCGGCCTTAACGCCTGGACGGCTTGCGTCCGTTCGGCGCGTGACGCGCCTGCGTTAAGGCCTCCAGTTTTTTTAGGTAGGCGTTCTCCATGCGCAGATAGGCCAGTTCCGCCAGCAATTCCTCGCGGCTCTTGGCAGCGTCATCCTGCGCTCCATCCGTGCTGGTGTCCGTGGTAGGGGGCTCGGGCATCGATCGCGGTTTGCCTCTCCGGCGCGGGACAAGGGCCTCAAGCCCACCGCGCTCATATTGCCTCTCCCAGACTGAGAGGCTACCGGCGTTGCGAATGTCGAAAAGCGCGGCCGCCTGTCGACGGGACAGACCATCTTTCCACATACGTTCGAGGACCGATAGTCTGAACTGCGCATCATAGTGACTATGTTTACGTGCCAAGCCCGCCAAGCCATGCTCCGCGTGGCTGGCGACCCACCGCCGCACCATCGAATAATCAAGCCCGAAGCGCAGACCTACCTCCCGGTAGCTACGCTCACCACAACCGTAATACTCAATGACTTCTTGCTTGAATGCGCTGCTGTATTTGGACATGCAAAACCCCCGAAGTTGGGTGTCCAACTTTCGGGGGTCTGTTCAAGCGTGCGGGGCTTTTTGCTTCCAGCCGGCGCGCGGGCTCGATCAGCCGAGCACAGGCCGCATGAAACTGCGTTCATAGCTGACGATACTTCGGTTGCGTTTGTCGAGTTCGAAAGCAGCCTTACATTCGGGATCGCTTGCCATGCGCGTGCGATAATCCTCGTAGGCAGCAAGGCTCGGGAAGGAAAACAATGCCACGGCAATGTTGTTGGCGCCTTCAGAGGGCAGAAAATAACCGTGATGGGTGCCGCCCATCCTGTTGACGATCGGAATCCAGAGCCGGGCATATTCCTCGAATTCGGCAAGCTTGTATGGATCGATCACATAGCGCAGGTGGCAGGTAATCATTGAAATATCCCATCGCGTAAAATACCGGGCCGCCGGCTGCCCGGCTCATTTGGTTTATTCAACTTCTGCCACGGAGCTGGGAGAGTTCAAGCGCTTTGTCGTGATGGCTGCATCACCTTTTCTGACAGTTCGGGCGGCCTGAAATGAAAAAAGGCGCCGCGTCGGCGGCGCCTTTCGCACGAGTTGCGTTGCCGGATCAGTCGCGGATGATCAGCAGGTCGGCTGCCATGAAGCGCAGCGTCACGGTTTCGCCGGCCTGCGGTGGCGTGGTGCCGGGGCTGTTGAACATGTCGAAGGAGATGACGTTGCCGCCGACATTCATGCGGGTGCGGATGACCGAGCCTAAGAAGTGAGCCGAGACGACCTGGCCGGTCAGCGCGGTATCGCTTCTGGCGCTGTCGGAGAGCGAGCCGGCTTCCGGGCGCAGCGCCAGCGAGATGGTTTCGCCGGCCTTGTTGGCGGCGACCGACTGCTTCAGCGTGATTTTCTGATCGCCGATCTGGATGAGGTTGGCGTCGGGATCGACGACCTTGGCCTCGATCAAGTTCAGCGTGCCGACGAAGGAGGCGACGAAGCGGGTTGCCGGCGTGTTGTAGATCTCGAAGGGCGAACCGATCTGGTCGGCCTTGCCGGCATTCATGACGACGATGCGGTCGGAGATCGACAGCGCCTCTTCCTGGTCGTGGGTGACGAAAACAGTGGTGATGCCGAGCTGCTGCTGGATCGCACGGATTTCCTCGCGCAGCGACACGCGGATCTTGGCGTCAAGCGCCGAAAGCGGTTCGTCGAGCAGCAGCACCTGCGGCTTGACGGCAAGCGCGCGGGCAAGTGCTACACGCTGCTGCTGGCCGCCCGACATCTGGTAGGGGAAGCGGTCGGCCAGGTGATCGAGCTTGATCAGGCCGAGCATTTCCTTGACACGGGCATTGATATCGGGCTTCGGCGCGCCGGCGACCTTGAGGCCGAAGGCGACGTTGTCATGCACCGTCATGTTCGGGAACAGGGCGTAGGCCTGGAAAACCATGCCGATATTGCGCTGGTTCGGTTTCAGCGAAGCCTGGTCCTTGCCGTTGATGGTCAGCGTGCCGCCGGTCGGCGTTTCGAAGCCGGCGATCATGCGCAGAACGGTCGTCTTGCCGCAGCCCGACGGCCCGAGGAAGGAGACGAATTCGCCCTTCTCGATGTTCATGTTGAAGTTCTTGACGACCTGAACCGGGCCGAAGGATTTCTGAATGTTGGTCAGTGTGAGAAAAGACATGAGCCAGTTACCTTAAGCCTTTGCCGGGCGGGCTTTGCCGAAGCGGGAAACGAGATTGAGCAGGCCCATGCTGAGCCAGGTGATCGAGAAGGCGATGACGGCGAGCGCCGAAGGCTCATAGGCCTTGTTGGCGCCGACGAGCTGCAGGTACGGACCGAAGGCCGGGCGGTTGAGCAGCGCGGCGAAGGTGAATTCGCCCATGACGATCGCGAGCGTGATGAAGGCGCCCGAGAGCACGCCGCTCATGACGTTCGGGAAAATGCACTTGAACATGATGGTCGTCCAGCGCGCGCCGAGGCTTTCGGCCGCTTCCGTCAGCGTGCGGACGTCGATGGCGCGCATCGCGGTATCGACGGCGCGGTACATGTAGGGCAGCGACAGCGTGATATAGGAGAAGACCAGCAACACGTTGGTGCCCATCGACGAACTCGTCATGGGCAGATAGGACGACGAGTTGTACATCCTGAGATAACCGAAGACGATGACGATCGCCGGAATGACGAGCGGCAGCAGCGTGATGAACTCGACGACCGGACGCATCTGCGGCAGGCGCAGGCGCACCCAGTAAGCCGTCGGCACGACGAGCAGCATGCCGAAGATGATGGTGAGCAATGCCATCAGCATCGAATAGCCGAAGGTCTCGTGGAATTGCGAATCCGAAAAGACCGACTGATAGGCATCGAAGCTGTACTCGCCGCGGCGCATGCGCAGCGAAAACTCGACGGTGCCGATGAGCGGAATGACGAAATAGGATGCACCCAGAATGATGGCGATCCAGGCTCCAAGACGTTGAGCTTTCATTTCTGCCACCGTTCGGCGCGCATGCGCAGCATGAGGTAAAGGATGTTGGAGACGCCTGTTATGACGATCATGCCGAGCGCGATGGCGTAACCCAGATTGGCATTGTGCAGGACGTCGCCGCGGATCTGAGCGTAGAGCAGGATCGGCACGATATTCAACGAGCTGCCGGTCAGCGCGAAGGCGGTGGCGATGGCGCCGAAGGCGTTTGCGAAGAGCAACAGCGTCGTGCCGAGCAGGCTCGGCCAGAGGATGGGCATTGCGACCATCGTCCAGTATTGGCGGTTGGTTGCGCCGAGAATCTGCGAAGCTTCGCGCCATTCCTTCTTCATGCCGTCAAGCGCCGGCGTCAGGATCAGCACCATCAGCGGGATCTGGAAATACATGTAAGTGATGGTGAGGCCGAAGAAGGACAGCAGGTTGAAGCCGGTGCTGTAAAGATTGAAATCAAAATATTCACGCAGCAGGACCGTCACGAGGCCGGTGCGGCCGAGCGTTGCGAGGAAGGCGAAGGCGAGCGGCACGCCGGCGAAATTCGAGGCGACGCCGGAGAAGGTCAGAAGCGTCGAGCGCACGGAGGCGGGCAGGCCGCCGAGCACGACGGCCCAGGCGAGGAAGAAGCCAATCAGCGCGCCGCCGAGAGCCGACGCCACCGAGACGCGGATACTGATCCAATAGGCGCTGATAATCGATGGAGTGAAGAGATCGCCGATATTCTTCAGCGTGAAATTGCCCTCAGGCGTCAGGAACGCGCCGGCCACAAGATAAAGCGTGGGGATAATCAGGAACAGCAGGGAAAAAATAAGGAAGGGTGCAATGCCCAGCCAGTCGATCACGCGGTCTTTGTTGATCAAGGGGGCGCTGCTTACCATTGGCGTTGAAACGGTACTCATGGAAAGCTCATCCTGGGGCGTCGGAGTGAGAAAACCTCCCCGCCTTTTGGGCGGGGAGGCAGGATTGGAGATTACTTGACGGCGGCGCCGACGACGGAATCCCAGTTCTTGGTGATGGCTTCCTTGCCGGCAGCCTGTTCTTCGAGCGTCGGGAAGACAGCCTTTTCATAGGCTGCTGCCGGCGGCAGCTTGTCGAGCAGGTCCTTCGGGATCTTGTTGTTCTTGGCAAGATCGTTGAAGCGGATCGGGTGGCAATAGCCCTTCAGCCAGCCGAGCTGACCTTCGTCGGAATAGAGGTATTCCATCCAGAGCTTCGCAGCGTTCGGGTGCGGAGCGAAGGCGGAGATAGCCTGGACGTAGACGCCGGCAACGACGCCGGTCTTCGGAACGACGACCTCAAACGGAGGGTTGCCCTTCAGGCTTTGACCCCAGGAGAGGGCATTGTAGTCCCAAGCGACGATGATCGGCGTGGAGCCCTGTGCGAACGGAGCAGCCTTGCCGACGACCGGTACGAAGTTGCCGGCCTTGTTCAGTTCGGCGAAGAACTTCAGGCCTTCCGCGCCTGCCTTGGCTGCGTCACCGCCGGAGGCGGAAAGACCAGAGGCATAAACGCCCTGGACGGCCTGGTTGGCGGTGCGCGGATCGCCTGCGAGCGCGACGCTGTTTGCGTAATCGCTCTTCTTCAGGTCGGACCAGTCGGCCGGCGATGTCTTGACGAGGTCCTTGTTCACGAGGAACGAGAGAACGCCGTAGTAGTCGCCGTACCAGAAGCCATCGGCATCCTTGGCGGTGTCCGGGATCGAATCCCAGGTCGATACCTTGTAAGGCTGGATCAGGCCGTCCTTCTTGGCGGACGGGCCGAAGGAGAGGCCAACGTCGATGACGTCGGGAGCCTGCGGGCCGGTGTTGCCCTTGTTGGCCTTGATGGCTTCGACTTCGTCGCCCGAACCGGCATCCGGGTTCAGCTCGTTGACTTCGAGACCATACTTGGCCTTGAAGCCGGCAATGACGTCGCCATAGCCGCACCAGTCGTGCGGAAGAGCGATCGTCGTCAGGGTGCCTTCCTTCTTGGCGGCAGCGATAAGTTCAGCGCTCGGCTCAGCAGCGGCAATCGCGGTCGAAGCCACGATCATCGCAGTAGAAAGTGAAAGCAGTCGAGAAATGTTAGAGATCACTGTTGTTCTCCTTCGGGTTTCAGTGTCTGGCGATGCTGTTAATGAGCTTGCATGAAGCTTGTGTGACAGTTGGATGACGTTAATTTTGCCATGAATAGCAAGCGTTTGCGACGGATGGTTTATTTGCGACAATGCCACCCGTTTTCGCGAGAAGCCGTCATTGTTTTTTCTTTGTTTTAGCCGCCCTCCTAACCCGGTTTGCGGAAAAGCTTGGTCTGCTCGAACAGGCCTTCCAGCGTCTTCATGCGCTCCTTCGTCTCGTCCCAGGTCGAATTCTGAACAGCCTCGATCAGCGCTTCGACAATGAAGAGGGTGACGACGGAAGAATCCCAGGCGGACGGCGCCTCGATGCGGACGCGGAAAGCATGCTTGGCGAGCTTGGCGGCCGGCGAGCCCCACTGGTCGGTGAACACCACGATTTCGGCGCCGCGCTTGCGGGCGGCGGTGGCAAGGCTCACCATCTCCTGCTCGTAGCGGCGGATGTCGAAGATGATCAGGATGTCGCCGGCGTTCATGTTGAGGACATATTGCGGCCAGCTGCTGGAATTCGACGACAGCAGCGCCGTTGCCGGCCGGATCACCTGCATATGGGTGAAGAAATACTCGGCAAGCGCGCCGGTGATGCGGCCGCCGGCGAAATACAGGCCGCGCTTGCGGTCCGACAGCAGCGCCGCGACGTTGTCGAAGGTCGCGGTGTCGAGATCGGTCAGCGTCTGGCGCAGATTGCCCATGATGGCGTCGGCGAAACGGTTGAGGATATGGGTGCCCGGCGCGTTCTGCGCCCAGCGGTCGTGCTTGGCGATCGGGTTGGAGATGGTCGCCTCGACTTCCTGATGCAGATGCGCCTGGAAATCGGGATAGCCCTTGAAGCCGAGCTTCTGCACCATGCGCACGACGGTCGGCGTCGAGACGCCGGCATTCTCCGCAATGGTGGTGATGCTGCCGAGGCCGGAAACGGGATAATTGTCGAGAAGGCTTTCGGCCAATTGCTTCTCGGCGCGAGTCAGCACCCCAAGATGCGAATGGATGACGTCTGAAACCGTCTTCGACGCGGTGGTCACTTGATTATGCTCCCCGGGGGTGGTCTGGCGCCACTTCCCCAACCAAAGTTAACAACGCTGTCATAATCCATGTCAACAGCTGTCATGAAAAGAAATTTTCAGCGGACGCTTGACACTGGTCGAAAGCTGAAGAATTCTTTTCTTATAAAGTTTTTATTAAGGGATAGGAGTGGCGCCTTTGGTGCTGGCCCGGCCGAAAATCCTCAGCGAAGCGGACGGCGAATGCGTCGGGATCGAGCGCGTCGACGGTTGCAGCCCGGTGCTGCTCGTCTGTGAGCACGCTTCGAGCACGCTTCCTGCCTCCTTCGGCGATCTCGGCCTGCCCAGCGAAGCGCTGACGAGCCATATCGCATGGGACCCCGGGGCCCTGGCGGTTGCCCGCGGCATCTCGAAGGCGCTCGACGCCACACTCGTCTATCAACGGTTCTCCCGGCTGATCTACGACTGCAACCGTCCGCCGAGTTCGCCCGGCGCAATGCCGGAGACGAGCGAGATCTATGCCATTCCCGGCAACAAGGATCTGACCGACGAAGAGCGCCTTGCACGCACGGACGCGCTCTACGTGCCTTTCCATGACGCCATTCGCGGGCTGATCGGCGATCGCCGGGCGAGGGGGCAGGACAGTGTCATCGTGACGATGCACAGCTTCACGCCGGTCTATCACGGCCGCCAGCGCGCCGTCGAACTCGGCATATTGCATGACGAGGACAGCCGGCTCGCCGACCGCATGCTGGACGCTGCGGCTGAGGCGCCGCTTTACAGGACGGAACGCAACGAGCCTTATGGGCCCAGGGACGGCGTGACCCACACGCTGATCCTGCATGGGCTTTCGAACGGCTTACGCAATGTAATGATCGAGGTCCGCAACGACCTCCTCGCAAACGATGGCGGCCAAGGGGTCATGGCCGACTATTTGACAGGGCTTCTCCGGCAAAGCCTGGAAGCCTGACAAAAAAGAAGACCCGAGGGAGCAGTTTATCTGCGGACGTCCGCACGGCGAAAATGCCGCGGACAATTGGCACTGGACCGGCCCGCAATCCCGCGGCCGGTCGTGAACAGGGGGAAGTCATGTCGGACTATACCGAACTGGACAAGAAGCAGGATGTGCACATCCTGCATTCCATGGGCTATGCCCAGGAACTCGAACGACGCATGAGCTCGTTCTCAAACTTCGCCGTCTCATTCTCCATCATCTGCATCCTCTCCGGCGGCATCAATTCTCTGGCGCAGGCGACTTCGGGTGCCGGCGGAGCCGCCATCGGCATCGGCTGGCCTGTGGGATGCTTCATCTCGCTCGTCTTCGCCGTCGCCATGGCGCAGATCAGCTCGGCCTATCCGACGGCCGGCGGCCTCTATCACTGGGGTTCGATCCTCGGCAACCGCTTCACCGGCTGGCTGACCGCCTGGTTCAACCTGCTCGGTCTCGTCACCGTGCTCGGCGCCATCAACGTCGGCACCTACTATTTCTTCATGGGGTCGTTCGGCACCAGCTATTTCGGGCTGACGGACACGACGATGGTGCGCATCGTCTTCCTCGTCATCATCACCGGCGCGCAGGCGCTCGTGAACCATATGGGCATCGGACTGACCGCGAAGCTGACCGACTTTTCGGGTTATCTGATCTTTGCGACCGCGATCGCGCTGGCGGCCGTCTGCCTGATTGCGGCGCCCTCCTACGAGATCAGCCGTCTCTTCACCTTCGCCAACTATTCCGGCGAAGCCGGCGGCAATGTCTGGCCGACCGGCTCGGGCGCCTGGGTCTTCCTCGTCGGCCTGCTGCTGCCGATCTACACCATCACCGGCTACGATGCCTCGGCGCATACGTCGGAAGAAACCGTCAAGGCCGCGGAGTCGGTTCCGCGCGGCATGGTCGCGTCCGTCCTGTGGTCGGCGCTTTTCGGCTACATCATGCTGTGCGCCTTCGTCCTCATGCTGCCGAACATGGACGATGCGGCCAAGCAGGGCTGGAATGTGTTCTTCTGGGCGATGGACAGCCAGGTGAACCCGATCGTCAAGGATATTCTCTATCTCGCCATCCTGGTCAGTCAGTGGCTGTGCGGTCTTGCGACCGTTACCTCGGTCTCGCGCATGATCTTCGCCTTCTCGCGTGACGGCGGTCTGCCGGCATCGAAGGCGCTGTCGAAGGTCAGCCCGCAGTATCGCACGCCGGTGGCCGCGATCTGGACCGGCTCCATTCTGTCGGTACTTTTCGTCTGGTTCACCTCGCTCGACTTCATGAAAATCGGTGATACGCCGGTTTATACGATCGTTGTCTCGTGCACCGTCATCTTCCTCTTCTTCTCCTTCGCGATTCCGATCACGCTCGGCCTCTTCGCCTGGGGCACGTCGAAGTGGGACAAGATGGGTCCATGGAACCTCGGTGAAGGTGTCTTCAAGCTCTTTGCCGTGCTCACGATCATCGCGATGATCCTGATCTTCATTCTCGGCATCCAGCCGCCGAACGGTACCGCGCTTTACGTGACGGTTGGCTTCCTCCTGCTGACCGCGATCGTCTGGTTCGGTTTCGAGAGCCGGCGCTTCAAAGGACCGCCGATCGGCGCCGATGTCGCAAAGCGCCAGGCCGAAATCGCGGCCGCTGAAGCAGCGGTCGGCGAGAGCGGCGAAAGATAAAGATCGAGGCTTCCCTCTCAAATGGTGGGGCCGCATCCTGCGGCCCCACCACCGGCTCAACGAAAAGGCATCTGGCCGCAACGTCTGGCCAAGCGCATGCGCTTTCGTTGCCCCGATCTCTCAATTCCAATTCAGGCGGATCAATCATGAGCAGCAGCTACACAATCGACGATCTCAGGAAGGATGTGGCCGAAGGGCGCATCGATACGGTTCTGGCCTGCCAGGTGGACATGCAGGGCCGGCTGATGGGCAAGCGTTTTCAGGCGGAATATTTCGTCGAGAGCGCCTGGAAGGAAACGCACAGCTGCAACTACCTGCAGGCGACCGACATAGAGATGGAAACCGTCTCCGGCTACAAGGCGACGAGCTGGGAGAAAGGTTACGGCGACTATACGATGAAGCCGGATCTTGCGACGCTGCGCCGTATTCCCTGGCTTGAGGGCACTGCGCTCGTGCTCTGCGACGTGCTCGACCATCACACCCATGAGGAGGTTGCCCATTCGCCGCGCGCGATCCTGAAGAAGCAGGTGAAGCGTCTCGAAGACATGGGCATGAAGGCCTATATGGCTTCCGAGCTCGAATTCTTCCTGTTCGACCAGAGCTACGAGGCGGCGCATGTCTCGGGCTACCGCAATCTCAAGCTCGCCAGCGCCTATAATGAGGACTATCACATCTTCCAGACTACCAAGGAAGAAGAGGTGATGCGGGCGATCCGCACCGGCCTGCAGGGCGCCGGCATTCCGGTCGAAAACTCCAAGGGCGAGGCTTCCGCCGGCCAGGAGGAGATCAACGTCCGTTACGCCGACGCGCTCGCCATGGCCGACCGGCATGCGATCATCAAGAACGGCTGCAAGGAGATCGCCTGGTCGAAGGGCAAAGCCATCACCTTCCTTGCCAAGTGGAACTACAATGCCGCCGGCAGTTCCTCCCACATTCACCAGTCGCTGTGGAGCCTCGAGGAAAAGCCGCTGTTCTTCGACCATACCGGCAAATACGGCATGTCGCCGCTGATGCACAATTACGTTGCCGGGCTTCTCGCCCATGCGAGCGAGATCACCTATTTCCTGGCGCCCTATATCAATTCCTACAAGCGCTTCATGGCCGGCACCTTCGCCCCGACCAAGGCGATCTGGAGCAAGGACAACCGCACCGCCGGCTACCGCCTCTGCGGCGAGGAGACCAAGGGGATACGCATTGAATGCCGCGTCGGCGGCTCCGATCTCAATCCCTATCTTGCCTTTGCCGCGCTCATCGCCGCCGGCATCGACGGGATCGAGAACAAAATGGAACTCGAAGCTCCCTTCGTCGGCGACGCCTATGGCGGCAAGGACATTCGGGAGATCCCTCGCACGCTGCGTTCGGCGGCGATTGCGATGTCGGAATCGGCGATGCTGCGCAAAGCCTTCGGCGATGACGTGATCGACCATTACACTCGCGCTGCCGAATGGGAGCAGGAAGAATACGACCGCCGCATCACCGATTGGGAAGTGGCGCGCGGTTTCGAAAGAGCTTAATAGGCATTTCGCGGGTTGCTTGCCTCTCACCCTAACCTTGCCTGGGTCGAGCCGGTGGTCTCGACCCGTCCTGCGGACCCCCGAAAAAACGGGGAAAGGGGACGTGCCCTGCGCGGGATTTGCGGTTGACGAAAGCGGTGCTGCGTAGTCCCTTCTCCCCGCGAGCTGGGGTCCGAAGGACGGGTCGAGACCAGTGGCTCGACCCCAGGTGCCGGCAGGCGGATGAGGGGCCACTATGACCCTCGGCGAAATATTTGATCAATACGAGGACAGGAAACGATCATGGCAATGATCCAATGCATTTCACCGGTCGACGGATCGGTTTACGCGGAGCGTCCTGCGCTTTCGCTCGACGCTGCCAAGGACGTGGTGGCGCGCGCACGCAAGGCGCAGAAGGCCTGGGCGAAGCGGCCGCTCGAAGAGCGTGTCCAACTCGTGCTGAAGGGTGCCGCGCGGTTGAACGAGATGTCCGACGTCGTCGTGCCGGAGCTTGCCTGGCAGATGGGCCGGCCGATCAAGTACGGCGGGGAATACAGAGGCTTCAACGAGCGCTCCAACTATGTCGCCTCGATCGCGGCTGATGCGTTGGCACCCCTCGTCGTGGAAGAGAGCGACCGTTTCGAGCGCCGTATCGAGCGCGAAGCGCATGGCGTCGTCTTCGTCGTCGCCCCGTGGAACTATCCCTACATGACGGCGATCAACACGATCGCGCCTGCGCTGATGGCCGGCAATACGGTGGTGCTGAAACACGCCTCGCAGACGCTTCTAGTTGGCGAGCGGCTGGTCCAGGCCTTCGTCGAGGCCGGCGTTCCGGAGGACGTGTTCCAGAACGTCTTCCTCGATCATGAGACGACGTCGGCGCTGATTGCCGCCGGCAGTTTCAACTTCGTCAACTTCACCGGATCGGTCGAAGGTGGACGGTCGATGGAGCGGGCGGCTGCCGGCACGTTTACCGGGCTCGGCCTCGAACTCGGCGGCAAGGATCCGGGTTACGTCATGGAAGACGCCGATCTCGAGGCTGCCGTCGATACGCTGATGGATGGCGCCACCTACAATTCCGGCCAGTGCTGCTGCGGCATCGAGCGCATCTATGTGCATGAATCGCTCTATGACGCCTTCGTCGAGAAATCGGTCGCCTGGGTTTCGAACTACAAGCTCGGCAATCCGCTCGATCCGGAAACTTCGCTCGGGCCGATGGCGAACAAGCGCTTTGCCAAGGTGGTGCGCGAGCAGATTGCGGACGCGATCGCGAAGGGCGCCAAGGCGCTTGTCGATCCCAAGCTTTTCCCTCAGGATGACGGCGGCGCCTATCTTGCGCCGCAGGTCCTCGTCGATGTCGACCATTCCATGGCCTTCATGCGCGAGGAGACCTTCGGCCCGGCAGTCGGCATCATGAAGGTGAAGAGCGACGCGGAGGCGCTCGCTTTGATGAATGACAGCCAGTACGGGCTGACGGCCTCGCTCTGGACCAAGGATGTCGATCGGGCTGCGCGTCTCGGCCGCGAGATCGAAACCGGTACCGTTTTCATGAACCGCGCCGACTATCTCGATCCGGCACTCTGCTGGACCGGCGTCAAGGAGACCGGCCGCGGCGGCTCGCTGTCGATCATCGGCTTCCAGAATCTGACTCGCCCGAAATCCTTCCACCTGAAGAAAGTCACAGCATGAGCAGCAACATCACCGCAAACTGGAGCTACCCGACATCGGTCAAGCTCGGCCGAGGCCGGATCAAGGAACTCGCCGACGCCTGCAAGAGCCTCGGCATCAAAAAGCCGCTGCTCGTCACTGACCGCGGCCTCGCCTCGATGGCGATCACCAAGAACGCGCTCGACATCCTCGAAGATGCCGGCCTCGGCCGGGCGATCTTCGCCGATGTCGATCCGAACCCGAACGAGAAGAACCTCGAAGCCGGCGTCAAGGCTTTCAAGGACGGCGGCCATGACGGTGTCGTCGCCTTCGGCGGCGGCTCCGGCCTCGATCTTGGCAAGTGCGTGGCCTTCATGGCCGGCCAGACGCGCCCGGTCTGGGACTTCGAAGATATCGGCGACTGGTGGACGCGCGCGAGCCTCGAGGGCATCGCGCCGATCGTCGCCGTGCCGACGACGGCCGGCACCGGTTCGGAAGTCGGCCGCGCCAGCGTCATCACCAATTCCGAAACGCATGTGAAGAAGATCATCTTCCATCCGAAGTTCCTGCCCGGTATCGTCATCTCCGATCCGGAACTGACGGTCGGCATGCCGAAGATCATCACGGCCGGCACCGGCATGGATGCCTTCGCGCATTGCCTGGAAGCCTATTCCTCGCCCTTCTACCATCCGATGTCAGCCGGCATCGCACTCGAAGGCATGCGGCTCGTCAAGGAATTCCTGCCGCGCGCCTATAAGGAAGGCACCGATCTCGAAGCCCGTGCCAATATGATGTCGGCAGCGGCCATGGGCGCTGTCGCTTTCCAGAAGGGGCTCGGCGCCATCCATGCGCTGTCGCACCCGATCGGCGCCGTCTACAACACGCATCACGGCATGACCAATGCGGTTGTCATGCCGGCAGTACTGCGCTTCAACCGCGCTGCGATCGAGGAGAAGATCGGCCGGGCGGCTGCCTATCTCGGCATTTCGGGAGGCTTCGATGGCTTCTATGACTATGTGCTGAAGCTCCGCTCCGAGCTCGGCGTGCCCGATACGCTGACCGCCATGGGAATCGCCCCTGATCGTATCGACGAATTGTCGGCAATGGCGATCGAGGATCCGAGCGCCGGTGGCAACCCGGTTGCGATGACGCTTGAAAATACCAAAGCCCTTTTCAGGGATTGCTTCTGAGAATTTGAGGGTGGACCTGCAGATTGGCCCGGAAAGCTTTGGCTTTCCGGGCTTTTTTCGTCTTGGGGCATCCCCAATTTTAGGGATATGAAAAATACCGGCTGCAATTTCGCCGCGCGCGTTTGGAATTTGTTAACCATGATTGTAAAGGATGGCTTAACCGCACGATGCTCCGACAGTGCGCAAAAGAGCGATGCCGGCTCGCGCCATTTTCCCTTCGAGGATCAAACATGCCTGTCATTACATTCGCAAATACCAAGGGCGGCGCCGGCAAGACCACCGCTGTTCTCCTGCTCGCAACCGAGCTTGCCCGCAAGGGCTACCGCGTCACCATTCTCGATGCTGATCCACAGCACTGGATTTCGCGCTGGCACGAAATATCAGGTCATGTCCCCAATGTTTCGGTGATCGATTTCGTGACCACCGCCTCGCTGCCCCAGCATATCAGTGAGAACAAGCACAATACCGACTATTTCATCGTCGACCTGCCGGGCGCGCGCAATCCCTTGCTCGCCACCGCCGTCGGCCTTTCCGACCATGTGTTGATCCCGATCCAGGGCTGCGCGATGGATGCGCGCGGCGGCGCACAGGTGCTCGAACTGCTGCAATATCTGGATGAGAAGGCGGGCATCAAAATCGGCCATTCGGTGGTGCTCACCCGCGTCAACTCGATGGTGACGACGCGGGCGCTGCAGCTCGTCAAGTCGCTGCTCAGCGAGCGGCACGTGCCGGTGCTGGATACTGCGATCATCGAACGCTCGGCTTTCCGCGACATCTTCGATTGCGGCGGCACGCTGCACACGATCGATCCGGTGCGCGTCAGCAATCTCGACAAGGCGCGGGAGAACGCCGCCTGTTTCGCCGAGGAAATGATGCGCAAGCTGCCGGTCAGGCTGCCTGCCTCGGCCCACTTGGGAAACTCGCTGGTCCGCTCGGCGGCCTGATTTCCCCGTGATGAAACGAAAAGGCCGCCGGAGCGATCCGGCGGCCTTTTCTATTTGTGAATGAAGCGGCTCAATCCACGAATTCGACCGTCACCCCCGGCTTGACCATCTTGGCGAGCTCGGTAGCGTCCCAGTTGGTCAGGCGAATACAGCCATGGCTCTGGGTGCGGCCGATCTTCGAAGGTTCGGGCGTGCCGTGGATGCCGTAGGTGGGCTTTGAGAGCGCCATCCAGACCGTGCCGACCGGGCCGTTCGGGCCAGGCGGAATGTTGAGGATCTTGTCGTTGCCGCCCTGCTGGAAATTGATTTTCGGATTGTAGGTGTAACCGGGATTGAACGCGACGCGCTCGACCGTCACGGTGCCCGAGGGGGAGGGCGTGTCGGTTGAGCCGATCGAGGCGGGGTAGGCGGCAATGAGATTGCCGGCGCCGTCGTAAGCGAAGACCTGCTTGCGGGCCTTGTCGGCGATGATGCGGGCAACCTCGCCGCTCTTCGGCTCGCCCGGATTGACGACCTTGATGATCGTGCCCGCAACGCTGAAATCAGCGCCGGGGTTCATCTCCTTGAGGAAGGCTTCATCCATGTGGAAGCGCTCGGCCAGCATTTCCGTCGTCGAGGTAAAGGCGAGCGACGGCAGCATTGCCTTCTGCGAATAGTCTTCCGGAATCTGCGCGACATAGGGGCCGGCCGCATCGGCGGGCGTGATCGTATAGCTGACGACGGGCAGGCCGCCGTTCATACGCAGTTCTTCCAGAATGGCATCGGTGTCATTGGGGTCGAGCTTCGACCCGGTCATCTGGTCGTAGGCATAGATCCCCTTGGTGACGTTCGAGCCCATATGCCCGTCGATGACACCGGGCGAGATGCCGGCGCGGTCGAGGAAGACCTGCAGCGCGACGATCTCCGGCTTCGACTTATTCTTCAGCGTGATGATGGGTTCATCAGGTACGGCCTTCGGCGCGTCGGCGGGCGGGATCTGCTGATCGGGATCGATCGAGGCGTAGTCATCACCCGGCTGCGGATTGCCGATGCTGTTGTCGTCGGGATAGGGCTGCTCGCCAAGCGGCTGTCGCTCGATCGCCGCATCGCGCGGAATGCCGCCGGTTACGGCGCCGCGCTCGGAGTATCGCGTATCGCCATTGTTACCGTCGTCGGCATAGTAGGGATCGTTGCCGTATTGGTCGTTATCGACCCCGCGCGGGCCGGGGCGCGGCGGATAATAGCCGCGGGCGCGCATTTCGGTGGCGACGACGTTGCCATAGGCATCGATCAGCACGCGGTTGCCGCTGCGGTCGCGGGCATAGGCAAAGCCGCGAGGCACATAGTCGAGAATTTCGCCGTTCGGCGTAACCAGCACGATATCGCTCTGGCGGCGGTCGCGGAACTGCTGTGCGCCCGCTTCGGGCGCTGTAACGGCAAAGGCCGCCAGCACGGCCGCAAGGGAAAATGCCGACTTCAAAAAGCGATTCACGTCTCAGACCTCGAACAGTGACTGGGCAGACACACACCCGTCAATTTTGACGCTAGTGTGGAATTTATGAAACCGTGCTGAACAAAATATGAAAATCACTAAGATTTCCTTTTGCTCATAAACGTTTGCGTCCTTGCGCCCGTTCCGCAAAATCCACCTTTGCGGCAAAAAGACAAGACCAGAACGGAGCCGATTGACGAAGCGCGGCGCGAAACCTAACGCTACGGCGGCCGATAAGTCCTTGAGGAGACCCGAGATGATCGAATTTGCCGCCGCAAGCGCGCCGCGCCTGATGCTGGATGAGACATCGGTGCTGGATATCGGCGGATGCACCGTCGAGGGCGTCGATATCGCGCCGAAGCGGGCCATACCCGATGACGGCGATCCGCGAATCGATCATTCGCTCGAAGGTTTCCTCTTCACCTGCGGGCCGGACCATATCCGCCACCGCCAGCCGATTCCCGGCCGGGGCGACGGCAAGGTCTATCCGCTGCACGGATCGGCCTCCGGCCATGCGGCGAAGGTGCTGTGGACGAAATTCGAGAACGGCAATGCCGAATGCCGTGCCGATATCGACATCGTGACCGTGGAAGGCTTGCCGCAGCGCATCGAGCGGCTGTGGCGGATCGACGGGTCGACCGGCGAGGTGAGCCTCGATGACCGCGTCGTCAATACGAGCGACCAGATCGTGCCGACCTTTCTGATGTATCACATGAACACCGGAGGCAAATGGCTGGACGAGGGCACGCGGCTCGAAGGGCATATGCTGGAGAATGGCGGCTTTCCCTGGACCTTCGGCGAGGAGTCGGGCGGCATCTTCTGTGTCCCCGCGCCGGCGACCGAGGACGGCTTCGCGGAAGTCCGGCTCGGCCCGATCGCCGCGATCGGCGGCAAGACGCTCCGCGTGCGCTTCCGCGCCGATACTCTGCCTTATCTGCAGGTCTGGCGAAACCAGAAGGCGCCGGCCCATATCATCGGCATCGAGCCGGTTTCACACCGATGGGTCTTGCGCGACGAACTCGAGGCGGCCGGCGAGTTCAACATGCTGGCGCCAGGCGAAAGTCGCAGCTATGCGCTGAGCTTTGCCTTCGTGTAAGCGAAGTGTTGTTGACGCTTGCCAGACTGCGTCGTAGACCATCAGCCCACGATTTATGAGGAGACAAGACGATGGATATTCGCCAGATCGACGATGAATATTCGGTTTCGGGTCAGATCACGCTCGATGATCTCGATGAGATCAAGGCGCTGGGCTTCAAATCGATCGTCTGCCACCGCCCCGACCATGAAAGCCCGGACCAGACGTCGTTTTCGCTCATCGAGGCGCGCGCCAAAGAACTCGGTATCGAGATCGCCCATGTGCCCGTCGGGCCGATGGGCGTAACGGAGGAAGCGGTGCAGGGAATGGTCGATGCGCTCGATGAATTCCCGCGGCCGATGCTCGGTTATTGCCGTTCCGGCGCGCGCTCGACGGCAATCTATCAGAAGACGCATCATATCCGTAACTGAGCCCGTTCCGGGCGTTGAATTTCCGGCGCTGCGCCTCAGCGCCGCCCTTTTCCATTCACTGAGGAGACTACAATGAGCATTAAGCGTATCGACGTCGGCGCGCGCATGAGCGGCGCCGTCATTCACGGCAACACGATCTATCTCGCAGGCCAGGTGGGCGAGGGCGAAAGCGTCACCGATCAGTGCAAATCGGCGCTTGCCGAAGTCGACCGGCTGCTCGCCGCTTCCGGCAGCAACAAGTCCAAGATCCTGCAGACGATCATCTACCTCTCTGATATCGCCTATTTCGGCGAGATGAATGCCGTCTGGGAAGGCTGGATCGACCCGGCAAACCCGCCGGCCCGCGCCACCAGCGAAGCCAAGCTCGCTGCGCCGAAGTACAAGGTCGAATTCATCGTCACGGCTGCGCTCGACTAAAAAGCCCTGTCATTTTGATCGGCTGAAGCCGGTGGGTGTGGACTCACTCTGAATGGAGTGAGCCACGGGCTCACCGGCTTTTCGTTTGGGCGATTTCCGACAGCGTTCTGGTCGGCGTGATCGCCTCGGGATCGAGCTTCACCTCGATGATTGCCGGCTTACCGCTTTGGCGCGCCCGCTCGAAGGTCGGCGCAAATTCCTCCGTGCTTTCCACCGTTTCGCCGTGGCCGCCATAGGCGCGGGCAAGGGCTGCGAAGTCGGGATTGGTGAGATCGGTGCTGCTGACGCGCCCGGGATATTCGCGCTCCTGATGCATGCGGATCGTGCCGTACATGCCGTTGTTGACGACGATTGCGATGATCGGCAGGCCGTAGCGGATGGCGGTGGCGAATTCCTGGCCGTGCATCAGGAAGCAGCCGTCGCCGGCAAAGCAGATGACCTCGCGCTCGGGAAAGAGCTGTTTGGCTGCCACCGCAGCCGGCAGGCCGTAACCCATCGAACCGGAGGTCGGGGCCGACTGGGTGTTGAAGCGGCGGAAGCGATGGAAGCGGTGCAGCCAGGTGGCGTAGTTGCCGGCGCCGTTGGTGAAGATCGTCTCCGGCCCGGTATTGGCCTCCAGCCATTCCATGATCGGCCCCATCTGGACGGCGCCCGGACCCGTCGCCGGCGGCTTCGACCAGCCGAGATAGGCCTGGTGCATGCGCTCCGTGCGCTCGGCCCAGCGCGGTTCGGCCGGCGCTTCCAGATCGGCGAGGGCCGCGACGAAATCGGCAGGCGCTGCGCAGATGGCAAGATCCGGGCGGTAGATGCGGCCGAGTTCGGAAGCGTCGGGATAGATGTGCACCAGCGATTGCTGGGGGTAGGGGATATCGATCAGCGTATAGGAGGAGGACGGCATTTCCGACATGCGGGCGCCGAGCAGGATCAGCAGATCGCTCTCCTTGATCTCTTTTGCCAAAGCAGGATTGATGCCGATGCCGACATCGCCGGCATAACAGGGATGGAGATGATCAAACAGCATCTGCCGGCGGAAGGAGCAGCCGACGGGCAGTTGAAAGCGTTCCGCGAAGGCCTGGAAATCGGCAACGGCGTCGGCATCCCATCGCGTGCCACCGAGGATCACCATCGGCCGCTCGGCCTTCAAGAGGCGCAGATAGAGGTCGTCGATCTGGCTGCTGCCGGGATGAGCTTCGACGCTGACGTAGCGCTTGGCGCGGGGTGCCTCCACCTCGTCGCGCAGCATGTCTTCCGGTAATGTCAGCACGACGGGGCCGGGGCGGCCCGATGTGGCGATCGCAAAGGCGCGGGTGACGAATTCGGGAATGCGGGCGGCATCGTCGATCTCTCCCACCCATTTGGCGAATTCGGTGAAGGCGCGGCGGAACTCGACCTCCTGGAAGGCCTCGCGCTCGCGCGCTTCCCGCTGCACCTGGCCGATGAAGAGGATCATCGGGATCGAGTCCTGTTTGGCGATGTGCAGGCCGGCCGAGGCGTTGGTGGCGCCGGGGCCGCGGGTCACCATGCAGATGCCGGGTTCGCCGGTCAGTCGGCCCCAGCAGTCCGCCATCATCGCGGCGCCGCCTTCCTGGCGGCAGACGAGGACGTCGATATCGCTGTCGCGCAGCACATCGAGGACGGCAAGGAAGCTCTCGCCGGGCACGCAGGAGAGGCGTTTGACGCCGTTTGCCTTCAGCGCCTCGACGATCAGTTCCCCGCCGGTCTTCTTCATGACGATGCCTTCCTCTCGTACACGGCGAGTTCCGCCAGAATTTCTTGCCCGTGTTCGCCGAGCCGAGGGCTCGGCCTGGTGTAGCGCAAGGGCGTCTCGGACATGACCACCGGCGTTCTGACGCCGGGGATGACGGTGCCGGCGGCATCCGCCAGATCGATGCGCAAGCCGCGGGCCTGCACCTGCGGATCGGCGAACATTTCCTCGATCGTGTTGATCGCGCCGGCGGGAACCGCGTTGTCCTCGCAGGCTTTCAGAAGATCCGCCTTCTGCCATTTCAGCGTCTCGGCGGAGATGAGGCGGCGCACCTCGCCGCGATTGGCGACGCGGGCCCTGTTGGTGAAGAAACGCTCGTCGCCCGACATCGCCTCCAGGCCGAGGATGGCGGAGAGGCGGCGGAACTGGCCGTCGTTTCCGACCGCAAGAATGAGATAACCGTCGGCGGCCGGCACGACCTCATAGGGCGAGATATTGGGATGGGCATTGCCGAGCCGGGTCGGTGCCGTGCCGGAGATCAGGTAGTTCATGTTCTGATTGGCAAGGACGGCCGACTGCACGTCGAGGAGCGCCATGTCGATGAGCTGGCCTTCGCCTGATTTCAGCGCGTGGATCAGCGCGGCCTCGATCGCCGAGACGGCATAGATGCCGGTGAATATATCGGCGATCGCCACACCCGCCTTCATCGGCTGGCCGTCCGGCTCGCCTGTAATCGACATGAAGCCGGACATGCCCTGGACGATGTAGTCGTAGCCGGCGAGGCCCGCATAGGGGCCGGTCTGGCCGAAGCCGGTGATAGAGCAATAGACGAGCTTCGGGTTCACCTTGCGCAGGCTGTCATAATCGAGCCCGTATTTGGCGAGGCCGCCAAGCTTGAAATTCTCAATCACAACATCGGCGGTGGCCACGAGCCGGCGGACGAGATCCTGGCCTTCCGCGCTCTTCAGGTCGGCGGTGATGGAGCGCTTGCCGCGATTGGTGGCATGATAATAGGCGGCCGAGAGATTTTCGCCGTCGGCGCCTTCAACGAAGGGCGGGCCCCATTGGCGGGTATCGTCACCGCCGTCGGGATTTTCCACCTTGATGACATCGGCGCCGAGATCGGCAAGCATCTGCCCCGCCCAGGGGCCGGCAAGCACGCGGGCAAGCTCGATCACCCTGATGCCGGCAAGCGGCGGCTTTTTGGTCATGGTCTGCGTCATGTTCCTCCCGGCATTGTCTACGGCGCCAGCGTTGCCTCAGATGTATCGGATACGGGTCTGGATGCAAAGCGGCGCTCGCGCCAGAGGATGTAGAAGCCCGATGCCATGATGATCATGATGCCGAGCCATTTGACCGCATTCGGAAAGTCGCCGAAAACAAGCCAGGCGAAGATCGTCGCCGAGACGATCTCGAAATATTGCAGCGGCGCCAGCGTCGAGGCCGGGGCCGCGCGATAGGCATAGACACCGAGGATGCCCGCCGTCGCAGCGGTGGCGCCGACGCCAGCGAGGTAGAGCCAGGCGCTGCCTTCGGGCATGACGGGATCGAAGATATCGGAGCCGCTTCCCTGCCCAAAAACAAGCAGGGCGGCGCAGAAGAGCAGGCCCCAGATGCCCATCTGAAACTGCATCGCCCACGGATCTTCCTTGTGCGAGAGGACGCGGGTCATCAGCACGAAGGTCGCGACGCAGAGCGCGCTGAGAACAGGCAGGAGCGCGACATAGCCGACCTCCTCGAAACTCGGCTGGATGATCAGCATCGCCCCGAAGAAGCCGACGCCGCAGGCGGTGTAGCGCCGCCAGCCGATCGTTTCCTTCAGGAAAATGCCGCCGAAGATCGTCACGATGATCGGCTCAACGAAGAAGATCGCAATCGCGTCGGCGACCGCCATGTATTTCAGCGTGGTGACGAAGGAGATCATCGAGACGGTGATGATCGCGCCACGGATGGCATGGAAGAGGTTCTGGCTCCAGGAGAAATCGGCAAAGCTGCGCCGCCACAGCACGATCGGCAGCATGCAGAGCGCCTGGACGGCGAAGCGGCCGGCGGTGACTTCTGCGGACGGGATAGTGACGACAGCAAGCTTGGAGAAGATGTCGATGGTCGGCGAGACCATCACCGATAGAAACATCAGCCCAAGCCCGGTCGTCACTTCGGAAGCGGACGAAGCGGGGCGGGCGGAAGTGTTGCTCATGATGGAATCCCTGTGGCTCAGGTTCTCGCGACGGCGGTGTCGCACCAGTCCGCGAAGGCCGCGATCGCTTGATCCGCGCCGACCTCGTTTAGAGTTTCGTGCCGCATATTCTGATATATCACCGTGTTGATACGAGAGAAGCCGTGGGTTTTCAAATGGTTTGACAGCCAGAGAGTGGCTTTTCCACGCTCCGTTGCGGGATCTTCTCCGCCGCCGACCAGATGGATCGGCATATCGCGCCGCAGCTGGTCGAGGTGGATCTTCTGCGGTGGGCGGAAGGTCATCTCGAAGAGATCGAGCCAGAGAGAGACCGAGGCATCGAAGCCGCAAAGCGGATCGGCGACATATTTGTCGACCTCGCCCGGAATGCGCGACAGCCAGTCGAATTCGGTGCGGCGGTTAGGAATGGATCTGCCCCAGGCACCGAAGGTGAGCTTTGGCAAGAGGCCGCTCGGCACATCGGAGCCCTTCAGCATGCGCTCGGCAAGGAGGATCGCCTGAGCGGCGCGGCCGGCAAGGCCGACGGCGAAATTCGAATTCCAGACCGCGACGGCATCGAAATCGGCAGGTGCCGTTATCGCCGTATTGAGGGCGATGAGGCCGCCCATCGAATGGCCGAAGAGGATCACAGGCAGGCCCTGATGGCGGGACGCGGCATGGGCGCGCATGGCAATGACGTCGCCGATCACCTTTTCGACGCCGTCGCGCCGGGCGAAGCGGCCGATCGGCGCGTCGGGCGCCGTCGTCTCACCGTGGCCGCGATGATCATGGGCATAGACGTGATAGCCGCGCGACGCCATCATCTCGGCAAAGGCGCAATAACGTTTGGAATGTTCGGCGAGCCCGTGCGATATCAACAGGATGCCGCGTGCCGGAGCGGCAGCCTCGGCATGATGATAGGCGAGCGACGCATCCGGCAAGGCCAGCCTTTGCGTATCAGAAAACATGCGGATCCTCCCGGTCGCAGCAGACCAGATCGCGCGGCAAATGCAACATCAGCGTTTGATTTATCCGATAACAATTTTTTGGGTTTGCTGCGATTCAGGGTTGCGGGCTTTTGATCTTCGTGCTTATTTGTTCCCGTATTGTTCTTTTGGGGGTTGAAAATGAGCAGCATTGAGTTGCGTACCTTGGCGTTCGCCTTGTCGATGGTTCTTGCCGGCGCCGCCACGGCGCAGGAGGGTGGCGGGCGTACCCGCTTCATTCTTGCGGCGAGCTGGCAGCCCGCCTTTTGCCAGACGAACCAGAAGAAGGCCGAATGCGCGAGCCAGACCGGTGAGCGTTCGGACGCGACGAATTTCTCGCTGCACGGGCTCTGGCCGATGAAGCAGGATTATTGCGGTGTGAGCGCCGAGCAGAAGGCCGCCGACAAGGACGGCAAATGGAATGAATTGCCGGAGGTTACGCTTTCGGCGGAGGCGAAGTCGGCGCTCGCAAAGGCAATGCCCGGCACGCAATCCGGCCTGGAACGGCATGAATGGGTGAAGCACGGCACCTGCATTGGAATGAGCGCCGAAGACTATTTCGGCGTCGGTATGCATCTCGTCGGCGCGCTCAACGCGTCGGCCGTGCGCGATCTCTTCGCCGCCAATATCGGCAAGACGCTCAAGGCCGATGAGATCAAGGCGGCTTTCGACAAGAGCTTCGGTCCCGGTGCGGCCGACCGCGTCAAGATGAGCTGCCGGCGGGCCGGCAAGGTCAGGGTGATCAGCGAGTTGACGATCGGGCTTTCAGAGAGTGCGGGAACGGCCTCGGCAAAGAGTGCGGCGCTTGCCGATCTGATCCAGGGGGCCGGCAAAACCTCGTTCGGCTGCGACGAAGGTGTCGTCGACGCGGCGGGCTTCTGACCGGAAATCCTGCCTAAACCGGGTTTCGGCGTTGCCCGCAGGCGCTGTTTCGCCTACATAGCGGCACGATCGAAGTTTCCCGCCCGGAGCAGCGCAGTATGGCACGTCAGTTCATCTATCACATGTCCGGCCTCAACAAGGCCTATGGCAACAAGAAGATCCTGGAGAATATCCACCTTTCTTTCTACCCGGATGCCAAGATCGGCATCCTCGGGCCGAACGGCGCCGGTAAATCCACTGTGCTGCGCATCATTGCCGGCCAGGACAAGGAGTATACCGGCGAAGCCTGGCTCGCCGAAGGTGCGACGGTCGGCTATCTCGAGCAGGAGCCGAAACTCGATGCCAGCAAGACGGTGTTCGAGAACGTCATGGAGGGCGTAGCCTCGAAGACGGCCGTGCTAGAGCGTTACAATGAACTGATGATGAACTATTCCGACGAGACGGCGGAAGAGGGAGCCAAGCTCCAGGACATCATCGACAGCCAGAACCTCTGGGATCTGGAAAGCCAAGTCGAAATGGCGATGGAAGCGCTGCGCTGCCCGCCGCGTGACGCCGAGGTCACCAGCCTTTCCGGTGGTGAGCGCCGCCGTATCGCGCTTTGCCGCCTGCTGCTTTCGCAGCCGGACCTGCTGCTGCTCGACGAACCGACCAACCACCTGGACGCCGAAACCATCGCCTGGCTCGAAAAGCATCTGCGGGACTATCCGGGCGCCGTGATGATGATCACCCACGACCGCTACTTCCTGGACAATGTCACCGGCTGGATCCTCGAACTCGACCGCGGCCGCGGTATTCCCTACGAGGGCAACTACTCGGCCTACCTGCTCGCCAAGGCCAAGCGCATGCAGCAGGAAAACCGGGAAGAGGCAGGCCGTCAAAAGGCGATCAGCCGCGAACAGGAATGGATCGCTTCCAGCCCGAAGGCCCGGCAGGCCAAGTCCAAGGCGCGTATCAAGTCCTACGAGCAACTCGTGGAAGCCGCCGAGAAGCAGCGTCCCGGCGACGCGCAGATCATCATCCCGGTCAGCGAACGGCTCGGCCAGGTGGTCATCGAGATGCAAGGCATCACGAAGGGCTTCGAGGGCCGCACGCTGATCAACGACCTGTCGATCAAGCTGCCGCCGGGCGGCATCGTCGGTATCATCGGCCCGAACGGCGCCGGCAAGACGACCTTGTTCAAGATGATCACCGGCCAGGAAAAGCCGGATAGCGGTTCGATCCGCATCGGCGAGACCGTGCATCTCGGTTATGTCGACCAGAGCCGCGACGCGCTGGCCGCCGACAAGACGGTCTGGGAGGAAATCTCCGGCGGCGCGGAAATCATCAAGCTCGGCAAGTTCGATATGAACTCCAGAGCCTATTGCGGCGCCTTCAACTTCAAGGGCGGCGACCAGCAGCAGAAGGTCGGCAATCTCTCCGGTGGTCAGCGCAACCGCGTTCACCTTGCCAAGATGCTGAAGGCAGGCGGCAACGTTCTGCTGCTCGACGAACCGACCAACGACCTCGATACGGAAACTCTCGGTGCGCTGGAAAGCGCGCTGGAAGCGTTTGCCGGCTGCGCCATCATCATCAGCCACGATCGCATGTTCCTCGACCGCCTGGCGACGCACATCCTCGCCTTCGAAGGCGAGGGCCATGTCGAATGGTTCGAAGGCAACTTCGAGGATTACGAGCAGGACAAGATCCGCCGCCTCGGCCCCGATGCCCTGAACCCGGGCAGCCAGGCCCACAAGCGCCTGACGCGCTGATCGAAGCCGGACCCCTGTGGGCGAGCTTGCTCGCTGGAAATTTCACGGGTTTTTTGCTGAATACGTCGCCGCAACGCTTGATTTGCGGCGACGCCCAAATCAAGCGTTGCGCCAGTTGTATATTTCGGCAATTACAAGGCATGGAATGCCTGGTTGCCATTGCGTTGGGCACGAGGCCGTCTCTCACTTTTCAACAAGCCTGACGATCTTGCTATGGCTGCCCGTAAAAGCGAATTTCCTGCGCTGCTGACCGATCGCCTACGCCTGCGCGAGCCGGTTTTCGGTGACTGCGGCGAGCTCCATGAGCTGATCTCAATTCCGGAAGTCACACGTTTCTCGAACTGGCCGGATGCGCCGAAAAAAGCGCAGATCGAGCGCGTGATGAAATGGATGTGTAGCGCGTTCGCCAAAGGAAAGGCGTGCGCGTGGATAATAGAAGAGCGTGCCTCTGGTCGGTTCTTAGGGGCCATACGGTTCAACAGCATCGACAAGTACGCAAAGTGGGCCGAGATCGGCTATGAATTGCACCCGTCGTTCTGGGGGAAGGGGCTGATGAGCGAGGCGGTGAAAGCAGTCGCTCGATGTGGATTTGATGACTTTTCCCTGAACCGAATCGAAGCCTGGACTCTGCCGGGGAACCGGGCGTCGGACCGGGTTCTGGAAAAGGCCGGGTTCCGATATGAGGGCACACTTCGTCAGAAGGCCTGGTTCAAGAACGCTTTCCATGATTTCCGCATGTTCGGCCGTCTCGCCAGTGAGCTGCCTGAGGAAGCCCCGCCGCAAAAATCGTAAGCTTGGCGGCAGAGCGGCGACCCAAACGATCAGGGAAATTTCACTCCCAAAAATCAAATCCTGCGAGATCGGTGTTCCATATTTTGTCCGGAACATTGACGATCGAGTGCGTTTTCTTTGCCCAGCGCGCCTGTCGCAATCTGAGCAGGGGATTTCGCGCAGAGCGCAAATTGCCGCTTGCCACCATCTTTCAAATCACATAAAGATATCTTTATATCTTGATTGGGATAGAGATGAGCGAACCCTTGAAGCTAGGACTGGATGGGCTGGTGGACGTCTTAAAGGCGGCCGGCGAGCCGACGCGTCTGCGCCTTCTGGCGCTTCTCGACGGCGGCGACCTGACTGTCACCGATCTTACCGAAATCCTCGGCCAGTCACAGCCCCGCATCTCCCGCCACCTGAAGCTGCTCGGCGAGGCCGAACTGATCGAACGCTACCAGGAAGGCGCCTGGGCCTATTTCCGGCTCAAGCAGGACGGCAAGGCGGCGCTGCTCGTGCGGGCTCTGCTAAAACACGTCTCCGAGAACGATCCGACCATTCTTCGCGACGGCGAGCGGCTGTCGCAGGTCAAACGCCAGCGGGCGGAGCGGGCCCAGGCCTATTTCAGCCGCAATGCTGCCGAATGGGACGAGCTTCGCCGCCTGCATGCGGCCGACGAGGAGGTCGACGCCGCCGTGATCCGGCTGCTCGGCAACCAGCCGATCGATTCATTGCTCGATCTCGGCACTGGTACCGGCCGTATCCTCGAGCTTCTGTCCGGGCTCTACCGCCGCGCCATCGGCGTCGATGCCAGCCGCGACATGCTGAGCGTGGCGCGGGCCAATCTCGACAAGTCCCGCATCACCAAGGCGACGGTCCGTCACGCCGATATCCTGAACCTACCGTTCGAGGGGCAGGATTTCGATCTGGTGACGATCCATCAGGTGCTGCATTTCTTCGACCAGCCGGAGATTGCGATCTCCGAAGCGGCGCGCATGCTTCGGCCGGGCGGCCGGCTCGTGGTCATCGACCTTGCGCCGCACGCGCTCGAATATCTCCGCGACGAGCATGCCCATGTCCGTCTCGGCTTTTCGCACCAGGCGATGTCCGACTGGCTGCGCAAAGCCGGGCTCGACGTCGAGCAGGTCGTCGATCTTCATCCGGGTCAGCAGGGCGGGCAGGGACTGACGGTCACCGTCTGGCTCGCGCGCGATCCGAGGCGCCTCATGGCTTCGCAACTAAGCGAAGGCGCCGAACCTACATTTGCCGGGAGAGTATGACATGGCTTTGAAAAACGATGGACGCGGGCGCAACATCGGGATTTCCTTCGAATTCTTTCCGCCGAAATCGGAGGAGATGGAAGGGCAGCTTTGGGACACCGTCAGCAAGCTGCAGGACTGGGATCCGGATTTTGTGTCGGTGACCTATGGCGCCGGCGGCACCACCAAGGCGCCCACGCTCTCCGCCGTCACCCGCTTCCTCTCGCAGACGCCGCTTGCCACGGCTTCGCACCTGACCTGCGTCGGTGCGACGAAGGAAGAAACGCATCATATGATCGAGACCTTCCGCAAGGTCGGCGTAAAGCATTTCGTGGCGTTGCGTGGTGACGCGCCCGGTGGCGCCGGCGCACCTTATCAGCCGCATCCCGGCGGTTACGCCAATGCGGCGGAGCTGGTGGCCGGCCTCAAGTCGGTCGGCGATTTCGAGATTTCGGTCTCTGCCTATCCGGAAAAGCACCCGGAAAGCCGCGATACGGCCGCCGATATCGACATGCTGAAGCGTAAGGCTGATAACGGAGCCGACCGGGCACTGACCCAGTTCTTCTTCGACAACGACAATTTCGAGCGTTATCTGGAGCGTGTGCGCGCCGCCGGGGTCTCGATCCCGATCGTGCCCGGCATCATGCCGATCCAGAACCTGACGCAACTGAAGCGTTTCGCCGGCGCCTGCGGCGCGGTCATCCCCGCCTTCCTCGACGAGCGCTTCGCGGGCTTCGACGACAAGCCCGAGGAGCGGGCGAAGGTCGCGGCCGACGTTGCCGCCGAGCAGATCGAGGATCTCGTGCGGCGCGGCCTCGATGAGTTCCATCTCTATACGATGAACCGCGCCCCGCTGGTTTCCGCCGTTCTCGACAATCTCGGCTTTATTCGCCGGGCGCCAAAGAGCGCGGGCGCTGCCGCCTGATCTTTGCCGGACTCAAAAGTGAAAAGCGCATGTCGGGCGGGACATGCGCTTTTTCGTTGGCGGATTGATCAGCTCTTGGGGAGTTTAGGCACTATCAGTCGTTATGCCTTCATGGCCCGGCTCAGATAAAGAGCATGGACAGGACGAAAGCAAACGCTGCACTGACCAACAGAACATTCAAGGATTGCGTGAGTCCCATGTCTGTCTCCTCGCGTTAACCGGCCGATATTATGTCTGAAATATGTCGGTTGGAAAGCGGATTTTATGCTGCACTGCCGAACCCGTCAGTGGATAAATCAACATCAGATTTGATAAGCCATTGAAGCAACGTAATAATTTTGGATTAATTTTTGTTCACAGAATTTAACATGCCGTTAAATCGGGCGATCACCAGTTTACCTATGCGCCCAAAACATGGCGGTGTCGCAAGCGGTTGAAAACATAAGGAAACTGCAACCGGTTTTCAGGCTATTCTCGCCAGCCGGCGATAGGCGCGGCCGTCGAGGATGACGAGTCCGAAACCGATGAGGGCCATGCCGGCGAATTCGGCAAGACTGAGCGTTTCGCCGAGGAAGAGTACGCCGAGAAGGATGGCGCTCGGTGGCACCAGAAGGGTGACCAGAGAGGCATTGGTGGCGCCTGCAGCGGCCATGATCCTGAAGTAGAGGATATAGGCGAAGGCGGTCGACAGCAGCGCCAGCGCCAGAACGGCGAGGATCGCGTCGACAGGCGGTACGGCAAGCGTCCAGGGGCGATCGGCTACCAGCGATAGCGGCAGTGCGATCAGCGAGGAGGCGGTCAGTTGGCCCGCCGATGTGACGGGAGCGGGAACATCCCTGAAGCGTTTGCCGTAGGTGGCGGCAAAACCATAAGAGACGGCGGCAAGCACGGGAAGGAGCAACGGCCAGATCGGCGCTTCGCTGTCTGTCGAGATGCCGGGACCGATCAGGACGACCGTGCCGGCGAGGCCGACGAGGCACCCGGCGATTTTTGCCGAGGACAGCTTCTCGTCCGATGTGAAGTAATTGGCGATGAGCACCGTCCAGATCGGCGTCGTCGCGTTCAAAATCGCCGCAAGGCCGGCGCCGATGCGGGTCTGGCCGAAGAAGATCAACGCGTGCGGGAGCGCATTGTTGATCAGGCCAAGGACCAGGAACTCCCGCCAGCGGGCCTGGAGAATAGAATAGATGTCCAAACGGCCGGCAATATAGACATGCAGCGCGAGTGCCGCGAGCAGCAGCCTGAGGAAGACGAGGGTCAGCGGCGGCACGTGCTGGACGGCGATGCGGGCAAAGAAGAAGGAGCCGCCCCAGATCAGGCCGAGCAGGACCAGCAAGCCCCAGGTCCAGGCATTCATTCTGCTTTCCACGCCGCGTCCTCCACCGCAAATCGCATCGCCGCCGGATCGTTGGTCGAAAACCGGCGGCTTTTCACCACGAAGTTTTAGCGTAAGCGGAAAACGGCGCCACCCGTTTCTTGTCAAACGGATGGCGGCCGGCTGTTGGCGATCAGAGAGCGTTGAGAAGGGCAGGCGTCGCCCAGCCGTCGGCCGGCATGCCTAAGCGCTGTTGTTCCTTCTGGATCGCGACGCGGGTGCCGGAGCCGAGAATGCCGTCGATCTCGCCGACATCATGACCGAGCGACTGCAGCTTGTTCTGCAGCGTCTTCATCTGGTCGTTGGCAAGCCCCTGTTCCGGCGCACCCTTGAGATAGGTCGGAGCGCCGGACAGGCGGGTGGCGAAATAGGCGGCCGAGGTCGTGTAGATGAACGACTTGTTCCATTCGAGATAGATCTTGAAATTCGGATAGGCGATGAAAGCCGGTCCCATGCGGCCCTGCGGCAGCACGAGATCGCCTTCGAGTTCGCCGAAGGCGGTGTTACCGTCGCGCGGCTTGACGCCGAGCGCGAACCAGTCGCCGGCCTTCATCGTGCCGCCGAGGCCGGATTTCTCCCAGGGCAGGTTATCGGGCACGGTGACTTCCTGCAGCCAGGGCTGGCCGCGCTCGAAGCCGAGATGCTGGATGAATTTCGCCGCCGTCAGGATGGCGTCCGGGCCGCTCTGCTTCAGACGAACATGACCGTCGCCATCGCCGTCCATGCCATAGGCGACGATGTCGCGCGGCAGCATCTGCACCTGGCCGATCTCGCCGGCCCAGGCGCCGGTGTTGGTCGCAGGGTCGAGGTCGCCGTGCTGGACCATTTCGATGAGGGCAATCAGCTGCGGGCGGAAGAGCTCCGGGCGGCGGCAGTCATGCGACAACGTCACCAGAGCGTTGCGGGTGTTGAAATCGCCCTGCACGGCGCCAAAGTCCGTTTCCATCGCCCAGAAGGCGGTGATGACGCCAGATGGGACGCCGAATTCCTGCTCGGCGCGGGCAAAGACGTCGGCATATTGCTTCATCTTCTGGCGGCCAATGTCGAGGCGGGCCTGGCTGACGGTGCGCTGGGAGAATTCGAGGAAGGTCTGCTTGAAGACGCCCTGGGCGCGATCGCGGCTGATGACCTTGGGATCGATTTCGGCGCCGGCAAGCGCTTCGTCGGCGGCTGCCGCACTCGCGCCTGCGGCGACCGCGTCGGCCTTGACGCCTTCGAGGAAAGCGGACAGATCGCCGCCGCAAGGTGCTGCCGGGGCCGCTGGATTTGCGGCCGGCGCCTGCTGGGCGGCTGCGCCGCCTGCGAGGGCGAGGGCAAACAGGAGGGCGAGTGCAGAGCGGCTTGCGAGCGAGCGGTGCATGGATGCGGTCCTTATATCAAACGGATGTCCGTCGCTTTCCCAGAGGAATGTGACAGAAGCAAGAAACATTGAAAGACGTTACTAAGAATTTCTATCCTTGGAAACGGCCGCGACCCAATTGTTCCAGTTCTTTGCACTGCCGGCAAAGACGTTGATGTCGGTCGGTCCCTTGATGCCGGGGATAACGCCGGTCGAGGTATATTGCCAGAAGGCCCAGCGGCGGTCGGAATAGGTCACCTCAGGATGTTTCGCCACCGAGCGGACCCAGAAATGATAATCCTGGAAGTAACCGGCGAGATTGTCGCGGTGGAAATCGACCGAGGTATAGATGATCGGGCGCTTGCCGTAATAAGCCTCCAGCCGGTCCATGAAACGCTGCATTTCGGAGCGCACCGTTTCCGGGTCGGGCCGGTAGCGGCAGGTCTTCGACTCGGCGTTCCATTCGACGTCGAGCACCGGCGGCAGGCGCATGGCCTCCTTCGGCACGTTGCGGATAAACCAGTCGGCCTGTTCGTCGGCCGAGGAGCAGAAATAGTAGAAATGATAGGGGGCGTGCGGGATGCCGGCGGTACGCGCCTCGCGCCAGTATTCGTCGAAGCGGGGATCGACCCTGTCTTTGCCTTCCGTCGCCTTGATGAAGGCGAAGGCGACGCCGGAGCTCCTCACGGTGCTCCAGTCGATATCGCCCTGCCACTTGGAAATGTCGATGCCGTGGATTGCGTTCTGCTGCGGATGCTTGGGGCCGAAATCCTGCGGATCGGTGTCCTGGAAGCGCATCTTCGGCTTGATCGACGCGGTTTCGAGATAGTCATGACCAGAGGAGGAGCAGCCGGCCAGCAGGATGGCCAAAGGCAGAACGCAAAACAAAAGCCGGCGCATGGCTATCCCGTCGTGAACCGAATGATCTCTTTGCCCCACAGCCTGACCTTCGAGAAAAACGAGTCCAGCAGAGGAATAACCCTCTTTTCACCATATCAACGTAAAAATTCGGTTAGTTTCAAGCGAATTATGAGCGCTTGCTGATAATAGCCGCCCGCCAGGCGTAGCCGCCGCCGACGGTTTCAAACAACAATCTCGCGTTGTTTTCATGGGCTTGGGCTTCCAGGACCTCGCGCAGGTCGGCGCGCGGGGTGACGTGGAATTTCGTAAGCCAGGACTGCAGCATGCGGCGGAACCAGCGCGGCAGGCCTTCCTGCTGGCCGAAATCGACGATGTGCAACTGGCCGCCGGGATTGAGCGCGGCGATCGACGCATCGACGGCGCGCTCCCAGTCCGGGATCATCGACAGGGCATAGGAAATCAGGATGCGGTCGAAGCCGCTGACGCCGAATTCACGCGGGGTGTACGCCGTGGCGTCGGCAACGCGAAATTCCGGGATCGTCGCCTTGGTGGCGAAGGTCTTGCGCGCCGAGATCAGCATTTCCTGGGAAATATCGAGGCCGAAGAGCTTGGCGGTCGGGAAATGCTTGTGGGCGAAGGCCATGTTGCGGCCAGTGCCACAGCCGACTTCGAGCAGGGTGCCGCCCTCGGGCACGTCGAGATTGCGGATCGTGCTGTCGCGGCCGAGAAGGTAATATTTGCGGGTGAGGTCGTAGATATGGCGCTGGTAGCGGTACATGCCATCCATGAGGCTGGCATGTTCCGTGCTCTTTCCCGCCGTCTCGGTGCCGACCTTGCTCACGCCTTCTTCCCGTAGATGTGGAAGCCGCCGTAGATCGCCGAGCGATCGAGCGCGGTCAGTTCACGCGACTTCTCTTCGAAGTAATCCCACTGGTCGCGGATCGAAGGCGACAGGCGGCCTTCGATGATGCTCTTTTCGGCGGCGGTGCGGAAGATCACCCGGGCGCCGTCGCGCGCCGTGCGGGTGATTTCCCGCCAGACGTCGTTCAACTGCGCGTCCGTCATCCAGTCCTGCGCGTCGAGCAGGATGTAACGGTCGCGCGAAGCGGCCGGCTCGCGGGCCAGAAGCTCGGTGAAGCTTGCGTGGTGGACATTGACGCGGTCGACATTGGCGCGGATTACCTCGTAGTGCTCCGGCTTCAGATAGGTCGGCAGCGGGCCTTTCTCTTCGGTGCCGTAGCGCCGGCCGAAGGCCTGCCAGGCGAAGTAGTTGTCGCTCATCGGGAAATGACAGGCGAGCTTTTCCAGGCGATGCTTCAGCACCGGCGCGATCGAATGATCGTCGGCAAGGCTTGCGAGCTCGTCATATTGCTGCGGCGGAATGCCGAGGCCGAAGAGCGAGCTCTTGCGGCCGGTGATCCAGCGCACGACCGGCTTTTCGAACAAGGGCGCGATCTGCTCGTCAAAGAACTGGCGCTGTTCGCGGATCGAACGGGTCTTGGTCATTTCGCGCAGCTTGACGCCATGCAGGCGGGCAAGAAGATGGGCTGCGCCGATGAAGCGGCCGAGCAGGCCGGTTTCATAGATGTTGCGGTCGAAGACGGTGACGCGACGGCGGCCGAACTTGCGGCCGTTCCAGTAGCTGCGGGTCGTCTCATCGAGCCTCGCGGCGAGGTGCTGGTCGAAGGCGCGGCTGTTCGACTTCTCGTTCGGCATCGCGAGGAAGCGGACGAGATCGGCATGATCCGGCAGATGCTTGAAGGCGGCAAGCTTCAGGCGGTTCAGCGCGATATGGTGCGGGTTGAGATCGACGACGTCGATCGAGGCCGGCGCCTTGGAGAGATAGGCGAGCATGTTGCAGCCGCCGGAGCCGATGGTGACGATGCGATGGTTCGGCTTCAACTCCATCGCCTGCATGTCGAGATCCGGATCTTCCCAGATCTGCGGATAGACGAGGCCGGAGAAGAGCAGGCCGAAGAGGCGCTCGGAAAGGCCGTCCTTCGAAAAAGCCTTGTGGCGGAGAAGAGCGTCCTTGAGTTTCCGGTTCTTGCGGAAGCCGGCATCCGGTGCAAATTCTGACATGAGTCTGTCACCTTTTTAGCGTTCAGGGCGTGTAGCGCGCCACTGCTACAGTTTGATGACGTGGGCTGTGGGCTCCGCTCTTCGAAAGCATCCTCCTCCTCGGAAAGTGATCGGGGTGGCGGGTCTTCTTCGCGCCGCCCCCTTTCCGGCGGGCGCAATTCCTGCTTCTCTCCGGCCATTCGGAGGAATGCCATGCGATATGTCCTGCGTGTCCTGAAGGCGCTTGCTCTCCTTCTCGTTCTCCTCGTCATCGCCGGCGCCGGCTGGCTCTACGTCCGGCCGCCGGAACTCCTGCGCGTCGGGGACGGCTACGCCGCCAAAATCGTCTGCTCGAATGTCTTCATCGCCGGCCGGGATGCGGACGAAGTGCTTCATGACGATGTCCAGGCGCCCGGAAATCCGCTGCTGAGGCTGATGCGCGTCAGCGTCGACCGCGACAATGATCGCGTGACGGCGCGTTTCATGGCGCTGTTTGCGCCGAGCTACGCCCTCTATCGCAACGGTCTCGGCTGCACGGCGGTGCCGGACGGCGATTTCGAGGCGGCTGCAAAAGCGGTGCCCTTCGATGCGCCGCCCAGGATGGAAGCGAGTGAGGCAGTGTGGCCGGAGGGTGAGGGCGTCGGCACTCAACCGGATGGGAAGATCGCCGCGCTCTTGGCCGATGCCCGCTTGGCCGGGCCGGCAATGCGGGCGATCGTGGTGGTACACAACGGCCGCATCGCAGCGGAGGCCTATGGTCCCGGATTCTCGGCGAAGACGCCGCTTGTGGGCTGGTCGATGACGAAGACGGTGAATGCGGCGATCCTCGGCCGGCTGATGCTCGACGGCAAGATCGCTTTCGATGACGACCATCTGCTGGCGCAGTGGAAGGATGACGGGCACGCCAGGATCAAGGTATCAGATCTGCTCGGCATGGAGAGCGGCCTTGTCTTCAACGAGGATTATGGCGAGGTCGCCGACGTGACACGCATGCTCTATCTCGATCCCGATATGGTATCGCTGCCGGCCAATGCGCCGATGGAAGCCGCACCCGGCCAGCGTTTCCGTTATTCGAGCGGCACGGCGATGCTCTTGTCACGCATCTGGATGGACAGGGTCGGCAATGCGCAGGCAGCCTTTTCCTATCCGCACGACGCGCTGTTTGCGCCGCTCGGCATGACGAGCGCCGTCTTCGAACTCGACGCGCGCGGCACATTTGCCGGCAGCTCCTATATCTATGCGACGGGGCATGACTGGGCGCGCTTCGGGCAATTCCTGCTGCAGGACGGCGTATGGAACGGGCAGCGGCTGCTGCCGGAGGGTTTCGTCGGCGCCATGCGCACGCCCACAGTGGCTTCGAACGGGCGGTATACGCAGGGCCAGGCCTGGCTTGCGCCCGGCGGCGGCTCGAGCACCTCGTACGGACTGCCGGAGGATACGTTCTGGCTGAGCGGGCATGACGGGCAGAGCATGGCGATCGTGCCCTCCGCGGGACTGGTCGTCGTCCGGCTCGGCCTGACGCCGGGCTGGCTCGGCTATCAGCCGCAGCCGCTTCTCAAGGCGATCCTGGCGGCCTTGCCGCAGGCGGGAGAGCCGCTGCAGCAGGCCGGATCGCAGCAACAGACGGAAGCGCAGCCATAAGCAGGCGCTTCGAAGCTACTTCAGCCTTCGTTGTCAGTAATTGCCTTGGGCGACGTCGGTCATGCCCTTGCGCTTGGCGTCGTAATAATAGCCGCGCGCATAGAGGCGGACGGCGTCGTCTTCCTTGTTGTCGGAGACGAGCCAGGCGCCGCGGAGATATTTCGCGGCGTATTTGATGTTGGTCTCGGCGTCGAAGAGGCCGCCCGGCGCACCGTCGTAGCCCATTGATTTGGCGGTGTTGTATTTGATCTGCATCAGGCCGAAATAGCCACGCTTGTTGTAGGCCTTCGGATTGTAGCGGCTCTCGCGATGGACGATGCGGTGGAGCAGCGTTTCGGGAATTTCGTAGATCTTCGAATATTTCTGGATGAGCTTGGTGACGAAGCTCTTCTCGACAGTCGGCGCATCGTCGGTGTCGTCGTCGCTGAACATCGGCGGCGCCGTCGGCGGATCGATCGGGCCGGATTCGTCAAAGCCGTAATCCATGGAGCGCGGCGTGGTATCGACTGCAGCGAGCGCAGCAAGCGCGCTGTTCTGCGGCGTTGCGGCAAAGGCAAGCTGCGTCGTCGGCTGCGCCGGCGCACCTGGGCGCGGCGTCGGCACGACGGACTGGATCGCCGTCATCTCGGGCGTCAGCGGGATCTGCGCATAGGCTACCGGCTGAATGCCGAGATCGGCGGGCTGGGACGCCGTAGCGGCCGGCATCGCCGTTGCGGTCAGCGGGGGAGTGGTTTGCGTCTGGGGAAGAACGGCGCCGGCGACTGCCTGGCCGGAAGCGCCTTCGGCCGTCGGGATCGCGGCGAGTGTCGCATCCTCGCCGGGTTTCGGCATCGGTATCACGGTCTGAGCGGCGGTCAGTTCGGCCTGTGAAGTGTATTCAACGCTCGAGCACCCCGTCACCACGCCGCAGCAGAGCATCGTGGAAACGACAAGACCGCGTTTTAGGCCGGACAATCCGATCGCTACCATTCCGTCACTTTCGTGAAATCGCGCCGCCCCGGCAGCGTATAAAAGTTACTAAATACCTTAAGCCCCGCCGACCCCATTAACCTATTCGTGGCTTTCCGGCAACCACGGAATGTTACTAAGCTGCAATACGGCGATACCCGGCCGTTACGGCGCCTGCGGCGATGAGCAAAGTGCCGCCGGTGCGGTTTACGGCGCGCTGGACGCTCGCCTTGCGAATCAGTCCGCGGGCGGCATGGGCGAGAAGCGCATAGGTGGAGGCGTTGAGGATCGCCAAGACGAGGAAGGTCGCTTCCATGATCGCCATCTGCCCGAAGAAGGGCAGGGCGGGGTTGAGGAACTGCGGCACGAAGGCGACGAAGAAGACGATGCTCTTCGGGTTGAGGGCGGTGACGACATAGGCGTGCAGGAAGATCTTGAGGGACTTTTCCTCCGGCAGATTGTCGTTGTCGGCGACGGGCTCGCCGATCACCGGAGCCCGCCAGAGCTTGATTCCCAGCCAGATCAGGTAGGCGCCGCCGATCCATTTCAGGACGGTGAAGAGGGCGGCAGAGGTGGCGAGCACCGCGCCGAGCCCGAAGAGGGAAGCCGTCATCGCCGTGAAGTCGCCGAGCGCCACACCGCTCACCGTCGCGAACGCCGTCTTGCGGCCATGGCCAAGCGCATAGGAGACGACGAGCAGTATCGTCGGCCCCGGTATGGCCAGCATGATGGCCGATGCGGCCGCAAAAGCGATCCAGGCTTCAAGCGACATGGTGTCTCCTCCTATTCCTCAGGAAGAAGCAAAGACATCATATTAACGATCCGTCAATCACGCTTCTTTGTATTTCTGCCCTATATTGTCCATGACTTCGGCAAACCATGCCGTAGACAGGTCGAAAGCCTTGCCGCCCTTGATGCGCGGGAATTCTATAGTGCGCAATTTACCGTTCTGGGCTTCATCGTGACCGGTGACGCCGGAGATCTTATTGAGGGCGCTCTCGACGGCGAGATCGACCATGCTCTGGATCAGCCTGAGATCGTCGCCGTTGGCCGGGGCCGAACGGGCAAAGTAGCCCGACTTCTGCACGAGGGAACGTTCGGCGTCGAGCAGGTTGGCGAACTGCTTCTGGAACCAGGCGCCGACATTGATCGTGTCGATCTTTACATGGCCGAAGGCGTCGCGTTTGACGGTCTCGCCGGCGGCTTCGCGCTCGGCGACGATAGCGTCGAGGCAGGCGCCTTCCGAGACGAAGACCGTGGCGTGGCCGGTACGGTCCATGATGTCCTTCAGGCGCGCGGCCTCGGCATCGAGGTCGAAGGCCATTTCAGGCAGGTAGACGGCATCGATGCTCTTCAGATGCGCATCCATCATCAGGCCGTCGACATACTGGTTGCGGCTGGTGCGCTGGAGATAGGCGCGGGCGGTGGCGGCCGTCAGCCATCCGCAATGGCGGCCCATGACCTCGTGGATGACGAGGGTGCGGGGTGCTGCCGTCTGCTCGTTGCTGACATTGTCGAAGAAATGCGCGCCGACTTCGGCGGCGGTCCAGGCGCCGAGCGACTGGCGGATCGGTACGACGTCGTTGTCGACGGTTTTCGGCAGGCCGACGACAGTGAGATTGTAGCCGTTGGCGGCGAGATAGGCGGCAAGGTCGGCAGCTGTCGTGTTAGTGTCGTCGCCGCCGATCGTATGGAGAATGGTGATGCCGTCGTCGGCGAGGCGTTCGGCGGCGACCCTGAGCGGGTTCTCGCCTTCCTTGACCAGGCCGCGCTTGACGCAGTCGGCGGCATTGGTGAGCTTGACGCGGCTGTTGCCGATCGGCGAGCCGCCGTAGCGGTGCAGCAGCGGCGCCTTTTCGCGAATGTCGCGGGTGATCTCGATGCGGTCGCCGAGCAGTACGCCCTGGTAGCCGGACTTGTAGGCGACGATGTCGATCTCGGGTGCGACGTCGCTGTAGCGCTCGATCAGGCCGCCGACGGCGGAGGAAAGACAGGGCGCCAGGCCTCCGGCGGTCAGCATTGCGACTTTCTGTTTGGCCATGGAACCCTCCTGCGGTGTTTCTATGCGGCAGCGTAGCTAGCGCATGGATGCGGCAGGGAAAGGGCACTGTAAAGTAAAGAATTTACGAAAAACGCGCCTTTCTGCGGCTGCGGACAGCAAAGGCCGATGGAAGCGGCAATATAATCGTTTCAAGCCCCGCCTGCCTGTCGGCAAGCTTTTGTGGAAATCGGCTGATTGGCGAGCCGGAGAGAATGGCGCTTATCCACGATGGCGTGGGTCGATGCATCGCATGCTGCGATGCAATAATTACCGAATCGTGAAAACTGTTTTCGATCCTACGACCAATAGCTGCCTTGCAAAGGCTCAGATTCTTTGGTCAAGCTGTTTGCTTGTAACCAAGCATGCGAGAGATCTTCGATGTCCTTCTGGGAAAAACTGTTGAATGCCATTGGCAATACCGCGGGCAATGCGCTCTCCGCGGTGGTCGAGGCCATCCGGACGGTTTTCGAAGGCGATCCGGAGACACGGCGCAAAGTGGCGTTCTCCGTGGCGATCATCGCGCTTTCGGCCAAGATGGCCAAGGCTGACGGCGTCGTCAGCGAGAAAGAGGTCGAAGCCTTCCGCGAAATCTTCGAGTTTCCGGCGGATCAGGCAAAGAACGTCGCCAGGCTCTATAATCTCGCGCGCCAGGACGTCGCCGGCTACGAAGCCTATGCCGAGCGGCTTTCTTCTCTCTGCGTCAGCTGCGCGGCCAATTGCCCGGTGCTCGAAGACGTGCTCGACGGCCTCTTCCACATCGCCAAGGCCGATGGGCTGGTCCACGAGAAGGAACTGAGTTTCCTCCGTCATATCGCCGAGATCTTCCAGATGAGCGAGACCCGCTTCGAGCAGATCGCCGCCCGCCACGTCTTTTCCGACGGCGATCCCTACAAGGTGCTCGGCGTGTCGCCATCGGATGATTTCCCGACGATCCGCCGCCGCTACCATGGCCTCGTCAGCGAACATCATCCCGATCGGCTGATTTCGCGCGGCGTGCCCAAGGAGTTCCATGTGATCGCCAACGAGCGTATGGCGGCGCTGAACGCGGCCTATGCGGCGATCGAGAAGGAACGCCGCGCCGCATGACCTCTTTCGAGGCCGATTACCGAAGCGCATCCGTGCGGCCGTCGCCGAACCATGGCGAGCGGGCGCACGGGCGTCGTCCCGATATGATCCTGCTGCATTATACCGGCATGCCGACGCCGGAAGGCGCGCTCGACTGGCTCTGCCGCGCCGAAAGCCAGGTTTCAAGCCACTATTTCGTGCACGAGAACGGCGACGTGGTGCAACTCGTGCCGGAGGCGCGGCGCGCCTGGCATGCGGGCAAGAGCAGCTGGCACAGCGAGACGGACATCAATTCGCTGTCGATCGGCATCGAGATCGCCAATGCCGGCCATCCCGGCGGCCTTCCCGACTATCCGAAAGAGCAGATCGTCGCGGTGATCGAATTGTGTCGCGACTGTGTCAAACGTTGGTCGATCGCGCCGGAACGGGTGCTTGGCCACTCCGATGTCGCCCCGGTCCGCAAGGTCGATCCGGGTGAGAAATTTCCCTGGGGCCAGCTTCATCAGGCGGGCGTCGGGCACTGGGTCGAGCCGGCAAGGATCACCGGCGGGCGCTTCTTCCAGCGTGGCGACGCCGGCCAACCGGTCGAAGCGCTGCAATCGATGTTGTCGCTCTATGGTTACGGCACTGAAATTACGGGTGAATTCTCCGAGAAGACGGCCGGCGACGTGGAAGCCTTCCAGCGCCATTTCCGTCCCGAACGGGTGGACGGGATCGCCGATTTCTCGACCATCGACACGCTGCATCGGCTGCTGTCGGCGCTGCCGCGTTATTCCTGACGGCAAAGCCCCGATTTCTCGACCATTTTCCTGCTCCGGCCCAGAAATCCGCTGCGCCACATCATTTCCCTATTATCTCCTCATTGCGATGGTCTAAGGACGCCCGCTGAACAGCGCTCGCGGCTGGTTTCAAGTGTAACCGCGAGTGCCAAATGAAACGATAAGAATTTCTGCGGGCGCGATCAGTCCTTGATCGCGTATGACCGGATGACGGCGAGGCGCGCAGTCCTGAAATTCTTTGGGTCGGAGTGAATAGACTATATGAAAAATTTGATTATTGGTGCTGCGGCGTGCTTCTGCATGCTGCTGGCAGGGTATAGCTTTGCCTCGGCGAATGATGACTGGGGTGTCAGGGCGCAAACCATCCCGCTGAAGACCGTCGATCGCCAGAGCGGGTATGCGATGCCGGACTTCTCCACCACCGTTCCCTATGCGGCGCTGATCAACAAATATGCCGCTGAATACGACGTGCCCGTCGCACTTGCCCAGGCCGTCATTCGCGTCGAAAGCAATTTCAATCCGAAAGCGCGGGGCAGCGCCGGCGAAATCGGCCTGATGCAGATCAAGCCGGCAACGGCTCGGATGATGGGCTATTTCGGCACGAGGAAGGGTCTGTTCGACCCCGAGACCAATATCAAATACGGCATGAAATACCTGGCGGCCGCCCATCAGCTCGGCGGCGGGGAGACCTGCAACACCATCCTCAAATACAATGCCGGCCATGCTGCAACTCGCATGAACCCGGTGTCGAAGACCTATTGCGGCAAGGTGCTGGCGATGCTCGACTGAGCAGAGCCGGCAAGTGCACGCGATATCTCTTGCTGCAATTTTGCAATATGAATCAGCGTGCTTGCCGTGATATCCCAGCCTCGAAACGAGGTGGGCCACCTCGCAATGAGGTGGAAATGGCAGTCGATTTCAGGTTCATCGTCATCGGGCGCGGCATGATGGGGGCGGCTGCCGCGCGGCATCTCTCCTCGATGGCCGACGGCATCGCGCTGATCGGCCCGCGCGAGCCGGAGGAACGCAAGGCCCATCACGGCGTCTTTGCCAGCCACTATGACGAAGCGCGCATTACCCGCACCTTCGATGCCAATCTGGCCTGGGGAACCTTCGCCGCCCGCGCGCTTGGCCGCTACCGCGAGATCGAGGCAGAGAGCGGCATTTCCTTCTATTCCGAGGTCGGCTGCCTCTACGTCGGTCCGGGGAAGGCCGAACAGGACTTTTTTCGCAATGCCATAGCCGTCAGCCGGACGCTCGGCAGCTATATCGAGGCCATCGCGCCGGCGGATCTCGGCCGGCGTTTCCCCTATCTTGCTGTCGATGCCGATTTCTCGGGATATTTCGAGCGCAAGCGCGCCGGGCATATCAACCCGCGGGCGCTGGTGCGGGCGCAGGCGCGCCTTGCCGAACGGGGCGGCGTCTCTCTGATCGAGGAAACCGTGACATCGGTGCGCGACGCGGGTTCGCATGTCGAGGTGACGGCCGGCGGCAGAAACTACAGAACCGAGCGGGTGCTGGTCGCGGCCGGCGGCTTCAGCAATTTCCACACCCTGCTGCCGCGTCCTGTCGATACCAGGGTCGTGGGGCGCACGGTTGCCTTCTACGAAATGGGCGAGCGCGAGATGGCGATCTTCGGCAATATGCCGTCGACCATCGTGTTCGGCGATCGGGAGGAGGACCACATTTATATTCTGCCGCCGGTGCGTTATCCCGACGGCAAGACCTATCTGAAGCTTGGCGGCGATACCGAGGCGCTCTCTTTCCGGAAACTGGAGGATGCCGGCGCGTGGTTCCGATCCGATGGGAGTGCGGCCGAGCGCGATCACCTCTCGCGCATAGCCTTGCAGTTGATGCCTGAGCTTGCCGGCTGTTCGGTTACATCGGGCCCATGCGTGGCGAATTTCACGGCGACCGGTTATCCCTATGCCGGCTTCACCCAATCGCCGCGCATCGGAGTGCTTACCGGCGGCAATTTCGTCGCGGCCAAATCCTCCGACGAACTCGGACGGCTGGGCGCCGTGCTTCTGACAGGGGGACGGCTCGGGGATGAGGATTTCGGCCGCGAGCTGACGCCGGTTTTCGCCTGAGGGGAAAGATGATGGCAGTCGATTTCAAATATATCGTTGTCGGCCGCGGGCTCATGGGAGCGGCCGCCGCGCGTCATCTGGCGCGGCAGACGGATGGCGTGGCGGTCATCGGCCCGGACGAGCCGGCTGATCGCAGTCAGCATCAGGGCGTCTTCGCCAGCCATTACGACGAGGGGCGCATCACCCGCACCATCGATCCCGACCGCAACTGGGCGCTGCTCGCCAACCGTTCGATCGGCCGCTACGGCGAGATCGCCAGCGAGAGCGGCATCGCTTTCTATCGCGAGGCCGGTTGCGTCGTCGTCGCGCCTGATGGAAGCGACTATCTCGAGAGAACCAGGCAGGCGGCGGCCTCGCTCGGTGTCGAAACCAGTCTTCACGATGGGGCCGGGCTGAAGGCCGCCTTTCCCTATTTTGCCTTTCCCGATGGCGCCGCGGGCGTCTTCGAGGCGAGGGGCGCGGGACACATCAGCCCGCGCAAGCTGGTCAAGGCGCAGTCGCTGCTGGCGGAAAGGGCGGGTGCCACCGTCATTTCAGACCATGTCGTCTCGATCCGCGAAGAGGGCGGGTTTGCCACCGTCAGGACTGCCGGAGGGGTTACTTATCGCGCTGAAAAGGTGCTGCTGGCGGCGGGCGGATTTTCCATTGCGGAGAATCTCTTGCCGCGGCCCGTTGCCATGACGGTTTACGCCCGGACCGTGACGCTGTTCGAGGTTGGCGAGGCGGAAGCCGCGCGTCTTGCCGCGATGCCGTCGCTCATTCTCGATACACCTGATATCCATATCTATCTCCTGCCGCCAATCCGTTATCCCGACGGCAAATTCTATCTGAAGATCGGCGGCGACCCCGACGATGTGACGCTGAGCGGCGATGCCGAGATGCGGGCCTGGTTCAGGACCGAAGGGCGCGACAGCGTGCGCGCGCATCTGCAGCGCGTCGTTGAAGGTCTCGTGCCCGATATCAGGCCGCTGTCGGTTTCGACGGCCGCCTGTGTCGTCTCGTTTACGCAGAGCGGCTATCCGATGATCGGTTATACCTCTTCGCCCAGCATTGCCGTGCTGACGGGCTGCGCCGGCACTTCGGCCAAGAGCTCGGACGAAATCGGCAGGCTCGGAGCCGAGCTGCTTTTGTCAGGCAGAATCAGTCAGCAGGGCTACTCCACGGATTTCACACCGCAATTTCGTTAAGCGATATCGCTTATTTCGATGGCAATTGCGTTCTCTCTCGTTTATGGGAGCCCTGCCAGTTGGCCGGGCAGCCGCGCTTTACCAATGCCGAAAGGCGGTAAGGTGAGGAAAGTCCGGGCTCCACGGAAACACGGTGCCGGATAACGTCCGGCGAGGGCGACCTCAGGGAAAGTGCCACAGAAAGCAAACCGCCTGTCATGACAGGTAAGGGTGAAAGGGTGGGGTAAGAGCCCACCGCATCTCCGGCAACGGAAATGGCACGGTAAACCCCACCGGGAGCAAGACCGAATAGGGATGACGCGGCGGGCCGAAAGGCCTTCCGGCCGGTTTCCAGGCCAGTCATCCGGGTGGGTTGCGTGAGGCAGCGTGCGAGCGCTGTCCCAGAGGAATGGCTGCCACGTTCCGGTTCACGCCGGAGCCATACAGAACCCGGCTTACAGGCCAACTGGCGATTAACTTTTGTGGCGCGATAAATCCTGTTTTTCAAGGATCTCCTTCAGATAAGCTGCTGAAATCGAATGTTTTCAAGCGAATGCTGATGCGCCCCAGGGGCGGCAAATTCTTTTTGCGATAGCACCGTTGCGCCCCACTTCTGAGGGGCGATCCTAACCCTTTGTTAAACTTAACGGCTTATAAATTTTTGATTATGCGTCCATTGCAAAATGGGCGTATCCCATTGACGCCCATATGGTCCCATGCTATCCCAAATGTGCACTGCACCGGGGCAATCATCTGCCCGTTCATCGCAAAGCAATGGCGACTCCCTCTTGGGGAGGGCCGGACGGGATTTTGCTCATCCGGCTTGCGAAGCTGTGCCTGATATTGGGACTTTCGGGCGTCTTTTGGTCCGGATCCCTGCGGGAACGGATGTTTTGTGTCATGAGCCGCTTCCTTTCGAATGCGACCAACAGGATCGATGCCAAGGGCAGGGTTTCCGTGCCTTCGGCGTTCCGTTCCGTGCTGGCGCAGCGCAATGTCCAGGAGCTCTATTGCTTTCAGGACTTTGTGTTTCCGGCGATCAGCGTCGGCGGCTCGGATCTCCTCGAAAGATTCGAGCGGCAGATTGCTGCGGAAGATCCGTTTTCGCCGGATGCGAACGAGATGTCGCTTCTGATTCACGGGGGCGGGGTCTTCATGAAGCTCGACGCCGAAGGGCGGTTGATGGTTACGGATTTCATCCGCGACTTCACCGGCATCTCGGACGAAGTGACCTTCGTCGGTCGGGCGGATCATTTTCAGCTTTGGCAGCCGACAGCATTTCTGGCTGCGCAGGCGCAGGCACGAGGGGAGCGCAAGCTGGCGGGCAAGCGTTCCTGAAAGGACGAGGGAACGGAATGGTGGCGAATCCTGGCGGAGGTTCAACTGATGCCGGTGGCGGACCGGTTCGCCACATTCCGGTTCTACTTGAAGAAGTTCTCGCCGCGCTTGCGCCTGTGCCCGGCAAGCTCATTCTCGACGGTACCTTCGGTGCGGGCGGTTACACCCAGGCCATCCTTGCGGCCGGCGCCGAGGTAATCGCACTCGATCGTGATCCCAGCGCGATCGCAGCGGGGCAGGCGCTGGTCGCCGCCCATGGCGGTCGCCTCAAGCTCATTCATTCGCAATTCTCGCATCTTGCCGATCATGCGCCGCAGGGCGGGCTCGATGGTGTCGTGCTCGACATCGGCGTTTCCTCCATGCAGATCGATGAAGCTGAGCGTGGTTTCTCCTTCCAGAAGAGCGGGCCGCTCGACATGCGTATGTCGGCGGAGGGTGTTTCGGCCGCCGATGTCGTCAATCGCGCCAAGGTCGCCGATCTCATCCGCATCTTCCATTTTCTCGGCGAAGAGAGCCAGTCGCCGCGCATCGCGCATGCGATCGAGAAGCGACGCGAGGAAAAACCCTTCGAGACGACGCGCGATCTCGCCGGCCTCATCGAACTCGTCACCCCCCGCAAGATGAAGGACAAGATCCATCCGGCGACGCGCGTCTTCCAGGCGCTCCGCATCTTCGTCAATGACGAACTCGGGGAGCTGGCCCAGGCGCTGTTTGCGGCGGAGCGGGCGCTGAAGCCCGGCGGACGGCTCGTCGTCGTCACCTTTCATTCGCTCGAAGACCGCATCGTCAAGAAGTTCTTTTCCGACCGCGCCGGCAAGGCGTCGGGGTCGCGGCACCTGCCGGTCGCTCATGAGCGCGCCGCAACCTTTACGGCGATCGGCAAGCCGATGGTTTCGGCAAGCGAGGCGGAGGCCGAGGCCAATCCGCGCGCCCGGTCCGCCAAGCTGCGCGCCGGCCTGAGAACGGACGCCGCCGCCGAGGCCGCCGATATGTCGCTCTTTGGATTTCCCAATCTTGCCAGTCTCGGAAAGCTTGGAGGTTGATATGCTGAAAACGTTCGATCTCGTGCTCATCGGCGTCATGACGGCAGCTGCCGCCGTCACCTACACGATCAAGCACCGCGCGGAATTGAAGCTCGATGAGGTTCACCGCCTCGAAGCCGAGATCAAGCTCGAGAAGGATACGATCGACCTCCTGAAGGCCGACTGGGCACTGCAATCGCAGCCGAACCGCCTGGAGCGGCTGGTCAAGGCCTATAATGACGAGTTGCAGCTGCAGCCGACGGAATCGACGGCGCTGGTGCATGCCAAGGAATTGCCGATGCTGAAATCCGAGGTTCCCGTGCCTGACGTGACGGAGGCCAAAGCGGATGGTGCTGCAGGTGCCAAGGGCGCAACTGTGGCGAGCGCCAAAGGTGCTGCCGGCCCCTCCAAGGCGCAACCCGTTCCGACGCCCGCGCAGCGTGGCGCAGTGGAACTGCACGGGGCCGTCAAGCCTGATGGTGGGGCGGAGGATGACGCAGACGCAGACGCAGATGCAGACGCGATCGAAACGGGGTCGGTGGAATAATGTCGTTTCTTTCCCGGATCATGGTCCTGAAGAGCCAGGCGCATTTCTCCGCCGGCGTTTATAACCGTTTCGGCGGCCCGTCCGCCGGCATGCCGATCGAGGGGTCGCGCAAGAAAAAATCCGGACAGGCGAAAAGCCGCGTCGGCCTGTTGATCATGGGGTTCATGGGCGTCTACGCCGTCATCGGCGGCCGCCTGGTCGAATATGCGATGAAGGACCAGGAGGTCGTCTCCAGCATTCTGCCGCCCGACCGGCTGATGGCCTCGCGCCCCGATATTCTGGACCGCAACGGCGAGGTGCTGGCAACAGATATCCGCACCGTCTCGCTGTTTGCCGAGCCGAACAAGATCGTCGACGTGGACGAGGCGGTCGAGAAGCTTTCTTCCGTTCTGCCCGAACTCGACGCCAAAGACACTTATAAGAAGCTTTCCGTCAAGACTTCGCATTTCGCCTGGCTGCGCCGGCAGCTGACGCCGAAGCAGCAGAGCCAGATCCTGGCGCTCGGCATTCCCGGCATCGGCTTCAGGCCGGAGAAGCGCCGCTTCTATCCGGGCGGATCGACCGCCGCTCACATTCTCGGCTACGTCAACATCGACAATCGCGGTGTCGCCGGCATGGAGAAATTTATCGACGACCAGGGGCTCGCCGATCTCGCCTCGGTCGGCATGACCAGCGACCAGCCGCTCGAGCCGGTGCGGCTTTCGATCGACCTGCGCGTGCAGAACATCGTGCGCGACGCCGTCGTCAACGCCGTCAACAATTTCCAGTCCAAGGGTGCCGGTGCTGCTGTTATCGACGTGCACACCGGTGAGGTGCTCGCCATGGCATCGGCGCCGGATTTCGATCCGAACGATCCGCAGGAAGGCGCCAAGGACGGCTGGCTCAACCGCATGACCAACGGCACCTTCGAAATGGGCTCGACCTTCAAGACCTTTTCGCTGGCGATGGCGCTCGACACCGGCAAGGTGAAGATGTCGGACACTTTCGACGCCAGCAAGCCGATCTATATCGGCGGCTTCACCATCCACGATTTTCACGGGCAGCGCCGCTGGCTGACCGTTCCCGAAATCTTCCAGTATTCCTCGAATATCGGCACGGCGCGCGTCATCGACATCGTCGGCATCGACGCGCAGAAGGACTACCTGACCAAGTTAGGCCTGCTGACGAAGATGCAGACCGAACTGCCAGAAGTGAAGATGCCGAGCCAGCCGCGGGTCTGGAAGAAGATCAACTCGATCACGATTTCCTTCGGCCATGGTGTCTCGACGACGGCGCTGCAGACGGGCGTGGCCGCTGCCGCCCTCGTCAACGGCGGCAAGCTGATCGAGCCGACATTCCTGCCGCGCACACGCGATGAGGCTGATCAGATCGCCACGCAGGTCATCAAGAAGTCGACCAGCGACCAGATCCGCTATCTCCTCGACGTTAACGGTTTCAAGGGCTCCGGCCGCGTCGCCCGCGTGCCGGGCTTCGCCGTCGGCAGCAAGACCGGCACGGCCGACAAGGTGGTGAACGGGCGTTATTCGCCGACGTTGAACTTCAATTCCTTCATCGCCGCATTCCCGATCAACGATCCCAAATACGCGGTGATTACCTTCTGCGACGAGCCGAAGACCGGCGAGAAGCAATATGGCGGAACGATCTCCGCCGGTACGGCAGGCCCGATCGCCCGCGAGATTATCAGCCGTGCGGCTCCCATTCTCGGCATCGAGCCGAAATTCGGGGAGGGCGGATCGGCCTTGCTGGTGTCTTATTGAATGTGAATGAATACCGACGCCGATTCGCAAGGTGCGGACCGGCTTCAAGAGGGAAAAGTGCATTCGATGAAATTGCGAGACCTGGCCGGAGATCAGTTTCCGGAAATTGAAGCACAGCTCGAAGGCCCGGCGGGCCTGCTTGATATTTCAGGCCTGTCTTCGGACAGCCGCAGGGTAGCGCCGGGTTATGCCTTCGTTGCGGTCGCCGGCACCAAGGCTGATGGTGCGGGTTTCATCGCCGATGCCACGGGCAGGGGAGCTGCCGTCGCGATCGCCTCCCAGGCGGTCGATGCTTCCATCCCGGTGCTTGCGGTCAAGGAACCGCGCCGCTTCCTTTCCATTGCCGCCTCGCGTTTCTATGGCAGGCAGCCCGAGACCATGGTCGCCGTCACCGGCACCGCGGGCAAGACGTCGGTCGCCTCGTTTACCCGGCAGATCTGGGCGCATGCGGGTCATCCGGCCGCGATGATCGGCACAACAGGCGTCGTCTCTCCCAAGCGCAACGAATATGGCGCGCTGACGACCCCCGATCCGGTGTCGTTGCATCAGCTGCTTGCAGAGCTTGCCGACGAAGGTGTCACGCATGCGTCGATGGAGGCGTCCAGCCACGGCCTCGACCAATGCCGGCTCGACGGCGTGAAGCTTACGGCGGCCGCCTTCACCAATCTCGGCCGCGACCATATGGATTACCATCCGACGGTCGAAGCCTATATGGCCGCCAAGATGCGGCTTTTCGATACTCTGCTGCCGAAGGGTTCGCCGGCGGTCATCTTCGCGGACGATCCGTGGTCGGCTGAGGCGATCAAGGCGGCGGCCGATGCGGGCCACGATGTTCGCTCCGTCGGGCGCAAGGGCGATTATCTCACGCTGAAACGGGTCGAGCACTTCCGTCACAAGCAGACGGCCGAGATCCATATCGGCGACGAGATCTTCGAGGTGGATATTCCGCTGGCCGGCGATTTCCAGGTTGCCAACGCGCTAGTCGCGGCAGGGCTTGCCATGTCGACCGGCGTTGCGGCGAAGGTTGCGATGGCTGCGCTGGAGAAGCTCGTCGGCGCCTCCGGCCGTCTCGAACTCGTCGGTCATACAAAGGACGGTGCGCTTGCTTATGTCGATTACGCCCATAAGCCGGACGCGCTGGAAAACGTGCTGAATTCGGTCCGGCCGTTCACGACAGGCCGCGTCGTCGTCGTCTTCGGCTGCGGCGGCGACCGTGACCGCGGCAAACGGCCGATCATGGGCGACATCGCCTGCCGCCTTGCCGATATCGTCATCGTCACCGACGACAATCCGCGTTCGGAGGAGCCGGCCTCGATCCGGGCGGAGATCATGGCGGCAGCAAGCTGCGCTTCGGAAATCGGGGATCGCGCCAAGGCGATCCGCGAGGCGGTCGGCATGCTGAAGTCAGGCGACACACTGATCGTCGCCGGCAAGGGGCATGAAGAAGGACAGACGATCGGGAGCGTCACATTGCCGTTCTCCGATCATGCGGAGGTGCGCAAGGCCTTGGAGGAACTGAAATCTTGAGCTGGCTCTGGACGACCGAAGACATGATCGCAGCGATGGCGGGGCGCCCCTTCGGCACTCTGCCCGAGGGCATCACCGGCATTTCCATCGACAGCCGCTCGATTACACCAGGCGAAGCCTTCTTCGCGATCAAGGGCGACCGTGTCGACGGTCACGATTACGCGTCGATGGCCGTGGCGAACGGCGCTTCCCTGCTCGTCGTCAGCGAAGCGAGGCTTCCCGCCATGGGCCGCCTGACGGTGCCGATGATCGTCGTGGAAGACGTGCTGGCGGCGCTCGGACGGCTGGGGCAGGCCTCGCGCGAGCGCTCGCAGGCGAAGATCATCGCCGTTACCGGCTCGGTCGGCAAGACCACCACCAAGGAGATGCTGCGGCACGTCCTGTCGCCCTCCGGCAAGGTGCATGCTTCCGTCGCCTCCTTCAACAATCACTGGGGTGTGCCGCTGACGCTGGCGCGGATGGCTGCCGATACGGATTACGGCGTCTTCGAGGTGGGCATGAACCATCCGGGCGAGATCCGCCCGCTGGTGGCGATGATCCGTCCGCATGTCGCCGTCATCACGACGATCGCGCCGGCTCATCTCGGCAATTTCAAGAGCATCAAGGAGATCGCCGCCGCCAAGGCCGAGATCTTCGAAGGGCTCGAACCCGGCGGCCACGTCGTGCTCAACCGCGACAACGACCAGTTCAATTTCCTCGACCGCACGGCGCAGTCGCTCGGCATCGAACATATCCATTCCTTCGGCCAGCACGCCAAGGCCGAATACCGGCTCGCGGAATTCAACGGATCGGACGAAAATTCGACGCTATGGCTGACGATCGGCGGCGAGACGCTGGAGGTTGCGATCGGCGCGCCCGGCCGTCACATTGCCGAGAATGCGCTCGCCGCTCTGGGTGTCGTCAGGATCGTCGGCGCCGACATGCAGGGAGCGATCGAGGCGCTTGCGACCTTGAAGCCGGAAAAGGGCCGGGGCAAGCGCCACCGGCTTTCGATCGGCGGCGGTCGCGGCAGCTTCACGCTGATCGACGAGAGCTACAATGCCAATCCGGCCTCGATGCGCGCGGCGATCGCGCTGCTGGCGGCCTCCGAGCCGGCCGGCCGCGGACGCCGCATCGCCGTGCTCGGCGACATGCTCGAGATGGGCGAATATGCCGAGAAGGTCCATACCGATCTCGCCGGACCGCTGCTTGCGGCCGGCATCGAACATGTCTGGCTTGCGGGCGCCGAGATGGCTGCGCTGAAGGAATCACTGCCGGAAAGCGTCCATGTCGAATACCGCGAGAATACCAGCGAATTGACCGACTACGTGTTGAACTCGGTCGCTCCGGGCGACGTGTTGATGGTGAAATCGTCTCTGGGCATCGGTTTCGGCAGGATCGTCGCCGCGCTTCTTGACAAGTTCCCGGCATTTTCCGACACGCAACGCGAACTTTGACCGGGTAACAAGGGGCCCTGAATGCTGATCTGGCTTGTCGAACTGTCGGAATATTTCAAATTTCTGAACCTGTTCAGATATATTACCTTCCGCACGGGCGCCGCTCTCTTCACCTCAGCCCTGATCGTTTTCCTGTTCGGGCCGACGATCATCAATTCGCTGCGCATCCGCCAGGGCAAGGGCCAGCCGATCCGCGCCGACGGGCCGCAGACGCATTTCAAGAAGGCCGGCACGCCGACCATGGGCGGGCTGATGATCCTTGCCGGCATCGTCGGCGCGTCGCTGCTCTGGGCCGATCTTTCCAACGTCTATGTCGTCGCCACGCTGCTGGTGACGCTGGGCTTTGGCGCGATCGGCTTCTATGACGACTACCTCAAGGTGACCAAGCAGAGCCATAAGGGCTTTTCCGGCAAGGCGCGACTCGGCATCGAATTCGTCATCGCCGGCATCGCCGTCTACTTCATGATGCGCACCGCGCTTGCCTCGGGAATAGCAGGTTCGACCTTCGGTTCTTCGATCGCCTTTCCCTTCTTCAAGGACTTCATGATCAATATCGGCATCATGTTCGTCGTCTTCGGCGGCTTCGTCATCGTCGGCGCCGGCAATGCCGTGAACCTGACCGACGGCCTCGACGGGCTTGCCATCGTGCCTGTCATGATCGCTGCCGCTTCCTTCGGCGTCATCGCCTACCTCGCCGGCAACGTGGTGTTTGCGAACTATCTGCAGATTAATTTCGTGCCCGGCACCGGCGAGCTTGCCGTCGTGCTCGGCGCCGTCATCGGCGCCGGCCTCGGCTTTCTCTGGTTCAACGCGCCGCCCGCCGCCATCTTCATGGGCGACACCGGGTCGCTGGCGCTCGGCGGCACGATCGGCACCGTCGCTGTCGCCACCAAGCACGAAATCGTCATGGCTATCATCGGCGGCCTCTTCGTCATGGAGACGCTTTCGGTGATCATTCAGGTCGGCTTCTTCAAGATGACCGGCCGGCGCGTCTTCCTGATGGCCCCGATCCATCACCATTTCGAGAAGAAGGGCTGGACCGAGAGCCAGGTGGTGATCCGCTTCTGGATCATCGCCGTCGGCCTTGCCATGCTCGGCCTCTCGACGCTGAAGCTCAGGTGAGGCGGCGATGATCCCGGTCACGACGCTCAAGGACAGGAAGGTCGCGCTCTTCGGGCTCGGCGGCTCCGGTTTTGCCACCGCCCGCGCGCTGATCGCGGGCGGCGCCGACGTGACTGCCTGGGACGACAATCCCGACAGCGTCGCCAAGGCTTCGGCGGAAGGCATCCGGACGGAGGATCTGCACACGATCGACTGGAGCCAGCAGGCGCTGTTCGTGCTGTCGCCCGGCGTGCCGCTCACCCATCCGAAGCCGCACTGGACCGTCGATCTTGCGCGGGCGGCGGGCGTCGACATCGTCGGCGATGTCGAGCTCTTCGTGCGCGAGCGCCGCGCCCATGCGCCTGATTGCCCCTTCATCGCCATCACCGGCACCAATGGCAAGTCGACGACGACGGCGCTGATCGCCCACATCCTGAAATCCGCGGGCTACGACACGCAGCTCGGCGGCAATATCGGCACGGCGGTGCTGACGCTCGATCCGCCGAAAGCGGGCCGTTATTTCGTCGTCGAATGCTCTTCCTACCAGATTGATCTCGCGCCGACGCTGAACCCTTCCGCCGGTATCCTGCTCAACCTGACGCCCGATCATCTCGACCGTCACGGCACCATGCAGCATTATGCCGACGTCAAGGAGCGCCTGGTCGCCGGCAGCGACGTGGCGATCGTCGGCATCGATGACAGCCATTCGGCGCTGATCGCCGACCGCGTCGAGCGGGCAGGCGTCACCGTGGTCCGCATTTCGCGCCGCAACGTGGTGGCGTCGGGCATCTATGCCGAGGGCACGAAACTCGTTCAGGCCGCCGGCGGCGCCATGCTACCTTTTGCCGATCTCGACGGCATCCAGACGCTGCGCGGTAACCACAACGCTCAGAACGCCGCAGCCGCCGTCGCCGCCTGCCTTGCCGTCGGCGTTTCCGCGGCCGAGATCCGCGCCGGCCTTGCTTCGTTTCCCGGTCTCAAACACCGTATGCAGCCTGTCGGCAGACGCGGCCGCGTGGTTTTCGTCAACGATTCCAAGGCGACCAATGCCGATGCCGCGGCGCCCGCGCTTTCGAGCTATGATCGCATCTACTGGATTGCCGGCGGCCTGCCGAAATCAGGCGGCATCACAACACTCGCGCCCTATTTCCCGCGCATCGCCAAGGCCTATCTGATCGGCGAGGCGGCGGCGGAATTTGCCGCGACCCTCGGCGAGGCCGTGCCTTACGAGATATCAGGCACGCTGGAGCGGGCGGTTGCGCATGCGGCGGCGGATGTGGAGCGCGACGAGGCTGCCGCTGCCGTCGTGATGTTATCCCCGGCTTGCGCAAGCTTCGACCAGTATAAGAACTTCGAAGTCAGGGGCGATGCCTTTGTCAGCCACGTGGCGGCACTTGACGGAATGACGATGCTGATCGGTCCGGCAACAGGAGAGAAATGACATGGTAAGCCGCGCGGAACGTGGGCCTCTGGCCGATTGGTTCTGGACCATCGACCGCTTCTTCCTGGCGATGTTCATCTTCCTGATGGGCATCGGCTTCATGCTGTCGTTTGCGGCATCTCCCGCGGTTGCCGAGCGCATCGGGCTCGAGCCTTTCCACTTCGTCAAGCGTCACGCGGCCTTCATGATCCCGTCGATCGCCGTCATGCTCGGGCTGTCTTTCCTGACGCCGCGCCAGGTGCGGCGCACTGCGATCCTGCTGCTGATCATCTCGCTCGCGATGATGGTGCTGGTGCTGTTCGTCGGACAGGAGGTCAAGGGCGGCAGGCGCTGGATCTGGATTGCCGGCCTTTCCATCCAGCCGTCGGAATTCATGAAGCCCGCCTTCGTCGTGGTCTGCGCCTGGCTGTTTGCCGAACATGCGCGCCAGCCGGAAATTCCAGGCAATCTCTTCGCCATCATCCTGTTCGGCATCGTCGCGGCTCTTCTCGTCGCGCAGCCGGACCTTGGCCAGACCATCCTGACGACGGCCGTCTGGGGCGGAATGTTCTTCATGGCTGGCATGCCGTGGATATGGATCATGCTTCTCGGCGTCGGCGGGGTCGGCGGCCTGTTCACCGCCTATTACGTCTTCCCGCACGTGGCGCTGCGAATAGATAAGTTCATGACCGGCGAGGGTGACACGTTCCAGATCGACACCGCGCGCGAGGCGATCATCCGCGGCAGCTGGTTCGGCCAGGGCCCAGGCGAGGGCATCGTCAAGCGGATCATCCCGGATGCGCATACCGACTTCATCTTCTCGGTCGCGGCCGAGGAATTCGGCATCGTCTTCTGCATGGCGCTCGTCGCGCTGTTTTCCGTGCTCGTGCTGCGCGGCCTTTCGCATGCCTATCGCGAGCGCAACGACTTCAACCGCTTCGCCGTCGCAGGCCTGGTGCTGCAGATGGGCATCCAGTCGATCATCAATGTCGGCGTCAATCTCGAACTGCTGCCGGCAAAGGGCATGACGCTGCCGCTGATTTCCTACGGCGGTTCGTCCATGGTGGCGATCTGCGTCACCGCCGGCTTCATTCTGGCACTGACACGCCATCGACCGGAAAAGCGCGCGCAGGACCGGAGCCTCTTCCGCGTCCCGCACGGCATGCCGGCGGAGTAAAGCTTATGAGCAAGGGCATCGTGCTGCTTGCCGCGGGAGGAACCGGCGGCCATGTATTCCCGGCGGAGGCGCTGGCCTTCAAGCTGAAGGAGCGCGGCTATTCGGTGCATCTCGTGACCGACAGCCGGGCCGAGCGTTATGCCGGCAAGTTCCCGGCCGAGGAAATCCATGTCGTGCCGTCGGCGACGATCGGCTCGAAGAACCCGGTTGCCGTCGCCCGGTCGCTGTGGACGCTCTGGAGCGGAATGCGGGCGGCAAAGAGGCTGATCCAGCGGCTGAAACCCGTCATCGTCGTCGGTTTCGGCGGTTATCCCACCGTGCCACCGCTGCTTGCCGCAACGCGCCTCGGCGTGCCCTCGATGCTGCATGAGCAGAATGCCGTCATGGGGCGCGCCAACAAGGCCCTGGCTCCGCGCGTCAAAGCGATTGCCGGCGGTTTCCTGCCGGAAAGCGGCGGCGCTTTCTCCGACAAGACGATTGCGACGGGAAATCCCGTGCGCCCGGCGATCCTTGCCGCGGCCGAGCAGCCTTATCTGCCTTCGCATCCCGGAGAGCCGTTCAATCTCGTCGTCTTCGGCGGCAGCCAGGGTGCGCAATATTTTTCCAAGGCGATGCCGACGGCGATCAGCCTGCTCGACGACGTGCTGCGCGAAAGGCTGCGAGTCACGCAACAGGTCCGTCCCGAGGATATGGAGATGGTGCGCGGCTGCGTGGCGCAGTTGCAGATGGGCGCCGATATCGCGCCGTTTTTCAATGATATGGCGGAACGTCTCGCGAAAGCGCATCTGGTGATCTGCCGCTCCGGCGCGTCGACGGTTTCGGAAATCTCCGTGATCGGGCGCCCGGCGGTATTGGTGCCTTATCCACATGCGCTCGACCACGACCAGGCGGCCAACGCCGCCGCACTTGCCGCAACCGGCGGAGCGAAGGTGATCGTGCAGGCCGAGCTTTCGCCCGAACGCATTGCCTCCATTCTGGGCCATGTGATGAACGATCCGGAAAAGCTCGCGGGCATGGCGGCCGCGGCCAAGCGTGCGGGAAAACCGGATGCCGCGAACTTGCTTGCCGACATGGTTGAGGCTATTGCCGCCGGCAAGACAGTCTCAGAATTCAAGAGGACACGCACATGAAACTGCCGAAGGCGATCGGTCTCGTCCATTTCATCGGCATCGGCGGCATCGGCATGAGCGGTATCGCCGAGGTGCTGCACAATCTCGGCCATAAGGTGCAGGGATCGGACCAGTCCGACAGCGCCAACGTGCAGCGCCTGCGCGACAAGGGTATCGAGGTCTTCGTCGGCCACCGCGCCCAAAACCTCGGCGACGCCGAGGTCGTGGTCGTCTCGACGGCGATCAAGAAGAGTAACCCGGAACTCATCGCCGCGCGCGAAAAGCTGCTGCCGGTGGTGCGCCGCGCCGAAATGCTTGCCGAGCTGATGCGCTTCCGCAATGCGATCGCCATCGGCGGCACGCACGGCAAGACGACGACGACCTCGCTGGTCGCGACCCTCCTCGAAGCCGGCGGGCTCGACCCGACCGTCATCAACGGCGGCATCATCAACGCCTACGGCACAAATGCCCGAATGGGCGAGGGCGAGTGGATGGTGGTCGAGGCCGACGAATCCGACGGCACGTTCCTGAAGCTGCCGGCCGATGTCGCCGTCATCACCAATATCGATCCCGAGCATCTCGACCACTACGGCAATTTCGACGCGGTGCGCGCCGCCTTCCGGCAGTTCGTCGAGAACGTGCCGTTCTACGGCTTCGGCGTCATGTGTCTCGACCATCCCGAGGTGCAGTCGTTGGTCGGCCGAATCGAGGACCGCAAGATCATCACCTATGGCGAGAACCCGCAGGCCGACGTGCGCTTCAAGAACGTGCGCATCGACGGCACGCGCTCGATCTTCGACGTCGAAATCCGCCGCCGCCGTACCGGCCAGGTGATCGAGCTCAAGGGGCTGGTCATGCCGATGCCCGGGCGCCACAATATTTCCAACGCCACGGCGGCGATCGCCGTTGCCAACCGCCTCGGCATATCGAGCGCCGACATCGCCAAGGGTCTTGCCTCCTTCGGCGGCGTCAAGCGCCGCTTCACGCTGACCGGCGAATGGAACGGGGTGCAGATCTTCGACGACTACGGTCACCACCCTGTCGAGATCAAGGCGGTGCTGCGCGCCGCCCGCGAAGCCTGCAAGGGCCGCATCATCGCCGTCCACCAGCCGCACCGCTACAGCCGCCTTGCGAGCCTGTTCGAGGAATTCGCCGCCTGCTTCAACGATGCAGACAGCATCTTTTTGGCCCCGGTCTATGCGGCAGGCGAGGATGCGATCGAAGGCGTCGATTCGGCGGCACTCGTCTCCCGCATCAAATCCGGCGGTCATCGCGACGCTCGCTTCCTTGCGTCGGCCGAGCTTCTGCCGCAGATGATTGCGGAGGTTGCAAAGCCTGGTGATTTCGTGGTTCTGTTGGGGGCTGGGAGCATCACATCCTGGGCGGCTGCGCTGCCCAAGCAACTGGAAGGCCTATCGGGAAAGTCCGCATGAAACAGGTGAATGGGGAAAAGCTTCTCGCGTCTCTCGGAGACGGTGTAAAGGATATCCGTGGCCGTATCACGCCGGATGCCCCCATGGATCGCGTCACATGGTTCCGGGCCGGGGGGCTCGCCGAGCTGATGTTCCAGCCGCATGACGTCGATGACCTCGTCGCCTTCCTGAAGATCCTACCCGAAGAGGTGCCGCTGACGGTGGTCGGCGTCGGCTCCAACATCCTGGTGCGCGACGGCGGCATTCCCGGCGTCGTGCTGCGCCTGTCGGCCAAAGGCTTCGGCTTCGTCGAGCTTGCCGGTGAAAACCGCATCCTTGCCGGCGCTATCTGCCCGGACAAGCATGTCGCGGCGATGGCGATGGACAACGGCATAGGCGGCTTCCATTTCTTTTACGGCATTCCCGGCGGCATCGGCGGCGCGGCGCGCATGAATGCCGGCGCGAACGGCGTCGAGACGCGCGAGCGGCTGGTCGAGGTCAACGCGGTCGACCGCAAGGGCAACAAGCATGTGCTTTCCAATGCCGAGATGGGCTATTCCTACCGGCATTCCACCGCATCCCCCGATCTGATCTTCACCTCAGTGCTGTTCGAGGGCTATCCCGAGGACCGTGCCCAAATCCGCGCCGAGATGGATGCGGTGCGCAATCACCGCGAGACGGTGCAGCCGGTGCGCGAGAAGACCGGCGGCTCGACCTTCAAGAATCCGCCCGGCCATTCGGCCTGGAAACTGATCGACGAAGCCGGCTGCCGCGGCCTTGTCATCGGCGGGGCGCAGATGTCGTCGCTTCATTGCAACTTCATGATCAACATGGGGCAGGCGACCGGTTACGATCTCGAATATCTCGGCGAACAGGTGCGCCGCGAAGTGTTCGAGAAAGACGGCATCAAGCTCGAATGGGAAATCAAGCGCCTCGGCGTCTTCATGCCCGGCCGCGAAGTGCGCCCGTTCCAGGGTGTGACGAGCGAATAGCGGTTACTTCACCGCGAGCTTCAGGCCTTCGCGCGGCGTGACGACGGGCGACCAGCCGAGTACGTCGCGCGTGTGGGAGATGTCGACCTGCAGCGAGCTGCAGAGGCGCTGATAGACGGCTTCCTTCCCCACCGCCTTTGCGGCCAAGTGCAGAAGGGCAGGCGGGAAGGAGAGCAACGCCGGTTTGACGCCGAGCCCTACGGCGATCCCCCGAACGAGTTCTGGTGTCGAGAGGTCTTCGCCATCTCCGGCAAGGAAGGTCTCTCCTCCGGCGGCGGGATGGCCCATGCAGGTGATGATCAGATCGACGAGATTTTGCACGGCGACGAGCGTGCGGCGGTTCCTCAGCGAAGCGAAGGGGAGCGGCAGTTTCTTGCGGACAAGATTGACGAGCAGGGCGAAGTTGCCGCGTGCGCCGGGGCCGTAGACCAACGGCGGGCGGATGATGACGACTTCCATGCCGGTGCGCGCTGCGATTTCGCGCAGGCCGATTTCGCATTCCAGCTTCGAAATGCCATAGGGATCGATCGGCTTCGGCGTATCGTCGTAGCGGAACGGCCGATTATTCTCTTCGCCGTTGACCTTGATGGTGCTGACGAAGACGAATCTCTTCACACCCGCGCGTGCGGCCTGTTCGGCAAGATTCAGCGTGGCGGCGGTGTTTGTCCGGCGGAATTCGGCGAGCGGATCTGCCGCTCGGTCGTTCATGATGTGAACGCGGGCGGCGAGATGGACGATGACGTCGACGCCGTCAAGCGCCGCCATCCAGTCAGTTCCCTCAGTTATTTCAATCGGAAAATGGCCGACATCAGGCGCAAAGGCAGAGGTCTGGGATCTCGTGGTGACCACAAGATCGCAAATCTTCTCTACCTGCAGCCGTTTGACGAGCGGACTACCGACGAAGCCGGCAGCGCCGGTGACGAGGCATCGCATGATCTTCTCCCTGCTCACCCATGCGCCTTCGCTAGCCGGAAGCGATATCGGCATCAACAGAAAAGCGGCGGCCGAGCGCTGCGGCTTTCTGCATTAATCAATCGAGGCGCTGATCGCCGCCGCACTGTTGCCGGTATGCGGCCAAGAGATGGCGCCTTACTCCTATGCTGTTTTCTCTGCGAAAGAGCGCAGTTCGATATGTCATTGAAGCCATGTGGTTTTTCGTTTCCGCGCCGGTTCATTCCTGGAGGGCGAGGGAATGGTTGCGCAATAAGCAAAAGGTAAAAGGCCGCGAAGTTCCAAGCGAAAAGTTAACGAAAGTAAACACTTCATTAACCATAATGATGCTCTAATGCGTGAGAGGCCGGACAAAGGCCTGAAACGGCGCAGACAGCTTCGCGCAAGCGTCGCTTTTGAAGATGAAAGTTATTTTTTGGGGGTGTTGATGAGTCGCAAGCATGTCGCTGTCCTGATGGGCGGATTTTCCTCGGAAAGGCCCGTCAGCCTTTCCTCGGGAAAGGCTTGCGCAGAAGCCCTCGAAGCCGAAGGCTTCCAGGTGACGGTCATCGACGTCGCTCGTGATGTTTCCGAGAAGCTTGCGGCGCTGAAGCCCGACGTGGTCTTCAATGCGCTGCATGGCCCCTTCGGCGAAGACGGCACCATCCAGGGCATCCTCGAATATCTCGAGATCCCCTATACGCATTCCGGCGTGCTCGCCTCGGCGCTGGCGATGGACAAGGACAAGGCGAAGCTCGTCGCCGCCGCCGCAGGCATTCCGGTCGCCGAATCACAGGTGATGAACCGCTTCGCCTTTCCCTCGACCCATCCGATGAAGCCGCCTTATGTGGTGAAGCCCGTGCGCGAGGGGTCGAGCTTCGGCGTCGTCATCGTCACGGAAGATCAGGCCCATCCCCCGCAGGTCGTAAGCTCTCCCGAATGGCGCTACGGCGAAGAGGTTCTCGTCGAGCGCTATGTCTACGGCCGTGAACTCACCTGCGGCGTCATGGGCGACACGCCCCTTGGCGTCACGGAGGTGGTGCCGCAGGGACACAATTTTTATGATTACGACTCCAAGTATGCGGCGGGCGGTTCAAAACACGTCATCCCGGCGAAAATTTCACCGAATATTTACCAAAAAATACAAACATTGGCCCTAAGGGCGCATCAGGCAATCGGTTGCCGCGGCGTCAGTCGGTCCGACTTTCGTTACGACGATCGTTTCTCCGAAGACGGCGAAATCATCTGGCTGGAGGTCAATACCCAGCCCGGCATGACTCCAACCTCGCTCGTGCCCGAAATGGCTGGTCATGCCGGCTATTCGTTTGGTCAGTTTCTCCGGTGGATGGTGGAGGACGCGTCGTGTTTGCGTTGACGGTCAAGAGGATTGGGCGCCCCAGCCATCATGCCGTGCTTCCGATCGTGGAGGCCGAAGATCGGTTCGTGCTGCCGCGTCCGCTGCGCCGCGTTACCCGTTTCCTGATCAGCCTTTGCAGTGGCCGCATCTACATCCCGGCTCATACGGGCACGGTTTCGGCGCTCGCCTTCCTGGCGGCGACGGGCCTCTACGGCATGTCGCTCGGCGGTCACACGGAAGCCGTTGCGCAGGCGACCACGACGGCAGCGGGTTTTGCAATCGAAGACGTGAAGGTCTCCGGCAATTCGGAGACCTCGGAAATCGAGATCCTGCAGCTGATCGGCCTTGACGGTACGACTTCGCTGGTCGCGCTCGACGTCGACGCAGCCCGGCAGAAGATCGCGCATCTTCCCTGGGTCGAGAGCGTCGAGGTTCGCAAAGTCTATCCGAAGACGATCGAAGTGAAGCTCAAGGAGCGCCAGGCCTATGCGATCTGGCAGCACGGGCAGGAGCTTTCCCTGATCGAGAAGAATGGCAGCGTCATTGCGCCGCTGCGCGACAACAAGTTTTCGTCGCTGCCGCTCGTCGTCGGCCGCGATGCGGAGACGGCGGCAGCCTCGCTCGATGATGCCTTCTCGAAGTGGCCCGACGTGAAGGCCCGCGTGAAGGCTTATGTCTGGATTTCGGGTCGTCGCTGGGACCTGCACATGGATAACGGCGTCGTCGTCAAGCTGCCGGAAGACGGCATCGATCAGGCGTTGGCAACGCTTTCGAAATTCGACAAGGAGCAAAAGCTTCTGGAGCGGGACATTGCCGCGGTCGATCTGAGATTGCCTGACAGGACCGCGATCCAGCTGACGCCGGAAGCGGCGGTCCGCAGGCAGGCTGTTGTGACGGAGCGTACGAAGGAATTGAAGAAGGCGGGGCAGAGTATATGAGCTTATTCGGTTCATCCCATTTCGGATTGCCGCGCCTGAAGCCGCTTTCGTCGAAGCGGTCGCATGTCGTTTCGGTGCTCGACATCGGCTCGACCAAGGTTGTCTGCATGATCGGCCGGCTGACGCCGCGCGAGGAAAGCCAGATCCTGCCGGGCCGCACGCACAATATCGAGATCATCGGCATCGGCCATCAGCGCTCCCGCGGCATCAAGACCGGCGTTATCGCCGATCTCGACGCGCTTGAGGGCGTCATCCGCCTTGCCGTCGATGCGGCGGAGCGCATGGCGGGACTGACCGTCGAGAGCCTGATCGTCAACCTGACGGCCGGACGCCTCGGCAGTGACATCTATACAGCGACGATCGATCTCGGTGGCCAGGAAGTCGAACTCAACGACCTGAAGAAGGTGCTGTCGGCCGCCTGCCAGCAGTCGCTGCGCCAGGATCGCTCGGTGCTGCATTCGCTGGCGACCGGCTTCTCGCTCGACGGCGAGCGCGGCATTCGCGATCCGCTGGCAATGTACGGCGATGCGCTCGGCGTCGATATGCATGTCGTGACCGCGGAACGTTCGGCGCTCAAGAATCTCGAGCTCAGCGTCAACAGAGCGCATCTTTCGGTGGAAGGAATCGTTGCGACGCCTTATGCATCGGGTCTTGCCGCACTCGTCGACGATGAAGTCGAGCTTGGCTGTGCGGCCATCGACATGGGCGGCGGCACGACGACGATTTCGGTCTTTGCCGAAGGCAAGCTTGTCCATACCGATGCTGTCGGCCTCGGCGGTCATCATGTGACGACCGACCTCGCACGCGGCCTTTCCACCCGGATCGAGGATGCTGAACGTTTGAAGGTGGTTCACGCTTCGGCGCTGAGCAATTCTTCCGACGAGCGCGAGCTGATCTCCATTCCGCCGATCGGCGAGGACGATCGCGACCAGCCGTCGCAAGTGCCGCGGGCGCTGGTTTCGCGCATCGTATCGGCTCGAATCGAAGAGACGATGGAACTGATCCGCGACCGTATCCAGCGCTCCGGCTTCAGCCCGATCGTCGGCAAGCGCGTCGTGCTGACGGGCGGCGCCAGCCAGTTGACGGGCCTTGCCGAGGTGGCGCGGCGCATTCTTGCCCGCAACGTCCGCATCGGCCGCCCGATGGGCGTCTCGGGATTGCCGACGGCGGCCAAGGGGCCGGCCTTTTCGACGGCCGTCGGCCTGATGATTTACCCGCAGGTCGCGGACATGGAGACACATGCGTCACAGAGCGGTCTGCTCATGTCGCTTGGAGGAAATAACAGCCGCATAGCCCGCATGGGCCAGTGGCTGAAGGAAAGCTTCTGAAATTTGCGTAATTGGCCGGCGTGGCGATGCGGCCAGAGAGAGAAGGAACAGGTAACCATGACCATCAAGCTGCAAAAGCCTGACATCACAGAGCTGAAGCCGCGCATCACCGTGTTCGGCGTCGGTGGCGGCGGCGGCAACGCCGTCAACAACATGATCACCGCAGGCCTCCAGGGCGTCGACTTCGTCGTTGCCAACACGGATGCGCAGGCACTGACGATGACGAAGGCCGAGCGCATCATCCAGCTCGGTGCCAACGTCACGGAAGGCCTCGGCGCCGGCTCGCAGCCGGAAGTCGGCCGCGCGGCCGCCGAAGAGTGCATCGATGAGATCATCGATCACCTGAATGGCACGCATATGTGCTTCGTCACCGCCGGCATGGGCGGCGGCACCGGCACGGGTGCTGCTCCGGTCGTCGCGCAGGCCGCTCGCAACAAGGGCATCCTGACGGTCGGCGTCGTCACCAAGCCGTTCCATTTCGAAGGCGGCCGCCGCATGCGTCTGGCCGAGATGGGCATCCAGGAACTGCAGAAGTCTGTCGACACGCTGATCGTCATTCCGAACCAGAACCTCTTCCGCATTGCCAACGACAAGACGACCTTCGCCGACGCTTTCGCCATGGCCGACCAGGTTCTCTATTCGGGCGTCGCCTGCATCACCGACCTGATGGTCAAGGAAGGCCTCATCAACCTCGACTTCGCCGACGTCCGCTCGGTGATGCGTGAGATGGGCCGCGCGATGATGGGCACCGGCGAAGCCTCCGGCTCCGGCCGCGCCCTGCAGGCAGCCGAAGCGGCGATCGCCAACCCGCTGCTCGACGAAACCTCGATGAAGGGCGCTCAGGGCCTGCTGATCTCCATCACCGGCGGTCGCGACCTCACCCTGTTCGAAGTCGACGAAGCCGCGACCCGCATCCGCGAGGAAGTCGATCCGGACGCCAACATCATTCTCGGCGCCACGTTCGACGAATCGCTCGAAGGCATCATCCGCGTCTCGGTTGTGGCGACCGGCATCGACCGGGCGATCAGCGAAGCCGCCGAGCGCAACTTCCAGCCGGTTGCAAAGCCCGCTATCCGTCCCTCCGCGGCTGTTGCTCCGGCAGCGGCCGCAGTTCAGCCTGCGCCCGTGATGCAGGCACCGAAGGCCATTGATCCGATCGCGCAGACCATCCGCGAAGCCGAGATGGAACGCGAGCTCGAAATCCCGGCCCCGCGTGCCGCTGCACCGCTCCAGCAGCCCGCCGTACAGCAGGAAGCTTTCCGCCCGCAGAGCAAGATCTTCGCGCCTGCACCGGAAGCCCCGGTCATGCGTCCGGCACCGGTGCAGCAGGCTCCGGCTCCCGTCATGGCCCAGCCGGTCGTCCAGCAGCAGCCGATCCGGCAGGAGCCGATCATCCGCCAGGCGCCGGAACCCATGCGCATGCCGAAGGTCGAGGATTTCCCGCCTGTTGTTCAGGCCGAGCTCGACCACCGCACGCAGCCGGCTTCGGCACATCAGCAGGAAGAGCGCGGTCCGATGGGCCTGCTCAAGCGAATCACCAATTCGCTTGGCCGCCGCGATGACGACGCCGTTGCCGCGGACATGACGGCCGCACCGTCGGCCGCTTCGCAGCAGCGCCGCCCGCTGTCGCCGGAGGCAAGCCTCTACGCTCCGCGTCGCGGCAACCTCGACGATCAGGGCCGCGCGGTTCCGCAGGCCCGGATGATGCAGGAAGACGACCAGCTGGAAATCCCGGCATTCCTGCGCCGCCAGTCGAATTGAGGCGGCGAATCCGCACCGTTCATGCCCGGGATCAAGGTCCCGGGCATTTGCGTTTCTCAAGCTCAAATTGCTGAGCGATATCAACTGTATGACTTCGTAACAAAGCGAAAGAAACAGTGATTTGGATTGGAGCGCCGACGCACGTAAGTATGGTGCAAGGAAACTGCCCTAGGAGACCCTATCAAAGGCTCCTTCTGCAGAATGAATGAAAACCGCACCGTGGGACAAGCCACTGGAGCGGAAGAATAAAGGCAGATTTTATGGCAATTGGCTTGCTGGGTTTTCAAACGACGGTATCGCATCCCGTGACGCTCACGGGCATCGGGGTTCATTCGGGCGCGGAAGTCTCGATCACCCTCAATCCGGCCGAGTCGGACACCGGCGTCGTTTTCCAGCGCCTGCATGACAATGGCGACATTACCGAACTCAAGGCCGTCTCCTCGCAGGTCGGCAATACGGATCTCTGCACCGTGCTCGGCTTCTCGCCCGCCCATTCGGTCGCGACGATCGAACATGTCATGGCCGCCATCTATGCGCTTGGCCTCGACAATGTGGTGATCGAGGTGCAGGGCGCCGAAATGCCGATCATGGATGGCAGCTCGCTGCCCTTCGTCGAAGCGATCGAGCAGGCCGGCCTCGTCTCCCTCGGCGTCAAGCGCCGCTATATCCGCATCACCAAGCCGGTGCGAATCGAGCATGGCGGCTCCTGGAGCGAGTTCCGCCCCTATGACGGCACGCGCTTCGAAGTCGAGATCGATTTCGAATGCCCGCTGATCGGCCGACAGAAGTGGGCCGGCGACATGAGCGCTTCCGTCTTCAAGGCCGAGCTTTCCCGCGCCCGTACCTTCGGCTTCATGCGCGATGTCGAGCGTCTCTGGGCCTCGGGCCACGCGCTCGGCTCCTCGCTTGAGAATTCCGTCGTCATCTCCGACGACAATACCGTCATCAACGTCGAAGGCCTGCGTTACGCCAAGGACGAATTCGTCCGTCACAAGACGCTCGATGCCGTCGGCGATCTGGCCCTTGCCGGCGCTCAGTTCATCGGCTGCTATCGTTCCTATCGCGGTGGCCACAAGATGAACGCCAATGCGCTGAAGGCGCTGCTCAGCGATCCCACCGCCTATGAGGTCGTGGAAACGTCGACGCCGCGCCAGCGTGTTGCCGCTCGCGAAATGATCGCAGTCAATGCTTCGGAATTCGCTCCCTGGTCGGCATGACCTCCAGCATATTCTTGAGACCAGGCCGCCTCTCTCCCAGGAGGCGGTTTTTTTATGTTCTCCCGGTGACAGGCATTCTTCCGCAGAGGCTTGGCTGCCACAGATCTGGAAAGAAGACGAAAAGCCGGACATTCCGGCCGCCGCTGCCACAAAAATGCGTTAATGCCTTATCATTGCGTTGCTCTTGATGCACATTTGTGGCTAGAAACGCCAGCGAGGCGTGGCTGCCGTGGAGAGAGCGGCGGCAGTGGGGTTCTTTTGAATGGCTTATGCAGGATCTGAAGGTATGATGAAGACAGCGCGCGCATTGTTGGCATCGCTTCTGGTGCTCAGCGCAGGTGCCGCCATATCCGGTTGCCAGTCGGACCCCGATATCGACATCACCAAGCTCGGTCTCGAAACCGACCCGCCGGATGTGCTCTACACCCAGGGCCTTGCCAACATGAAGGCTGGCAACATGGCCGAAGCGGCGCGCAAGTTCGATGCGATCGATCGCGAGAACCCGTTCTCCGAATGGGCGCGCAAGGCGCTCGTGATGAGCACCTTCGTCAAATACCGGCAGGGCCGCCTGGACGATGCGCTTGCCTCCGGCAACCGCTATATGTCGCAGTATCCGAAGTCGCAGGACGCCGCCTATGTGCAGTATCTCGTCGGACTGACCTATTCCAAGCAGATCGTCGACGTGACGCAGGACCAGCGCGCCGCGAGCAAGACGATCGAGGCGATGCAGGCCGTCGTCGATAATTATCCGAACTCCGAATATGTCGACGACGCGCAGGCCAAGATCCGCTTCGCGCGCGACCAGCTGGCCGGCAAGGAAATGCAGATCGGCCGCTATTATATGGAGCGGAAGGAATATCTCGCGGCGGTCTCGCGCTTCCGCATCGTCGTCGAGAAATATCCGAACACGAACCAGATCGAAGAAGCCTTGGCTCGTCTCGTCGAGGCTTATTACGCCATGGGCATCGTCGACGAGGCGCAGACGGCGGCTGCCGTTCTCGGCCACAATTATCCCGACAGCCAGTGGTACGCCGATTCCTACAAGCTGCTGCAGACCGGCGGCGCCGAGCCGCGTGAAAACAAGGGCTCGTGGATCGCTGCGGCAGGCAAGAAACTCCTGCTCGGTTCATAAAACCAATGCTGATCCAGCTTTCGATCCGCGATATCGTCCTGATCGAGCGGCTGGATCTTGCCTTCGAGACCGGTCTTTCCGTGCTGACGGGCGAGACCGGGGCGGGCAAATCCATCCTGCTTGACAGCCTGTCTCTGGCGCTCGGCGGGCGCGGAGACGGCGGCCTTGTGCGCCATGGCGAGGACAAGGGCCAGGTGACGGCGGTCTTCGACGTCGGCATGGACCACGGCGCCCGCGCGCTGCTGCGTGAAAACGGCATCGACGATGAGGGTGACCTGATCTTCCGCCGCCAGCAATCGGCAGACGGGCGCACCAAGGCCTATGTCAACGATCAGCCCGTCAGCGTGCAGCTGATGCGCCAGGCCGGCCAGATGCTGGTCGAAATCCACGGCCAGCACGACGACCGTGCTCTTGTCGATACCAACGCCCACCGGACCCTGCTTGATGCCTTCGCCGGCCTTACCGACGAGGTTTCCGAGGTCGCCCGGCTCTATCGCCTGTGGCGCGACAGCGAGCGGACGCTGAAGAAGCATCGCGAGAAGGTGGAAAGCGCTGCGCGCGAAGCCGATTACCTCCGCGCCTCCGTCGAGGAGCTGGAAAAGCTTTCGCCGCAGGACGGCGAGGAGGACGAGCTTGCCGACCGCCGGCAGAAGATGATGAAGGCCGAACGGATCGCCGGTGATATCGCCGAGGCGTCGGAATTCCTGAACGGCAATGCCTCGCCGGTGCCCCATATCGCTTCGCTGGTGCGCCGGCTGGAGCGCAAGAGCCACGAGGCGCCGGGGCTGCTCGAAGAGACTGTGGCGTTGCTCGACGCCGCGCTCGACCAGCTTTCCAACGCGCAGATGGAAGTCGAGGCGGCGCTGCGCAAGACGGAGTATGATCCGCGCGAGCTGGAGCGGGTGGAGGAGCGACTTTTTGCACTGAGGGCCGCCTCTCGCAAATATTCCGTTCCCGTCACCGAGCTGCCGGCGCTTGCCGTGCGTATGATCGCCGACCTCGCCGATCTCGACGCGGGCGAGGAGAAGCTTGCCCGGCTCGAAGCCGAGGTCGGGCAGGCGCGGGACAATTACGACGCGGCGGCGCGCTCGCTGTCGGAGAAGCGCCATCACGCCGGCACCGCGCTGGCCGCGACCGTCATGGCCGAGTTGCCGGCGCTGAAGCTCGAACGCGCCCGTTTCATGGTGGAGATCACCACCGATGCCGGAGAAGCGCTCGCCGAGGGCATCGACGTCGTCGAATTCCACGTCCAGACCAATCCTGGCACGCGGCCGGGCTCGATCATGAAGGTCGCCTCCGGCGGCGAACTCTCGCGTTTCCTGCTGGCGCTGAAGGTGGCGCTCGCCGACCGTGGGTCGGCCCCGACTCTCGTCTTCGACGAAATCGACACCGGTGTCGGCGGCGCCGTGGCCGATGCGATCGGCCAGCGGCTGAAGCGGCTCTCCGAGCGGGTACAGGTGCTGTCCGTCACGCATGCGCCGCAGGTCGCGGCCCGGGCGGCGACCCACCTGCTGATCTCCAAGGGGCCGGCGGCCGATGGCTCCGAAAAGATCGCCACCCGCGTTGCGACGATGGCGCAGAAGGACCGCACCGAAGAGATCGCCCGCATGCTCGCCGGCGCTTCGGTGACGGAGGAGGCGAGGGCAGCGGCGAAGCGGCTGCTGGCAGGCAACGGCTGATTGCCCGGCCAGGGCGGTGACAAGTCTTCCGCTTCGCGCTATCGCATCAGTCCGATCAGCGGCAAGCCGGTGCCATGCGCCTTTTCCATTTCAGCGATGATCCCGGTATCGGCGTGTTCGAGCCGCGCCCGGTTCGCATGCCCTCCGAACGCCCGGCCGGCCGGGAATGGCTGAACGGTCCGCTCGTCTGGGCAATCGATGGCGAACACGATTTCATGTATCTCTTCCCGCGTGACTGCCCGCGCATTCTGATCTGGGCGAAGGCGGAGACGACGGAGGCCGAACGGCGGCATTGGCTTGGCGACTGGAGAGCCGCAGCCTTCATCGAGCGCGGGTGGCTGGAAAGGCTCTCGGCGGAGACCATCCATCGTTATGAACTGCCGGCGGAGGATTTCGAGGATCTCGGTGATGCCGGAATGTGGGTGGTTCGCAGGCGCGTCATTCCCATCGAGTGCACCGCGATTTCGCGGCTCGACCGGGAGTTCGCGCCGCGCGGGGTGGAACTGCGGGTGGTCGAGAGCCTGCGGCCCCTGAAGAGCCTCTGGAATACGGGTCTGCACGTCAGCGGCATCCGGCTGCGCAATGCGAGCGATTGGGAACAGGTCGGGCAATCGATCTAATGGAAACAGCGTATCTCCGCTCTCTTTTCATCCGGCGATTTTGCTCTAAAAACAATGCAGATTTCTGGCCAGATTCTCTGGAGTGATATTCCATGTCCACCGAAGGTTCCGCCGTCGATACGTTGACGATCGAAGAGGCCGCCGCCGAGCTCGAACGGCTGGCGAAGGAGATCGCGCATCACGACGCGCTCTATCACGGCAAGGACCGGCCGGAGATTTCGGATGCGGATTACGACGCGTTGAAGCGCCGCAACGATGCGCTGGAAACGCGGTTTCCCGAGCTGATCCGCGAGGACAGCCCGTCGCGGCGTGTGGGTGCAGCGCCTTCCGTCACCTTCTCGCCCGTCGTCCATGCGCGGCCGATGCTATCGCTGGACAACACGTTTTCGCAGGAGGACGTGCAGGATTTCGTCGCCAGCGTCTATCGCTTCCTCGGCCGACTGCCGGACCAGTCGATCGCCTTTACCGCGGAGCCGAAGATCGACGGCCTCTCGATGTCGATCCGCTACGAGAACGGCAGGCTGACGACGGCCGCCACGCGCGGCGACGGCACGACGGGGGAAAACGTCACCGCCAATATCCGGACCATCGCCGAAATCCCGAACCAATTGCCGAAGGGCGTGCCCGCGGTCGTGGAAATCCGCGGCGAGGTCTATATGGCCAAGAGCGACTTCCTGGCGCTGAACCGGCAGATGGAGGCGGAGGGCAAGCAGACCTATGTCAATCCGCGCAATACAGCGGCCGGATCGCTGCGCCAACTCGATGCCAAGGTGACGGCGAGCCGCAAGCTGAGATTCTTCGCCTATGCCTGGGGCGAGATGTCGGACATGCCGGCCGATACGCAATTCGGGATGGTGCAGACCTTCAAGGACTGGGGCTTCCCGGTCAATCCGCTGATGAAGCGGCTGAATTCGGTCGCCGATATTCTGGCGCATTACGATGAGATCGGCCTCGAGCGCCCGGATCTCGATTACGACATCGACGGCGTCGTCTACAAGGTCGACAGTCTGGAACTGCAGCAGCGCCTCGGCTTCCGTTCGCGTAGCCCACGCTGGGCGACGGCGCATAAATTCCCGGCTGAGCAGGCCTTCACCGAGGTCGAGAAGATCGAGATCCAGGTCGGCCGCACCGGGGCGCTGACGCCGGTGGCGCGGCTGAAGCCAATCACGGTCGGCGGTGTGGTCGTCACCAACGCGACGCTGCACAACGAGGATTACATCAAGGGCATCGGCAATAACGGCGAGCGGATCCGGCCGGAGGAGCACGATATTCGCGAGGGCGATACCGTGATCGTCCAGCGCGCCGGCGACGTTATTCCGCAGATCCTCGACGTGGTGATGGAAAAGCGCCTCGCCGAGGCGAAACCTTATGAATTCCCGCAGACCTGCCCGGTCTGCGGTTCGCATGCGGTGCGCGAGGTCAACGAGAAGACCGGTAAGATGGATTCGGTGCGCCGCTGCACCGGCGGCTTCATCTGCCGGGCGCAGGCGACGGAGCATCTGAAGCACTTCGTTTCGCGCAACGCCTTCGATATTGAAGGGCTCGGTTCGAAGCAGATCGATTTCTTCTTCGAAAACGAAGACACGTCGCTACAGATCCGCACGGCGCCCGAGATATTCACGCTGGAGAAGCGCCAGCAGCAATCGATCACCAAGCTGGAAAATATCGATGGCTTCGGCAAGGTCAGCGTCGGCAAGCTCTATGCGGCGATCAACGAGCGCCGCAGCATTGCGCTCCACCGCTTCATCTACGCACTCGGCATCCGCCATGTCGGCGAGACCACGGCAAAGCTCTTGGCGCGCTCCTACGGCACTTATGAGGCCTTTGCGACCGCGATGAAGGAGGCCGCACCGCTTTCCGGCGATGCCTGGACCGATCTCAACGCCATCGAAGGCATCGGCGAGGTGGTGGCCCGCGCCATGGTCGAATTCTACAAGGAGCCGCGCAATACCGAGGTGATCGGCCGGCTGCTTGAAGAAGTGACGCCCGCGGAGGCCGAGCAGCCTGTCACGTCAGGCAGCCCGGTCGCCGGCAAGACCGTGGTCTTCACCGGCTCGCTCGAAAAATTCACCCGTGACGAGGCGAAGGCAAGGGCCGAAAGCCTCGGCGCCAAGGTGGCGGGGTCGGTGTCGAAGAAAACAGACATCGTCGTCGCCGGCCCGGGCGCCGGCTCCAAGCTCGACAAAGCCCGCGAACTCGGCGTCCAGACGATGGACGAGGACGAGTGGCTGGCGCTGATCGGCGGGTGACTGATGCTTGATTTGTTCCCATATTGGGAATATCCTCATCCATGCAAGTGATCGCCAAGTCGACATTACGCTCGTTTTGGGAGTTGCATCCGCAGGCCAAGGTGCCTCTCGGCGTCTGGCACGCTCTTGTCAGTAAGGCGGAATGGACCGGACCGGCGGATATCAAGAGGATGTTCGGTGCCAATGTTGATTTCGTCGGCGATAACAGGGTGATTTTCGACATAGGCGGCAACAAGTATCGTCTTATCGTGCACGTGGCCTATGCCTACCGACGCGTGCTGATCAAGTTCGTTGGTACGCATTCTGAGTACGACAGGATCGATCCGGAGACGGTGTAATGGACATAAGACCGATTAGGAGCGATGGCGATCTGGAATGGGCGCTTGCCGAAGTTGCGTCTTATTTCAACAATCCGCCGCCCCAAGGCTCGGCAGAGGCGGACAGATTCGATGTGCTTTCCGATCTCATAGAAGCCTATGAAAACCGACACTTCCCCGCCGTTGAACTGGAGCCGGTCGATTTCCTGCATGCCTTCATGGAAATGACCGGCCGCAGCCAGGCGGATCTCGGTGAGATCCTGGGGTCCCGCTCCCGCGCCTCGGAAATCCTGCACCGCAAGCGCGCCCTGACGATCGACATGATTTTCAAGCTCAACGAGGCATGGGGCGTTCCCGCCGAATGCCTCGTCAAGCCTTATCGCTTGGCCGTAGCTTAGGCCCTCAGCCGCGCCATCGTATAGGCGTCGACATACTCGCCGGCGCGGTAGCCGAATGAGCGCAGAAGCCCTTCCTTCTCGAAACCGAACTTCTCATAGAGCCGGATCGCAACCTCGTTGTCGGTGTAGACGGTCAATTCCAGCCGCTTGACGTCGAGCCAGTCGTCGGCGGCGTCGACCATGGCGGCGAGCAAAATCCGGCCGAAGCCGCGGCCGGTGAAATCGTCGTGCACGCCCATGCCGATAGTCGCGACGTGCTGCCTGCGGCCCGCGAGACGGTTGAGGCCGCAATTGCCGACGATCCTGCCATTCAGCGTGACGACGAGGTTGAGCGCGCCGGGCGACGGATTTTCCATGTGCTTGCGGACTTCTTCGATACGCTGGTATGGCGGCCGCAAGGTGCCGGCGCGATAGCCCGGCAAGTTTATAAGATCGGTGATCTCTTCGGCATCGGAAAGACGGACGGCGCGCACGACGATGCCGTCCGGCAGGAGCGCTCGGTCGCGGGGTTCATTCTCTTCGCTTTCAGACATTGGATGCTCTCCTTGGGTTTCAGGAGGAGAGCCGGACTTTCGAAAACCCTGCTCGCCTCGGCAGGGTTTTCGGGATGATCGAACGGCTAGTGACGCACCATCGCTCCCGCGTACCCTGGAAGGGTCGTGGCGATATGATGCATAGTTGATGTCACAGAGTTGATCATGGACAAAAGTTTCCCCATTTGCGTGCAGATGTCAACAGGCCGGAATTTGCCTTCGGCTGCGGCTATGATTATTCCGGTAAGGGCAGACGATTCGGATACTTGCCTTTGAAGACCATCGCCATCGATTTCGAGACAGCCAACGAGCAGCGCGGCAGCGCCTGTTCGGTCGGGCTTGCCTGGATCGAAGAGGGCAGGGTGACGCGGGTCGAGGAGCGGCTGATCCGGCCGCGTGACATGCGCTTTTCCGGGATGAACATCGCGATCCACGGCATCCGGCCGGAGCATGTCGAGGACGCGCCGGAATTTCCTGAGGTGATGGACGAATTCCACGATGATATCAGCGGCGCGACGATGATCGCCCACAATGCCGCCTTCGATTTCAGTGTGTGGCGGGCGAGCCTCGATCTCTACCGGCAATCCTATCCTGAACTGACGTATCTCTGCAGCCTGAAGATGGCGCAGCGGATCTGGCCGCACTTCCTCTCGCACCGGCTGAACCTGATCGCCGAGCATCTCGGCCTGCGCTTCAAGCACCACAACGCCGCCGAGGATGCGGCGATCTGCGCGGCCGCCGCGATCGAGATGGCGAAGGCGGTCAAAGCCAATGCCGTGCACGCCATACCGGCGCTGATCGGCATGAAGCCGGGCCGGCTGACGGCGCGGGCCTATGAGCCCTGCACCTGCCGGAAAGGCTGATCCTTCCGGGCGTCGATTTCTTGCAAAGGATGGGGCCGTGCCTATCTAGAATGCGGATCATTCAGGGAGAGCCGCCATGTCGAAGCCGCGCAATCTTTTCCTCGCCGCACTTTCTTTCGCAGCCCTTTCCGCCAGTGCAGTCTCCGCCGAAGTCGTCGGCAAGGTCGGGGTCGACTGGATCGGCAACGACATCATCGTCGAGGCGGTCTCCGATCCCGAGGTCAAGGGCGTCACCTGCCACGTCACCTATTTCGACCGCAGCCTGATCGACCGTTTCAAGAACGGCAACTGGTTCGAAGATCCGTCCAACAATTCCATCGCCTGCCGGCAGACCGGTCCGATCGAGATCGGCAATATCGACTTGTCCAAGGATGGCAGCGAAGTGTTCCGGCAGGGCATGTCGCTGATCTGGAAGACGCTTGTTGTCAACCGCATCTACGACAAGACCAACGACACGCTGATCTATCTCGCCCATTCGCGCGAATTGACCGACGGTTCGGCGAAGATGTCGATCTCGACCATCCCGCTCTACGGGCAGGATGTGAACTGGAAGAATGGGAAACCGTAGGGCGGGAAATAATCTCTTCTGATGGCGCCATGGACCCCCTCATCCGACCCTTCGGGCCACCTTCTCCCCGCCGGGGAGAAGGGGATGTGCCGCACCGTCTCGGTATGTTTCAAGGTTTCGTATGCCACGTCCCCTCTACCCTCCGGGGAGAGGGTTAGGGTGAGGGGGCTGCACACGCAACGTCTGTGTACTCTCAGGCCAGAACGAAAAAGGCCCGGACGAGCCGGGCCTTCCAATGTCAGTCTGGATAAAATCAAGCAGCCTGATTCAGCTCGTCGGCAATAACCGTATCGAGGTTCAGGAAGCAGACCATGGTCTTTTCCAGTGCGACGATGCCGCGGCAGAAGGCGCGCTGGGCTTCCGGGATGATTTCCGGCGGCGGCTGCAGGTCTTCGCTCTTGATGGTCATCATGTCGGAAACCTGCTCGACCAGCAGGCCGACCAGCTTGCCTGCGATGTCGGTGACGATGATCGCCGAGCGCTCGGAGGGCTCGGTCATCTTCATGCCGAGGCGGCAGGCCATGTCGATTACGGGGATGACCGCGCCGCGCAGGTTGATGAGCCCCAGCACGTAAGGCGGGGTATGCGGCATCGGCGTCACCGGCGCCCAGCCGCGGATTTCACGGATGGCCATGATGTCGATGCAGAATTCCTGGTCGCCCAGGTGGAACGAGACGATTTCGAGATAGGCGCCCGACTGCTTGATGGCGTTGTTGTTCATGATCAGAATTCTTCCCAGTTGTTCCCGGCGGGAGAGGCGATGGCTTTGGCGGCAGAGCCGCCGTTGAATGCGCCCGCGACTTTGCCGATCAGGCTGCGCGCGGGAGAAGGTCTCGAATGCGAGGCGGCGGTTGCCTCTCGCGGCGTTTGCCGGGCGCTCATGCCCTCGCCGATTTTGAAGTGATTGACCAACTGCGCCAGGTTTTCCGCGTTCTTCTGCGTGACCTGATCCATCTGGCTGATCGAAGTATTGATTTCGCTCATTCCAATCGATTATTCGCGCGCAGAGGTTACGGTTGATTTAACATGTTCGTCGATGCGCAGAAGATCTTCGCCGATCTGGCGAAGCGCCTCGCCGGCCGCCGTCACCAGTTCGCCGCCGATCTCCACCTCATCGCCGGATTTTCCGGCCAAATCCTTGATATCCTTGGCAGCACATGCGTCGCGCGGATTTTCCGAAGGCCGCGGCCTTATGCGGTAGGACAATTAATCACGGGCCAGAAAACATATTCTTGAATTGCGTGTATCCGGCCGAGACTATAATCACGCGGAACGCGTAAGCGCGTCGCGATCTTTCAGATTCGCTCCTCGCGCTTTCGCTCTTTGTTTTTACGCATGTCGTTATCGCAAAACCGCTGCACGCTTTTGCGCGACATGCTCGGGGGTGGGCGGCGCATATCCGCCCGGATCGAGGTTCATGCCAATGAAGACTTTCCGCATCGTCATCTGGGTCGCAGTGTTGTTCGTCGCCGGGGTTCTCGGCGTGTTGACGCTCTATCCCATGAAATCCAGGGAGGTCGTGGCGGAAGCGCCCTTTGGCGTGCCCTTCACCCTGGTCTCCCAGAGCGGGCAGCCGATCACCGAACAGGCGCTGCGCGGCAAGCCGACAGCGCTGTTCTTCGGCTTCACCCATTGCCCGGAGGTTTGCCCGACGACGCTTTTCGAGCTGAACGGCTGGATGGAGAAGGTCGATCCCGACGGCACTAAGCTGCAGGCCTATTTCGTCACCGTCGATCCGGAGCGCGACACGCCGGAGATCATGAACGAGTATGTTTCCAACGTTTCCAAGCGCATCACCGGCATTTCGGGCCCGCCTGAAAAGATCGCCGACGTCATCAAGGGTTTCCGCGTCTACGCCAAGAAGGTGCCGGTCGACGAAAAGAATCCGAACGGCGATTATACGATGGATCACACGGCCTCGGTTTTCCTGCTCGATTCGGCCGGGCGTTTTTCCGGGACGATCGCCTATGGCGAAAACCCGGACACGGCGGTAAAGAAGCTGGAGAATCTCGTCAGCAAGGGGTGACAGGGCGCTGGCCCGACCGGCGGCGGGCAAGAGAAACGGGAAAGACCGCCTATCGTGAGTGAAATCCGCCTTTACGTGTCGACGACAGAAAGCAAGGCCGAGCAGATCCTCGACCTTTTAAGCGAGATCTTCGGCGAAGAAGACTTTGCCATCGGCACCACCGAGGTCGACGAGAAGAAGGATATCTGGGAAGCCTCGGTCTATATGATGGCCGAGGATGAGGCGGATGTGCGCTCCCGCGTCGAGGCGGCGCTGAAGAGCGCCTTTCCCGATGCCCGGCTGCAGCGCGAAGTGATCCCCGATGTCGACTGGGTGGTGAAATCGCTGGAGGGGCTGAAGCCCGTCAGGGCAGGGCGCTTCCTGGTGCATGGATCGCATGACCGCGACAAGGTCCGCCCCGGCGACATTGCCATCGAGATCGATGCCGGCCAAGCCTTCGGCACGGGACATCACGGCACGACGGCCGGCTGCCTGGAAGTGATCGACGCCGTGGTGCGCTCGCATCCGGTTCGTAATGCGCTCGACCTCGGGACCGGCAGCGGCGTGCTGGCAATTGCGGTGCGCAAGCTCAAGAACATTCCGGTGCTCGCAACCGACATCGATCCGGTGGCAACGCGGGTGGCGGCCGAGAATGTTCGCCGCAACGGCATCGCCTCCGGCATCGTCGCCCGGACCGCGCCGGGCTTTCATTCGACCGCCTTCTTCGAGTTCGGCCCCTTCGATCTCATCATCGCCAACATCCTGGCCCGGCCGCTGATCAAGATGGCGCCGCAGCTTACGACGCATCTGGCGCCCGGCGGTTCGGTCATTCTTTCGGGGATTCTGGCTAGCCAGCGCTGGAAGGTGATCGCCGCCTATAGCGGCGCACGGCTTCGCCATGTCAGAACGATCTGGCGCAATGGCTGGGTGACGATTCACTTCGATCGGCCTTGAAGAAAATTAAAGTGACGGTGCGACCTGCTCCCCTTCTCCCCGCCGGGGAGAAGAGAGAACGCGGCACCTTGGTCATTCCCACAACAAAAAAGGCGGTGCCGATGGCACCGCCTTGGACCGGTCTATCCGGTCAATGCCCGCGAGCTCGAAGGAGGAGGAGCGCTCGAGCGGGCTCTACTGCATTCCAATAGGCCGGTCCGGGAGGGAGGAGACGGACGGGCTTTCAGACTTAGAACGCGTAGCTGGGAGCGCCCTTGTGGCGCGTGGCGCGCTGGCCGGCGCCGAGCAGCTTGAGGCTGTCGTCGTTTTGCGGGCGGCGGGCGCCGATGACGTGACGCACGGTCTGGCGTTCGCCAGCCTGGACCGGGCTGCTGTATGCGAAGCGCGAGAGAGAGGCGGTCATTTCAAAAATTCCTTTGTTTGCTGGTTCATCCGAACCGTTCGATGGCGTCTATATAGCTATTCTGAAATGCGGAGGCAGAGGGTTTCGCTCATGGGAGCCATGCGGCCAATGCATAAAGCGTGCCACATTAACTTTTGCTGTCGCAATTCTGTCAAAATATTGAGCGGGCTCAGCGGTTTCGACTCGTTTCGTCGCTTTTTCTCCCCATCGATTGAAATTTCGCTAACATGGCCGCCATCCCATTAACCGGATTCGTCTCAACCATTCGGGTTTCCAGCATGTTCCAGTCCTTCGACGTCACCTCCACGCCGCAGTTCGGCAGGGATCGGGTATCGGCGCTGCGCGCTACTTTCGATCTCGTTCGGCATCGACGCCTTCCTCGTGCCGCGCGCCGACGAATTCAACGGCGAGTATGTTCCCGCATGTTCGGAGCGCCTGGCATGGCTGACGGGCTTCACCGGTTCGGCGGGCATTGCGCTTGTCCTGCGCACGCAGGCGATCGTCTTCGTCGACGGGCGCTATGTCACGCAGCTTGCCGAACAGGTCGACGGTTCGGTCTTTTCGGGCGGCGATCTCGTCAACGCGCCGCCGCATGTCTGGCTCGGAGCGAACGGAGCCAAGGGCCTGCGGCTCGGCATCGATCCCTGGCTGCACTCGGGGGCGGAGGTTCGCCGTCTCGAAAAGGCGCTTGCGGAGATCGGCGGCACATTGGTCTTCCTGCCGCACAACCCGCTCGACCGGCTCTGGAGCGACCGGCCGGCCGAGCCGCTCGGCGCCGTCAGCATCCAGAATGTCGTCCAGGCCGGCGTGCTGGCAGGCGATAAGATCGCGACCATCGCCGCCGATCTTTCGAAGAAGAACCTCGCGGCGGTGCTGATCGCCGATCCCTCCTCGGTCGCCTGGATCTTCAACATTCGCGGCGCCGACGTGCCGCACACGCCGCATCCTCTGGCGCGTGCCATCATCCATGCCGACGGGCGGGCCGAGCTCTTCCTCGACAAACGCAAGACCGGCATCGAGCCCGAAGCCTATCTCGGACAGATCTCGACGCAGCTGCCGCCCTCGGCGCTGGAGGAAAGGCTCGCCGCCGTTTCCAGGGATGGCGGCCGCGTGCTGATCGATCCCGATATCGCCTCCCATGCGCTTGGCGAAATCATCCGCCAGGCGGGTGGCCAAGTGGTCGAGGGCGCCGATCCCGCGAAGCTGCCGCGCGCGGTGAAGAACGACGTCGAGATCAACGGCTCGGCCGCCGCCCATCTGCAGGACGGCGCGGCGATGGTGGAATTCCTCTACTGGCTCTCGCAGGAAAAACCGGGCACCGTGAGCGAAATCGCGGCGGCCGAGCGTCTCGAGGCCGTTCGTGCGCGCGTCGGCCAGAGCATGCAGAACCCGCTGAAGGATATTTCCTTCGATACGATTTCGGGTGCGGGCGAACATGCGGCGATCATGCATTACCGCGTGACCACCGAAAGCAACCGGATGATTGAGGCCGGCGAGCTCTTCCTGATCGATTCCGGTGCGCAATATATCAACGGCACGACCGACATCACCCGCACCATCGGTATCGGCGCGGTTTCCGAGGAGCATCGCCGATTCTTCACGCTGGTGCTGAAGGGCATGATAGACATCAGCACGGCGCGTTTCCCGAAGGGCACGCGCGGCTGCGACCTCGATCCGCTGGCGCGAATCGCGCTGTGGCGGGCAGGGGCCGATTTCGCCCACGGTACGGGCCACGGCGTCGGCTCCTATCTCTCGGTGCATGAGGGGCCGCAGCGCATCTCGAGGCTTTCGACGCAGGAGCTGCTGCCAGGCATGATCCTCTCCAACGAGCCGGGCTATTACCGGCCGGGCAGCTTCGGCATCCGGATCGAGAACCTGATCTATGTGCGCGGGGCCGAGGAGATCGAGGGCGGCGACATGGCGATGCTCGGTTTCGAGACGTTGACCTTCTGCCCGATCGACCGCAGCCTCGTCATCCCCGAGCTTCTGACCCATGACGAGCTGCATTGGTTCAACGACTACCACCGCCGCACGCGCGAGGCGCTGATGCCGCTGATCCACGATCACGACGTCAAGGCATGGCTCGAAAACGCGACGCTGCCGCTGGAATATTAGAAAATGTCTGTGAGCGCCGGCTTTCGGTCGGCGCTCAGAGGCTGATGGCATGGCGCCAGATCATCACGACGATCCAGGCGGCGACCAGCATCCATGTATGCGAGACCCGCAGGCCGACGAAGAGGGCGACGATCAGCGCCAGTTTTGATTCCCAGCCGCCGATGAAGAAGGCGGGTGCGACGAGCGTCGTCAGCACGGCGGCCGGCACGGCATTCAGTGCCGCCTCCATGCGCGGGGGGATGCTCTTCATCCGGGTGATGAGGATGTAGCCGCCGATGCGGGTGGCGAAGGTGACAACTGCCGCGGCAAGGATGACGAGCGCCATGTGAAGATCGAATTCCATGGCTCAGACCTCGTGCACTTCGGATTGCAGGGCGTCGGCTTCGAGATCAGGCTCCTGCGGCGGCAATGGCAGCAGGGCGGCGAGCACGATGCCGGCGGCCGCACCCAGGCTGACATGCCAGGGTGAGCCGACATAGCGATAGGCGAGCACCGATGCCACCGCGCTGACGAGCGCCACGGGCAGGAAATTGTCGCGCTTGCGGAAGCCGAGGACGATGCCGAGAAAATAGGCCGGCAGCAGGATATCGAGGCCGATCGCCTTGGGATCGCCGATGAAGCTGCCAAGCAGGCCGCCGGCGACGCTGATCAGCACCCAGGGAATGTAGATGATGATGCCGAAACCGAAATACCAGGCGAAGGTGAGTGGCCGGCCTGACTCGCTGCGTTTCACCGCCGCGGCAAATTGCGGATCGACGAGCAGGAAGAAGGTGAAGAATTTCTGCAGCGGCGTAAAATGGCCGATGTAGCGCGCCAAGGCCGCCGAATAGAGGACGTGGCGGAAATTGACGGCGAGGATCGACAGCACGATCAGCCAGGCATGGACATTGTGGCCGAAGAGTTCGATGCCGACCATCTGGCTGGCGCCGGCATAGACTGTGGCGCTCATGAAGGCGGCCTCGGAAAGGGACATGCCGTTCTCGACTGCCAACGCCCCGAAGAGAGCACCAAAGGGCGCCGATGCCAGCGCAACGGCGAAGCCGCCCCGCAAACCTTCAACAAAGTCGGCGCGATTCATCTGGGTGATCCTGTTGGAAATTCAGGTTTCCCTTATGGTCTATGGTGTGTCGCGGCAATTGAATTTCGTTGATTGACCAATCGATTTCGCTGAAGCATCAAGGTTCTGATCGCATTCGGCGAAGAGGGAACCCTATGAAGAAGATCGAATTTTCGAAGGAAGAAAAGGCCGAGATCGTCTCACGCATCCGCGCTTATTTCGACCGGGAGCTCGATCCCATCGGCGCGCTGCCGGCGGAGTTCCTGCTTGAGTTCTTCGCTGAGGAGGTCGGGCCGTACTTCTATAATCGAGGTCTGAGGGATGCCCAGGCGGCCTTGTTGAAAAGATTGGAAGACGTGGCCGAAGATATCCATCTTCTCGAGCGAGAGGAAAAGGTCTGAAGCGCTTCGCAACCTTGGATTTGCCTGCCGCACTTTAGGTCTTCGGTTTCCCGCAGGTCGTCATCGCAAACCGCCGGACTTTTGCGCGGCATGCTCTATTCGCGCAGCACGTCCGCGCTTTTGATCACGGCGATGCCGTGGGCGCGCATCTCCTCGATCGCGGCGGCCACACCTTCCGGGGTGATGCCCCGGCTTGCATCCTCGATGAAGCGCACGTGCGTGCCCGGCATCATCTCCAGCGCGTCGAGCGCGGAGAACTTGACGCAGTAGTCGGTCGCAAGGCCGCAGACATCGAGATCGGTAACGCCCTGATCCTCGAGGAAATCTGATAGGCCGGTTGAAGCATCCCGGTCGTTGTCGCGGAAGGCGGAATAGCTGTCGATCCTGGGGTCTTCGCCCTTCTGCTGGATCAGGTCGATCTCTTCGGATTTGAGCTCGGGATGCAGCTCGGCATCCAGCGTGCCCTGGATGCAGTGATCGGGCCACATCATCTGAGGCTTGCCGGAAAGTTCGCCCATCTCGAAGGCGGCAGCACCCGGATGGGCGGAAGCGAAACTGCCATGGCCCGGCGGGTGCCAGTCCTGTGAGGCGACGATCAGATCATACTTGCCGCTGTCGATCAGGCTGTTTGCGACGGGAACCACCTTGTCGCCGTCGGGCACCGGCAGATTGCCGCCCGGACAGAAGCCATTCTGAATGTCGACGAGCAGCAGCGCTTTCATCAAGGCCAATCCCTTCGCTTTAAATGCAAGATGCCAAATGCACTGAACGCATAACTAGTGAATTTCCAGGCGCGCGCATGCAAGTGTTAATTCTGACACCGGCGGTCGTAAATAGTTGAAAAAGAAGGATCTAATGCAACGAATGGGAGAGTCTGAGGTGGATGACGTGTCGAAATGGAAGGGAAAGTTCTGGCTGTGAGCCCAGGGCGCAGGAACCGATGAAGGCAGCAATCGCCGCCCAATTCGGCCTGCCCATATAAGGCGCTTTTGCAGGGCGATCGACGGATCGAGGCTCCCCCGGCGGAGCCCCACTTCGGCCTGTCAGACCGCGGTCACGTCGTCGGTTGCCGTGTCGGCTGCCACGGCGGAAGCCCCGTAGGTATTGCGGTAGGCCTGAAGGGCCGTCTGCATGTCGCCGAGCACCTTGGTGAGAATCGGATCGCTGTCGCCGGAAGCCTTGATGCTGTTCGGATCGGCGGCGAGGAATTCGGACTCGGTCAACTTGCCGTCGCCATTCGTATCCATCGAGGCAAAGACGCCCTTGGCGGAATCGTCGTTCTGATCGCTGTCGTCGCTCTGGTCGTCGCTGCCATCGGTCTTCTGCATGGAGAGCATCAGCGACAGAATGTCGGCGGTGATCTTCTTGGCGATCTCGCTGCTCTTGTCGTCGCCGTCGCTGTTCGCCGCTGCCGAGCTCGATGTCGAGGACTGCGAAGCGGCGGCCAGTTCGTCCGCCGAAATCACGCCGTCGCCGTTTTTGTCGAGACTGGAAAGCGGGGACTGGTACTGGGTCAATGTGCTGCCGAGAGCTGAAACACTGGTCACTTGAACCTCCTTTGAAAAGTTCGTCGTGAAGCCCGCCTTTCATGGGTGGGCATCCCCGGGGCTAAGCTGATTTGCGCATAGCGTCAAAGCGACCTTTTGACCGGGAGCTGCGCCGTTGACGCGGTCGGGCGAAGCAGGTTAACCATGCGAGGTTGATCTTGCCCGCGGCCGCGATTTCTGCCTTTCTTGCCGTCAGCAGCAAGCCGGAACCGATGCCATGCCCGAGCCCGATCCAGACGAAAAGATCGATGCGACGTTCCGCAACGGATCGCTGACGGCGACCGGGATCATTCTCGGCTTCTCCCTCAATTTCATCAGCCTCTGGGTCTCCAATCCGAACGACTGGAGCCGCGTCGATCTCTTGCCGATGTCGTTCCTGACCGTCGGCATCGTCATTCAGGTGAAAGTGTTTGCCGATCTCCTGGCGCGTGACTCGCTGCTCGCCGTCAAATACGATCGGGCGCGCCGGCTTTTCCTGATCGGATTGTCGATCGTCGCCGCGGGAATGGGGATTGCCTTGATGAACGATATTCTCGGGCTCGGAAGCATGCGCATGCTCGGCTAGATGCTTTAGGGCGGCGTCGGATCACACGCGCTCGACGAACCCGTCCAGCACCCGCTTCTGTCCCGCCCGATCAAAATCGATCGTCAGCTTGTTGCCTTCGATGCCGGTGATGTTGCCGTTGCCGAATTTCATATGGAACACGCGGTCGCCGAGGGTGAAGCGCGACGGCTCGGACGAGGTCGATTTGGCCACCAGCTCGCCTTCGATCATGCGTCCCTTCGGGCCGCTTTCGCCGTAGCCGATGCGTTCGACGGCGTGGCCGGAGCGGGTGCCCCAATTGTCCCGGGTGGCTTCGGTCTTGTTGGCCTGGGCGCGTTTCCAGCCGGGGGTGGAATAGGAATTGGCGAAGGGCTCGGCCTTGTCGAAGCGCGACTGGCCGTAGCCGCCGCGGCCGTAACCGCCGTAGCTCTGCTCCATCTCGGCGACTTCGACATGGGTTTCCGGCAGTTCGTCGAGGAAACGCGAGGGCAGGGTGGATTGCCAGAGGCCGTGAATGCGGCGGTTGGAAACGAACCAGATGTGGCAGCGGCGCTTGGCGCGGGTGATGCCGACATAGGCGAGGCGGCGCTCTTCCTCCAGGCCGGCGCGACCGCTCTCATCGAGCGAGCGCTGGTGCGGGAAGAGGCCTTCCTCCCAGCCGGGCAGGAAGACGGTGTCGAATTCCAGGCCCTTGGCCGAATGCAGCGTCATGATCGAGACGGCGTCGAGGTTCTCATTGGTCTCCGCATCCATGACGAGCGAGACGTGCTCGAGGAAGCCGCGCATCGACTCGAAGCTTTCCATCGAGCGGACGAGTTCCTTCAGGTTTTCGAGGCGGCCGGGGGCTTCGGCGCTCTTGTCGTTCTTCCACATGTCGGTATAGCCGGACTCTTCGAGGATCTGCTCGGCGAGTTCGGTATGCGGAGTGTTTTCAAGCAGTTCCTGCCATCGCCGGAAAGATTGAATCACGTCGAAGAGAGCTTTGCGCGCCTTCGGCTTCAGCTCGTCCGTCTCGATGATATCGGCGGCGGCCGCCAGCATGGGGATATCGCGAGCGCGCGCATAATCGTGCAGCGCGCGCACCGTCGTATCGCCGAGGCCGCGCTTCGGTGTGTTGATGATGCGCTCGAAGGCGAGGTCGTCGGCCGGCTGCGCCACCAGCCGGAAATAGGCCAGGGCATCGCGGATTTCGAGGCGCTCGTAGAAGCGCGGGCCGCCGATGACGCGGTAGTTGAGGCCGAGGGTGACGAAGCGGTCTTCGAATTCGCGCATCTGGAAGGAGGCGCGCACCAGGATCGCCATGTCGTTCAGCAGATGCTTGTTGCGCTGAAGCTGCTCGATCTCTTCGCCGATCGCGCGGGCTTCCTCCTCCGAATCCCAGGAGGCGTGGACCTGCACCTTGACGTCATCAGGGTCGGCGCGGTCGGTAAACAGCGTCTTGCCAAGGCGGCCTTCATTATGGGCGATCAGATGGGCGGCCGCGCCGAGGATATGTTCGGTCGAGCGGTAGTTGCGCTCGAGCTTGATGACCTTGGCGCCGGGGAAATCCTTTTCAAAGCGCAGGATATTGTCGACCTCCGCGCCGCGCCAGCCATAGATCGACTGGTCGTCATCGCCGACGCAACAGACGTTCTGCGGCTCGCCCTTGGCGCGCTGGGCCAGCAGCCGCAGCCACATATATTGCGCGGTGTTGGTGTCCTGGTACTCGTCGACGAGGATATAGCGGAAGCGGCCGTGATACTCCTTGAGGAGATCAGGGTTCTTGCGGAAGATCGCGATTGGATGCATCAGCAGGTCGCCAAAATCGCAGGCATTCAACGTCGTCAGGCGCGCCTGATAGGCGAAATAGAGATCGCGGCCCCGGCCGTTGGCAAAGGCGCGGGCATCGCCCTCGGGGATATCGGCGGGGCCGAGTCCCTTGTTCTTCCAGGTATCGATCATGCCGGCGAACTGCTTGGCCGGCCAACGCTTGTCATCGAGGCCTTCGGCCTGGATCAGCTGCTTGATCAGGCGGACGACGTCGTCGGTGTCGAGAATGGTGAAACCGGAGCTCAGGCCGACGAGTTCGCCATGGCGGCGCAGAAGCTTGACACCGATCGAGTGGAAGGTGCCGAGCCAGGGCATGCCCTCGACGGCGCCGCCGACGAGCAGCGCGATGCGCTCCTTCATCTCGCGGGCGGCCTTGTTGGTGAAGGTAACGGCGAGGATCTGCGAGGGAAAGGCGCGGCCGGTGTTGAGGATATGGGCGATGCGGGTCGTCAGCACGCGCGTCTTGCCGGTGCCGGCGCCGGCAAGCACGAGCACCGGGCCTTCCAGCGTTTCGACGGCTTCAGTCTGCTCCGGATTCAGCCCCGCGAGATAATCCGGCCGCTTGCCGCCGTCACGGGCGGCCATGGCGCGGGCGGCGATGCCGCCACCGGCGGCGGGTGCCCTTCCCACGGGGGCGTGGGTCCCCGGGGATGCGGCAGGCGGTTGCGGCTTGCGCGGCATCTCGCCCGGCTCTTCGTCGAAGAAGGGAATATCGTCGAAACTGTTGCTCATGGCGCGTAATGTAGTGATTCGGGAGGGAAAGACCAGAAAAGATGTTCTGCTTTCATTCCCGAGCCGCGGCTATCCCAGGCGGCTGCGTCAGGGCGACGAAGCTGTGCAAGCGATCGCCACGCCGCGGGTAGCGGCAAAAATCCTGAGACGCATGTCGGAAGCAGCGCCTTCGGGACGTCCTTGGAGCATCGGACGCACGATCCGGATCAAAGCTCATCAACAAGGAGACTGTCCATGCCGAAGGTCGTTTCAAATCTCTGGTTCGCCGAGCAGGCGCGCGAAGCCGTCGAATTCTACGTGTCTGTTATCCCGGATTCCCGGATCGGAAGCGCCACCATATTGCCGGCGGAAACGCCGAGCGGGCCTCCCGGCAGCGTCGAGCTGATCGAGTTCACACTCGGCGACCAGCATTTCCTCGCCATGAAGGCCGGCCCGCTCGACAGCTTCAACCATTCCTTCTCGATCGCCGTTCTTCTCGACAGCCAGGCCGAGATCGATCGGGTCTGGGATGCCTTCCTCGCCAATGGCGGCACGCCGGAAGCCTGCGGCTGGCTTAGGGATCGTTGGGGCCTTTCCTGGCAGATCGTGCCGCGCGCCCTTTCCCAAATGATCGCCAACGGCGACCGCGAGCGGGCAAAGCGCGTAACCGAGGTGATGCTCGGCATGGTCAAGATCGATATCGCTGCGCTGGAGAAGGCGTTCAACGGCTGAGAGGCCAGTAGAAAGAGAATCACAAAGCCGGGCGCATGATCGTCATGCGCCCGTTTCCTCAAGAATATCCCCAGTTTCCGGATGCTTCACGGCCCTCGCACATCGCTGCCGGCCCGATCGAGGCGACTTACCAGCCGCCGATCGCAGATTTTTCGAGTTCTCGAATCACGGGCGACATTGCACACCTTTTTGACATTCATGTCACGTCGCGAAATGTGCTGATATCGCAATGCCGTCTTTCTCAACTATACTGATCAACAGTTTCGTAGAGTAAATAAAGAACCGGTGGATGCACAATTTCGTGCATTGCTAGAAACGGCCGGTGAGCGTGGAATAACTTACGAAACTATTGATTCTCAGGAACGCCGTGGCCATCTCGATGGTTATAGGGACACCTGAAGCCTGTGGCATAACCTTGATGGAGGGCCCATGCTAAGCGAATCCGTATTCGATGCGTTCACCCGCAGTTATGAAGCGCGCCGCGAGACCGACATGTCGGTGTCGGAATATCTCGATCTTTGCAAAAAGGAACCGCTTGCCTATGCCAATGCGACCGAGCGCCTGCTCGCCGCGATCGGCGAGCCGCAAATGGTCGATACTTCAAGGGACGCGCGTCTCGGCCGGATCTTCATGAACCGGACCATCCGGATCTATCCGGCCTTTGCCGGCTTCCACGGCATGGAAGAGACGATAGAGCGCATCGTTTCCTTTTTCCGCCACGCCGCGCAGGGTCTCGAGGAACGCAAGCAGATCCTCTATCTCCTCGGCCCGGTCGGTGGCGGCAAATCGTCGCTGGCGGAGCGGCTGAAGCTGCTGATGGAGGTCCATCCCATCTATGTGCTGAAAGCCGGTGACGACCTCAGCCCGGTTTTCGAAAGCCCGCTCAATCTCTTCGATCCGGAAACGATGGGGCCGATCCTTCAGGAACAATACGGCATTCCCACCCGGCGTCTGAGCGGGCTGATGAGCCCGTGGTGCCTGAAGCGGCTCGACGATTTCGGCGGCGATATTTCCCGCTTCCGCGTCGTCAGGATACAGCCGTCGCGGCTGCGCCAGATCGCCATCGCCAAGACCGAGCCCGGTGATGAGAACAACCAGGATATCTCGTCGCTGGTCGGCAAGGTCGATATCCGCAAGCTGGAGACCTATTCGCAGAACGACCCCGATGCCTACAGCTATTCGGGAGGGCTGAACCGCGCCAACCAGGGCATTCTCGAATTCGTCGAGATGTTCAAGGCGCCGATCAAGATGCTCCATCCGCTGCTGACCTCGACGCAGGAAGGCAATTATATCGGCACCGAGAATATCGGCGCGATACCCTTCTCCGGCATCGTGCTCGCGCACTCTAACGAAGCGGAATGGCAGACCTTCAAAGCCAACAAGAACAACGAGGCCTTCATCGACCGTATCTGCGTGATCAAGGTGCCTTACTGCCTGCGCGTGACGGAAGAGCAGAAAATCTACGAAAAACTGATCGAGGGATCGGAACTCACGGACGCGCCATGCGCGCCGGCGACGCTCGAAATGCTTGCCCGCTTCTCCGTGCTTTCGCGCCTGCGCAAACACGAGAATTCGACCTTCTTCTCCAAGATGCGCACCTATGACGGCGAAAGTCTGAAGGAGACCGATCCGCGCGCCCGCAGCGTCCAGGAATATCGGGATGCGGCCGGTATCGACGAGGGCATGGACGGCATATCGACCCGTTTCGCCTTCAAGGTGCTCGCCTCCACCTTCAATCACGACACGACAGACATCGGCGCCGATCCAGTTCATCTCATGTATGTGCTGGAGCAATCGATCCGCCGCGAGCAGTTTTCCGACGATGTCGAGAAGCGCTATCTTGAGTTCATCAAGGCCGATCTTGCGCCTCGTTACGCAGAGTTCATTGGCAATGAAATCCAGAAGGCTTATCTTGAATCCTACGCGGACTACGGACAGAACCTGTTCGACCGCTACGTGGATTATGCCGATGCCTGGATCGAAGACGTGGACTTCAAGGATCCCGATACCGGCCAGCTTCTCGACCGCGAGCTCCTCAACCAGGAACTGACGAAGATCGAAAAGCCGGCGGGGATCGCCAATCCGAAGGATTTCCGCAACGAGATCGTCAAGTTCTGCTTGAGATCGCGGGCAGCCAACGGCGGAAAGAATCCGTCATGGACAAGCTACGAGAAAATCCGGGAGGTCATCGAAAAGCGAATGTTCTCGCAGGTCGAGGATCTTTTGCCGGTCATTTCCTTCGGATCGAAGAAGGATTCCGAAACGGAAAAGAAGCACAGCGAATTCGTCTCGCGCATGGCCGCGCGGGGTTACACCGAGAGGCAGGTTCGACGCCTTGTGGAATGGTACATGCGCGTCAAACAGGCAAGTTAATGCGGAGCCATTATGCACATTGTCGACCGGCGGCTAAATCCGCGCGGTAAAAGTCTGGAAAATCGGCAGCGGTTCCTTCGACGCATGAAGGGCGCCGTGCAGCAGGCGGTCAAACGTTCTCTGCAAAACCGAAATATTCGAGATGTGCTCGACGGCGGGGAAATCAGCCTGCCGATCGATGGAATGGCCGAACCGAGCTTGAGAAGAGGCGACGGCGGCATCAGCGATCATATCCTGCCCGGCAACAGGGCCTTCGTCGAAGGCGATATCCTGCCGCGCCCGCCTGGGGGCAAAGGCGGAAAACCCAAGGATGCGGGCGAGGGCGACGGCGAGGACGGCTTCCGTTTCGTGCTGACGCGCGAAGAATTCCTCGACGTGTTCCTGGACGATCTGGAACTGCCCGACCTTGCCAAGCGGCGGCTGGCCGAAACCGAGGAGGAAACGCCCTTCCGCGCCGGCTATTCCGTCTCCGGGTCGCCGTCCAACATCGCCATCGGCCGCACGACGCGGCTTGCCATGATGCGGCGCGTCGCGCTCGGCCGTCCGCGTCCCGAGGAGATCGAAGCCCTGCAGCGGCAGATCGAGGAGTGCGAGGACGAAGAGACCCGCCTGTCGCTTGAGGCGAAGCTCAAGTCGCTCGAGGCAAAAAGCCGGCGCATTCCCTATATCGATCCGCTCGACATCAGGTATCGCCGCTTCGAAAACGAGCCGAAGCCCGTGGCAAAGGCGGTGATGTTCTGCCTCATGGACGTCTCGGGTTCCATGTCGGAACACATGAAAGACCTTGCGAAGCGTTTCTACCTGCTGCTCTACCTCTTCCTGTCGAAGCGCTACAAGAAGGTGGAGATCGTCTTCATCCGCCACACCGACAGGGCCGAGGAGGTGGACGAGGAAACCTTCTTCTACGGTCCGGCGACGGGCGGCACACTGGTCTCGAGCGCCCTTGCGGCAATGCGCGGGATTATCGCAGCACGGTTCGATCCGGCGGAGTGGAACATCTACGGCGCCCAGGCCTCGGACGGCGACAACGCCCATTCGGACGGAAACCTGACCGGCCATCTCCTGCAGGAGATTTTGCCGCTCTGCCAGTATTTCGCCTATATCGAAGTCGGCGAAGAGGGCGGCGACTCCTCGATATCCCGGTCGCCCCTCTGGATGCTCTATGAGGGGATCCGCTCGGAACTGCAGCCGCTTTCGATGCGCAAGGTCTGCCGGCGAAGCGAGATATTCCCGGTCTTCCACGATCTCTTCCAGAAACGTGACGCACAGTCGAGGGTGACGCCGTGACAACCACGCTGAGGGCGAAAGAGCTACTTCTGTTCAAGGGCGCCGACTGGGATTTTTCGACACTGCAGCGCATCCACGACGCCTGCGAGGAGATCGCGCTCAACGAACTCGGCCTCGACGTCTATCCGAACCAGATCGAGGTCATCACGTCGGAGCAGATGCTGGATGCGTATTCCTCGACCGGCATGCCGCTCTTCTACCGCCACTGGTCCTTCGGCAAGCACTTCGCCCATCATGAAGCCTTCTACCGGCGCGGCATGCGCGACCTTGCCTACGAGATCGTCATCAACAGTTCGCCCTGCATCTCCTACCTGATGGAGGAGAATACGGCGACGATGCAGACGCTCGTCATCGCGCACGCGGCCTTCGGCCATAACCACTTCTTCAAGAACAACTATCTCTTCAAGCTCTGGACCGATGCGCAGGGCATCCTCGATTACCTCGATTTCGCCAAGGGCTATATTTCCCGCTGCGAGGAACGTTACGGCGAGGTGGCCGTCGAACGCACGCTCGATGCGGCACATGCGCTGATGTCGCACGGGGTGCATCGCTATGCCGGCAAGAACACCCTCGACCTTCGCCAGGAGGAAAAGCGCCTGCAGGAGCGCCGCGCCCACGAGGAGCAGATGTTCAACGACCTGTGGCGCACGGTTCCGGTCGGCAAGGCCAAGAAGGCGGGCGACATCGGGCTCGAAAAGCGCCGCGCCGCGCTTGGTCTCCCGCAGGACAACATCCTTTATTTCCTGGAGAAATCCGCGCCCCGGCTGCAGCCGTGGCAGCGCGAAATCCTTCGCATCGTCCGCCATGTCGCGCAATATTTCCATCCGCAGCGGCAGACCAAGGTGATGAACGAGGGAACGGCCACCTATGTTCACTACCAGATCATGAACCGGCTTCACCAGCGCGGGCAAATCAGCGACGGCAACTTCCTCGAATTCCTGAAATCTCATGCCAATGTCGTGTTCCAGCCGAACTACGACGACCGGCGCTTTTCGGGCTTCAACCCTTATGCGCTCGGTTTTGCGATGATGCAGGACATCGAGAGGATCGTGACCGCGCCGACGGAAGAGGACCGCGCGTGGTTTCCCGACATCGCGGGACGCGGTGATGCGATGGGCGTCCTGCGGGACATCTGGGCCAATTACCGGGACGAGAGTTTCATCAGCCAGTTCCTGAGCCCCAACCTGATCCGGCAGCTCAGGCTATTCCATCTCTACGACGATCCGGATCAGACCGAAGGCATTCTGGTTTCGGCGATCCATAACGAGCGCGGCTATCTCCGCATCCGCCGCCAGCTTTCCCGCGAATACGATATCGGCTGGACCGATCCGGCAATCGACATCGTCGACGTCGATCTCGCCGGCGACCGGCGCCTGCTCCTGCAGCACATTGTGGTGAACGGCTGCTACCTCCAGGAAACCGACATGAAGCTCGTGCTGCAGCATCTCGCCGATCTCTGGGGTTACGACGTCCTGCTTCAGGAACTCGACGGTTCGAACGTCGTGGCGAGGGAGCATACCGCAAGCCCGCGCAAGATCGTTCAGTGATCGCATGAAATTTCGGCGGCCCGCACCGGCCATAGACATTCTGTCCGTCTAATTTCGGAGGAGGCGCGGATGGAGCGTTTCACGGGAGGCTGTCTGTGCGGCGATGTCCGGATCGTGGCGTCGGGGCGCCCGTACCGGGTCGGAATTTGCCATTGTCTCGACTGCCGCAAGCATCATGGGGCGCTTTTTCATGCTTCGGCGATCTTTCCTCAGGATGCTGTGACCATCGAGGGCGAAACGCGGGACTATGCCGGACGATTTTTCTGTCCCCGCTGCGGATCGTCGGTTTTCTCGCGCACTGCGGATGAAATCGAAGTGAATTTAGGATCTTTGGATGCCACCGATCAGCTGATCCCGACCTACGAACTCTGGACGGTTCGTCGCGAATCCTGGCTACCGCCATTTCCGCTTGCGAGACGATACGACCGCGATCGTGAGACCGCAGGCCGTTTTGAGGAATAGGCAGGTGGAAGACAAGCGCAGAACAAGGCGTTCTGCGCCTGCCCGTGGCCAATTTACCTGGCCGCCAAGGATTCGAACGGATTCTAATCCTGCATCTTGATCATGCCGTCCTCCTCATTGGCGGCCCGCGGTCACGCCGCCGTCGACGGGAAGGATCGTGCCGGTGATCCACGAAGCCTGCTCGGAGGCGAGAAACAGGATCGCTTCTGCGACGTCGCGCGGCTGTCCGTTGCGGCCGAGGGGATGGAAGGCGTTGAAGGTGGGAAGGATCTCCTTGACCTGAGTGTCGGACAGGAAGGTGTTGTAGACCGGAGTTTCGACGACGGCCGGCGCAACGGCATTGATGCGGATCTTGTAGGGCGCAAGCTCGATTGCGATGTTGCGGACCATGGCATGGACGCCGGCATTGGCGGCCGAATAGGCCGCCGACGGGGTCGCGCCGATTGCCTGGATTGCCCACATGGAGCCTGTCTGGACGATCGCGCCACCCTTGTCCTTCATCGCCTTCGCCGCTGCTTGGGCAGTGAAGAACTTGCCCTTGAGGATCGTGTCCAGATACCAGTCGTAATCGGCTTCCGTCAGCTCGATGAACGGCTTCGGATTGAAGACACCGGCATTGTTGACGAGGACATCGAGCTTTCCGAAACGGGAAATGGCGAGGTCAACAAGCGCGGCTCCGGTTTCCGGCCTGGCGACATCGCCTGCGGAAATGGCGACATTCTTGCCGCTCGGGTCGATTTCCCTTGCTGCGGCTTCGAGCTTTTCGAGATTGCGTCCGTTGATGACGACCTTCGCGCCCTCCGCAATGAAGCGCGCCGCCGCTTCCTTGCCGATGCCTGAACCGCCGCCGGTGATGGTGACTACCTTACCTTCAAATCGCATGTTCGTCTCCTTTTTGTCTATCTATCGATAGATATATGACGAATGCATAATGATTGCTTTCCGGATGCGCAAGCTCTATCTATCGCTAGATAGAGAAAGGGCAGGAATGAGCGATACGGCAAATGCAATTCTGGACGCGGCTGAAGAGAGGATTCGCCAGGCCGGCTATAGCGGCTTCAGCTTCCGCGAGGTCGCGGCCGATATCGGCGTGAAGAGCTCCAGCGTCCATTACCATTTTCCGACCAAGGAAAAGCTGGCGGCTGCCGTTGCCCGCCGTTACACGGATCGGTTCCTGGAAGCCGTGGACAATGAACTGGCTGGGGGCGGTGACATCGTCCGGGCTTGGCGGGAGGTCTTCCGCAAGGCTTTTCACCGCGACGGCAGGATGTGTCTCTGCGGTGCGCTGGCGGCGACGTCACACGATCTGGCGGAGGACGTCAGGATCGAAGTGAAAAGGTTCTTCCTGCTCGGTATCGAAAAACTGACGGCAGGCGGGCTCGACAAAGACACGGCGGTGCACGTTCTCGCTACCCTGGAAGGCGCGATGCTGACGGCGAACATTCTCGATGACCGGTCCATGTTCGACAGCGGCAGCGCTGCCCTCGCATGAAACCGTCACGGGGCGTAGGCCGGCCGGGCCGCGCGCCAGACCAGAGGAACCAGAACGAGCGCGACTGCCGGAAGCACGAACCAGTTGATCGTTTCCCAGCCGGAGCTGTGCAGCAGCGATCCCGATGAGAAGGAGGCGCAGGCGACCGTTCCGAAGACGAGGAAATCGTTCGCCCCCTGAACCTTGCCGCGCTCGGCCGGCGTATGGCAGTCGGCCACCATTGCGGTCGCGCCGATGAAGCCGAAGTTCCAGCCAATGCCGAGCAGCACCAGGGAAATCCAGAAATGGGCGATGTCGAAGCCGGAAAGCGCAACCGCTGCCGAGCCGCCGATCAGCAGCAGACCGACGGCCGCCACCCGTTCCTTGCCGAAGTGCACCATCAGCCGGCCGGTCACGAAGCTCGGCCCATACATGGCAAGGATGTGCCATTGGATGCCGAGAGCTGCCTGGTCAATCGAATGTCCGTGCCCCACCATGGCGATCGGCGAGGCGGTCATCACGAAGGTCATCAGGCCGTAGGAGACGACACCGGTGGCGATCGCCAGGAGATAACGCGGCGAGGTCAGTATCTGGAAAAGCGGCCGCTCCGCGGCGCCTTTCCGGCCCACGGCTTTCTGCGGTGAAGATCTGCGAAGCAGAAAGAGGATCGGGAATGCCAGGGCGGCCAGCGCCGCCTGGCTTACGAAGCTTCCCGCGAAGGGCGTCCCGGGAACCGCATCACGCGTCCAGATGACGAGCTGCGGCCCGATGATCGCCGCCGCGAGGCCGCCGATCATGACACGGGCGATCGCCTTCTGGCTTTCTGCCCCGCTCGCATTGTCGGTCGCGGCGAAACGGTAGCTCTGGACATAGGAAGAATAGAAGCCGGCAAGGCAGGTGCCGAGACAGAAGATGATGAAACTTCCGAGAACAATGCCCGCAGCGGCGATCATGCCGGAGACCATGCCGATGACCGTACCGAGCAGATAGCCCGCCCGCCGCCCGAAGCGGCGCATCACGTAGGCCGCCGGCAGGGTTCCGAGCGCCAGCCCGAGGTTGAGCAGGCTGACCGGCAGGGTGATGAAATCGGGATCGGGCGAGAGCTGCTGACCGACCAGGCCGCCGAGCGACACGACGACAGGCGCGTTCGCGCCGCCGAAGGCCTGCGCGACCGTCAGAATCCATGAGTTGCGTTTGGCGATCTCCGGGGCCGGCGAAACTTGCTGAATGACGTTCATTCTCTATCCATTCTGGACCGGATCTCGGCGACTGCCCGCTTGGCGGCGATGACGGCGCCGGCGAGATATCCCGGTTCGGAATCGCTTGTTTCGCTTCCGGCCAGCAGAAGGCGGGATTCCCACGGGCCGGATACCCAGCGCGAACTTCCCGGCATGGGATGTCCGCCGCCAGCACGGTCCGCTGCGGTCGATGTCAGCGAATCGGCAGCCCAATCCTTCAGCAGCGTCGCGCACGGCTCAAGCGCCTCAGGGCCGAAAAGCTTCGCAAGCTGTGCGAGGCATGCCTGTTTCAGGACCTCCTCCCCAAGTGCGGCGCGCTGGTCCGCGCCGACGCCGAGGAAGCCGAAAAGGGCCGGCTTGCCCGAGGCGGTCGTCGCATCGTGGATTTCGACCAGCGGCCCCACCATGCTCTGCGCCGTTCCGGAGAGACCATCCCTACGCCAGAAGGGCCTGTCGTAGATGGCGAAGAATTTCGCATGCGGCGCCATCCAAGTCGGGGTGTCGCGCCAGCGGGCTGCGGTTGCCTGATCCTGCGGCGGCGTAAATGCGATCGTCGTCTCCAGCAACCGCGGCGGCAGGGCGGCGACGACGAGCCCGGCATGCAGGACCTCCGCGCTGTCGCCGCCCGTATCGACGGTGAGCCGGGCCCCGTCTTCGGCGAGCTCCATCGCCGTCACCTTCCAGCCGAGACGGATGCGCTCAGCCGGGAGCTTGCCGGCCAGGGCACGGACTGCGGCCGCCGTGCCGCCGGCAAGCCGCATCGACTGCTGATCCGTCGATGCCGGTAGATAGCGCTGGGGCTTCTCGCGTGACATGCGTTCGAAGATGACGGCTCCCTCGCTGTTCTGGCCGAAGGAGGCAAGCCCGAATTCGCTAACGAGCGTCGCCATGGCTGGCTGCATCAGCGGCCAGTACCAGGAAGGGCCGAGGTCGAAGCCGTCCCCTGCCGGCGTGCCGGTTTCATCGGCCGTCAGGATGCGGCCGCCAAGCCGCTCGCGCGCTTCCACCAGAATGACATCGATGCCGGAAGCATGGAGCGCCTGCGCCGTGTACAGCCCGGCGAGACCGCCGCCGAGGACGGCTACTTTGCAAGTCTCCATGTCACTTATCCCCAGGGTGTTCCGGATTGTCGAAGAGGCAGACGTCCTGATGCAGGAGCGGCGCGGATTTGTACCAGACGCGCGCGCCTTGCCCTCCGGCCGTCGCGCGGAGCGGCTGTCCGGCGGGCAGGCGAAGCCAGCTCCAGTGGCCGAGCGTATCGCCCGTCTCGGTGAAGCCGCCTTCGATCACCAGCAGTTCGAGTCCTTTCGGATTGGCGATCTCGACCTCGGCATCCGGATGCCAATCCTCCAGCGTTACGCGCTCGTCCGAGCCTTCGAAAAGTATTCTCGAGGAGGCGACGCCGGCGCGAGCCTGGGATGGCCGGCCTTGACCAGGTAATCGGACGATGCGCTCGCGGTCAGTCGTCTTGAACTGCCAGAGCTTGACCAGGATCGTGCATCCGCCCTCGCTCCGCGGTGCATGTCCGCTTCCGGGTGGGTTGCGAACATAGGTGCCGGCGGGAAAGTTGCCGCTCTCGTCCTGGAAGACGCCGTCGAGGACGAGAAACTCCTCTCCACCGGGATGTTCATGATGCGAGAACCTGCTTTGTGAGGCGTAGCGGACGATGGATGTCGCGCGGGCCTTCTCCTCGCCGATCCGGAAAAGCATGCGCCGGTCGACGCCCTTCATCGGGCTCGGCACCCAATCGAGCTCCGCGGCATGGACGAGCGTGCGCTTCGAGAGGTCTTCGTTCAATAGCATGGTCAAAGCTCCGATCTGCCGCCGTCAACGACAATCTCCGCGCCGAGCATATAGCTCGAAGCGTCGCTTGCCAGGAAGAGCACGGCGGACGCGATCTCTTCCGGCCGGCCCATGCGGCCGAGCGGTACCTGCGCGCCAACCCGATCCGCATAGCTGCGGAATTCTTCCTCGCTCTGATCCCGGCCGCGATGGATCGGCGTCTCGATCGAGCCGGGACTGACGGCGTTGACGCGGATCTTCCTGTCGAGCAGTTCCGACGACATCGTTCTGGCAAAGGAGCGGACTGCCGCCTTCGAGGCGGACAGGATCGCCCGGCCGGGTGTTCCGACCTGGTTCAGCCAGGAGGTGTTGAGGACGATCGAGCCGCCCTCGCGCATCAGCGGCAGTATCGCCTGCACCGTGAAGAAGACGCCCTTCACGTTCACGTCCATGATCCTATGATAGGTGGCTTCATCCGTCGTCGCAATCGGCGTGCCGAGGGCAAGGCCTGCATTCGCGAACAGGATATCCAGCGATCCGAACGCCTCTTCTATCCTGGCCTTCGCCAGGCTCAGCTCTTCGAGCGAGGAGACATCCGCCTGGATGGGAAGGGTGTCTCCGCCGAGCTCGGCCACTGCAAGGGCAAGCTTTTCTTCGGATCTGCCGATGATCGCGACGCGGGCGCCGTTGTCGCGCAGCATGCGTGCGGCGGCGAGGCCGATGCCGCTCGAGCCGCCCGTTACCAATGCTGTCTTTCCCTCCAGAACCATGCGTCAAATCCTCTTGTTTGCAGCTCCATGCTAACGCGAGGATTTGCGTTCGCGAGGAAAAGACGCCATATCGCATAGAAAGAAAAACTTTGTCGTGAACACTATGAGAAACCTCACCAGACTACGTTCGCTTCAGGCGCTGGAGGCGTCCGCGCGACACGGCAGCTTCGTCGGGGCGGCCACCGAACTCGACGTCACCCGGCCCGCCGTCGGTCAGCTGGTCCGCTCGCTGGAGGATTGGGTCGGATATCCATTATTCCGGCGAAGCCGTTCCGGCGCCGAGCGCCTGGCGCCGGTCGACGAGGCGCGGGAGGCTCTCGAAGACATCGCCCAAGGGCTCGACCTTCTTGAGTCCGGCCTTCGGAAGCTGCGCGGCCGCAAGGCCCGTTCGGTCGTGGTGGTGACGGCGTCGCAAGCGCTCGTCGCCAACTGGCTTTTGTCCCGGCTCGATGACTTTTCGTCTGCCTATCCCGGCATCGATGTGCGGCTCGACGTTTCGGACCGGGTCATCGATCTCGCCCAGGGCGAAGCTGATATCGGCATCCGATGCGGTCTGGGCTCCTGGAAGGGCGTACGGTCCACCTTCCTGATGGGCGAGGAAATCATCGCCGTCTGCCATAACAGGCTCGTGCCCGCCGATCGCGACGTAACCGCAGGATGGATCGCGGAGCAGACGCTGATCCACGACGGTACGCCACATCCAGGCGGGGAGTTTCCGAGCTGGGTCGAATGGCTTGCCCGATCCGGCGCCAACCGGGCGCCCGCCGGTGGCGGCTTGAAGATCAATTCGACCGCCGCCGTCATTCACGCGGCGGTCGCGGCAAGAGGCGTAGCCCTGGTGCGGAAGGCGCTTGTGGCGCAGGAGCTGGAGAGCGGCCGGCTGGTGCAGCTGCTGCCGGAGATCCGATGGCCTGTCAAATGGGCCTATTACATCGTGGCCGCCCCCAAGGCGTTGCGGCGGCACGAAGTCGCCGCCTTTCACGACTGGCTGGCGGGGGCTCCTTGAAGCGATGATCGCCGCGGCTGGCGGTCGGTGCTATTCCAGCATGACGACGGCTTCGACTTCGAAAAGCATGGGGTCGATCGCAAGCTTCGGGACGGGGATCAGCGTCTGCGCCGGCAGCGTCTCGCCGAACATTTCCTTGACGTTCCGGGTCAGCACCTCGAGCTTGGACATGTCGTGATCGACCACGAAGACCGTAAGCTTGGCGACCTGATCCGGCCTTGCGCCAAGTGCATCGAGGGCGGTGTGTAGATTTGCGTAGGCCTGTTTCACCTGGACCGCGAAGTCCGGCGACAGGGCGCCGGTCGCATCCTGGCCGCCCTGGCCGGAGATGTAGGCCAACCGGGCTTCGCGCGGCACGATTACCACAGTGCTGTAGCCGTTCGGCGTCGGGTCGTAGAGGGTCTGCGGATTGACGATGGTCAGCTTGAGATCGTTCTCGCTCGCTGTCGTCCTGTTGGGGATTCCTGTTGTCATGATGATGAGGCCTCCGATGAGCAGATGCTTGATTGCGCGTAACATGGTTTCTCCTGGGTCCGAGGGCGCGAGCAACGTATTCGCGCCCACTGGACAGAATTGACTCGTACGATGTACGATTGAATTGCATCGTACATCGTACGAGTCAACCGTTCAGGATCGACAATCGCCACCTTGTCCGCTTAAATCGGCACAGTGATCAGCAGGGAAAACGGATGGCAGCCAAACGCAGTGGCGCGCAAAGCAAACGGTCTCCAGGGAAAATCGCGTCAGCGCAGTCTGTGCAGGCCCCCCGCAATGAACCGGCTCTGTCTCTGGAACGGATCGTGGCGACCGCAGTGGAACTGCTGGACGCCCAGGGAGTCGACGGATTGACGATGCGCCGTCTCGCCGATCGTCTCGGTTCGGGGGCGATGAGCCTCTATTGGCATGTCGACAACAAGGAGAAGGTCTTCGATCTGGCGCTCGACTCGGTGCTCGAATATCGCGGATCGCCGGAAACAGCCGTGTCAAAAGACTGGCGCGGGGAAGTCGTTCATATGCTTGAGGACTGGCGCGCCAGCATGCTGCGCCATCCCTGGTCGCCATCGCTGTTGCCGCGTCGGGCGCTCGGCCCGAACATCCTCGCTCGCCTGGAACGGCTGACCAAGATCCTGTCCGGCGCCGGTGTCGCCGATGCTGATTTGAACGTCGCGATATGGTCGCTTTGGAACTATGTGATGGGGGCGACCGTCACCCGGGCGAATTTCGATCTTTCGGAGGAGGACAGGGCAGCCGCCCAGCAGAACCTCACCGCTCTCAACGAACACTACCCGGCAATCGAACGCTCTCGTCTGCTGCTGGATAATGACTGGGACGGCGCTTTCCGGAAAGGCCTCGACTTCCTGCTCGATGGCCTCGCTTCGAGATAACAATTATCGGTGGCAACGAAGACAAAGGCTTAGTAACGTAACACCGCTGCAATCGCCTATATCGACCCCATTCAATCAGCTTCAGCCTTGCAGCGATCTCTAGGCGTGGAGACGAGGGACCATGAGTGAAACGCGGCGCAAGCTGACGACGATCTTCTGTGCTGATGTGCAGGACTATACGCGGCTGATGGGCGCCGACGAGGAGGGGACGCTGGCGACGCTGAAGCGTTGCCGGGAGGCGATGGGGCACCTGATCCAAAGCCACGGCGGCCGCGTCGTCAACACCTGGGGCGACGGGCTGATCGCGGAATTTCCGAGCGTGGTCGAGGCCGTGCGCGCCGCCGTCGATACACAGAACGATCTCGCGGGTTTCAACGCCCGGCGCCCGAGCGACGGGCGTATGCTTTTCCGCATCGGCATCAATCTCGGCGACGTGATCGTCGAGGGCGAAGACATCTACGGCGACGGCGTCAATATCGCCGCGCGGCTGCAAGCCTCTGCAACCCCCGGCGGCATCGTCATATCGAGCACTGTCTACGATCAGGTCCGCAACAAGGTGGCCGTCGGCTTCGAGTTTCTCGGGCCGCTGATGGTGAAGAACGTCGAAGAGGGCGTGCCGAGCTATGCGGTGAGAATTGGCGACGGAAGCGACGAGCCTGCGCCCGCCGAACGACCGGCCGCCGCGCGACCGTCGCAGCCGGCTGCCGTTTTGACCGAACCGCGGCCAGCGCCGCTGAGGCGAAGATTGTTTGCCGTGCTCGGGGTTATCGCCGCGGTGCTCATCGGCATCAACCTCCTGACATGGGACGGCGTTTTCTGGGCGCGCTTTCCGCTGCTCGCCTTCGTCGTCGTCGCAGCGCTGGCGTGGAATCGTGACCAGACGCGTTTCGACCGCAGGATCGCCACGCTGGTGATCGTGGCGCTCGGCATCATCGGCATCAATCTTCTCACCTGGAGCGGGACGTTCTGGGCGGTGTGGCCGATATTGGGACTAGCCGCAGTGATTGGGCTGCGATGGTCGATGCGCCGATAGATTTCCGCCCCTAAAATTTATGGGGTCCTGCGGAATATTCCCCGATAGACCGGTGGCGCCGTAGACCTTTGCGAGCTTCGTTCAAAGAAAAGTGACCAGCCGGGTTATTTCCATTCTTCCCTGATATTACAGATGAGTAATGCCGGGTGCTTATGCTTGCCGCTAAGCTGCAAAAGCACGATATTGTCGCACCGGTCGGGTAACTTGGACCCGCAGCGCCTCTATCGACCGTCCCTGGTCCAAACCTCGAGTCCCTCCGGAGACGTGAATGGCCTTTTGGAAGCAGCTTGTACTCTCATTCATCGTCATTATTGCCGGCTTTGCCGCGTGGGTTTTCCTTGCGCCCGGTGCAGGCGACACGATGCGCAATGCCGGCATTCCAGAGAGCCTCGTTTCGAAGATTGCGCCGAAGGCCGAGGAAACTGCGGATGCCGACGCTTCTTCACGGGCCGAGGGGCAGCAGCGCGGACAGGGTCGAGGGCAGGGGCAAGGGCAGAACCGCCGCAATGGCGGTGGGCGCAACAGCGCCATTCTTGTCGCGACGCAAGCCGTCGTCCAGGGCGTCGTCAACGACCGGCTGAACGCCATCGGCACGGGTGATGCGATCCGCTCCGTTGCCGTTACGCCGCAGGCGACGGGAACGATCCGCGAAATCCTGATCAAATCAGGCGACAGCGTGAAGGCCGGTCAGGTGCTCGCCAAGCTCGACAGCGAGGAGCAGGTGATCGCCCGCGGCCAGGCAGACGTGGCAGTGCGAGCCGCAGTGGAGAAGTCCAATCTCTATCACAACATCAAGTCCAGCGTGTCGCGCATGGATGTCTTCGATTCCGAGATCGCAGAGCAGGGCGCACGGCTGCAGCTTCAGGCCGCCGAACTCAATCTCGCACGGCGCAACATCATCGCTCCGATCGACGGCATCGTCGGCATCGTGCCCGTCAATATCGGCGACAATGTCACGACGACGACTCCGATCGTGACGCTCGATGACCGTTCGGAAATTCTCGTCGACTTCTGGGTGCCGGAGCGCTTTGCCAATACGGTGAAGGTCGGCCAGCCGGTCGAGGCGATGTCGGTCGCAAGGCCGGGGCAGGTGTTTTCGGGCGCGATCGAGGCTGTCGACAACCGCATCGATGCGGCAAGCCGCACGTTGCGCCTGCGCGCCCGGATAGACAATTCGTCGGATGAGCTGCGCGCCGGGATGTCCTTCAACGTCAGCATGAAATTTCCCGGCGACAAATATCCGGCGGTCGATCCGCAGTCCGTGCAGTGGGATTCTCAAGGTTCGTTCGTCTGGCTGGTGACCGACGACAAGTCGCATAAGGTGCGGGTCAGCGTCGTCCAGCGCAATCCCGATTTCGTGCTCGTCAACGCCGACCTCAAGGATGGCGACAAGATCGTGACGCAGGGCCTGCAGCGTGTGCGTGAGGGCGGGGCGGTGCGCCTTTCCGCCGATGTCGCCGCCAATGGGGAGGTCGCGACCCAATGAGCGTGACCGAGATGCCTCAGGACAGGGCGTCGGGCAAGCAGAGCTTCACCGCGCTTTTCGTTCGCCGGCCGATCCTGGCGCTCGTGTTCAACACGCTGATGGTCGTCGCCGGCCTCGCAGCCTATGTCGGAGTCGAAGTCCGCGAACTGCCTGATGTCGACCGTCCCGTTGTCACCGTGCGCACCACTTTCGACGGCGCATCGCCGCAGACGATCGACCAGGAGCTGACCAAGGTGATCGAAGGCGCGGTCGCGCGCGTCAGCGGCCTGAAGTCGATCTCGTCGACCTCTTCCTTCGGCCAGAGCCGGGTGACGCTCGAATTCTCCGATGCGATCGATCTCTCGGTCGCCGCCAATGACGTGCGCGATGCGATCGGCCGCATCACCCAGAACCTGCCGGATGAGGCTGATGCGCCGCAGATCGTCAAGGCGGATTCGGACTCCTCGGCGATCATGCGCCTTGCCGTCACCTCCACCAAGCTCAACATGGACGACCTGACGCAGCTCGTCGAGAACGAGGTGATCGATCGCCTGGCCTCGGTCGATGGCGTGGCCGATGTCGAGGAATATGGCGACCAGGAAAAGGTCTTCCGCGTCGATGTCGACCAGGGCGCGCTTGCGAGCCGCGGGCTCACGATCGGCGACCTGACGAAGGCGCTCGGCAATGCCGCGCTCGATGTGCCAGCCGGCTCGCTGAAGAGCGCGACGCAGGATATCGTCGTGCGCGCCACCGCCAATCTGCAGACACCGGCGGATTTTTCCGATGTCATGCTGCAGGACCGCGTCCGGCTCGGCGACGTCGCGACCGTGACGCTCGGGCCTCGCGACGGTGATACGGCACTGCGCTCGAACGGCAAGCCCGGCGTCGGACTCGGCATCATCCGCCAGGCGCAGTCGAACACGCTCAACATCTCGACCGGCATCAAGGCCGCCGTCGAGCAGCTGTCGAAGACGCTGCCGGAGGGAACGACGATCGCCATCACCAGCGACGACGCCGTCTTTATCGACGGCGCGATCCATGAGGTGGTGCTGGCGCTGGTGCTTGCCGCCGTCATCGTCACCGCGGTCATCTATCTTTTCCTGCGCGACTGGCGGGCGACGCTGATCCCGGCGGTCAGCATGCCGGTGGCGCTGATCGGCACGCTGGCGGCGATCTACATGGTCGGCTTCTCGATCAACATCCTGACGCTGCTCGCGATCGTGCTGGCGACCGGCCTCGTCGTCGACGATGCGATCGTGGTGCTCGAAAACATCGTGCGCCGGCGCGCCGAAGGCATGGGGCCGCGCGCGGCGGCCGTGCTCGGCACGCGCGAGGTGTTCTTCGCCGTTATCGCCACGACGGCGACACTCGCAGCCGTCTTCATCCCGCTTTCCTTCCTGCCGGGGCAGGTCGGCGGTCTCTTCCGCGAATTCGGTTTCGTGCTTGCCTTTTCGGTCGGGCTGTCGTCGCTCGTGGCGCTGACGCTCTGCCCGATGCTCGCCTCGCGCATGCTGACGAAGCCGATGATCGAGGATCACGGCGCGCTCGGCCGCTTCGGCGGCGCGCTCGCCCGCCTCTACAAATGGGCGCTGCACGCCTGCCTCGACGCGCCCTTCGTCGTCATCCTCTTCTCGCTGATGTTTGCCGGCGCGGCGGTCATCACCTTCTCCACGGTCAAGAGCGAGCTGACGCCGGAAGAGGACCGCTCGATGGTGATGATGCGGCTGACAACGCCGCAGGGGTCGAGCCTCGAATATACCCGCGACAAGATGCAACTCCTCGAGGAATATCTGCAGCCGCTGGTCGATAGCCGCGACATCCGCAACATCTTCTCGATCTCCGGCCAGGGCGGTTCTTTGAACAGCGGCTTCATGGTGCTGACGCTGGCGCCGTGGGGAGAGCGGCACAGGACGCAGGCCGAGATCGTCGGCGATATCAACCAGGCTGCAGCGAAGGTGCCGGCGCTGCGCGGCAACGCCATCTCCTCCAACAGCCTGCGCATCCGCGGCGCCGGCAGCGGCGTGCAGATGGCGCTTGTTGGCAACGATCACGAAGCGCTGACGGCGGCGGCCGCCAAGCTGGTGCAGGCGCTCGACGCCACCGGCCGGTATGACACGCCGCGCCTGACCAACGAGCCGACCCAAGCACAGGTGTCGGTGGCGATTGACCGCGAGCGCGCCTCCGATCTCGGCATCGACATCACGGGCCTATCGACGGCGATCCAGTCGCTGCTCGAAGGGCGTTCGGTGGTCGACGTCTTCGTCGACGGCGAATCCTATCCCGTGCTTTTGACCTCGACGACGCGGCCGATCGACGATCCCACAGATCTCGAAAACGTCTTCCTGAAGACCGGCGACGGCAAGATGGTGCCGATGTCGGTGATCGCCACGATGACGGAAGGCTCGGTCGCGCCGCAGCTCAACCGCGAGCAGCAGCTCGCCTCCGTCGCGATCACCGCAGGCCTGAAGAACGGCATGTCGCTCGGCGATGCTGTGAAACAGGTGACCGCGCTCGCCGAGCCGTTGCTGCCGCCGGGCTCGCGCCTGCTGCCGCTTGCGGAAGCAGCAACCTTGGAAGAGAATTCGAGCGGCATGGCGCTGACCTTCGGCTTCGCCATCGTCATCATCTTCCTGGTGCTGGCCGCGCAGTTCGAAAGCGTGCTTTCCTCGGTGATCATCATGTCGACGGTGCCGCTCGGTCTCGCCTGCGCCGTCTTCGCGCTTGTCATCACCGGCTCCAGCCTCAACATCTACAGCCAGATCGGCCTCGTGCTGCTCGTCGGCGTCATGGCGAAGAACGGCATCCTGATCGTCGAGTTCGCCAATCAGCTGCGCGACCGGGGCGAGGATGTGCGCTCGTCGATCGAGAAGGCCTGTGCGCTACGCCTTCGCCCCGTCATGATGACGATGATCGCCACCATTCTCGGCGGCGTGCCGCTGGTCTTTGCCCATGGCGCGGGTGCGGAAGCGCGCGTGGCGCTCGGCTGGGTAATCGTCGGCGGTCTCGGATTTGCAACGCTGGTGACATTGTTCATCACGCCGGTCGCCTATCTCCTGCTTGCCCGCTTCGCCAAGCCGCATGCCCATGAGGAAGCGCGCCTGCACGAGGAGATGTCGATCGCCATGCGTCCGCGCGCCGCGCCCGGCAAAGAGCAGCTTCAGGCCGCCGAATAAGGCTCGCACCGATTTGAAAGGAACGCCGCCGGATCTTTTCCGGCGGCGTTTCTCATGGTGTATGAAGACTTGCGAAATAAGCTAAATTAGCTCTGAAGATTAGCCGTTTTTTAAGCATAAACCGCAATGATTGTTACCAGCAACCGACCGGCCTTCTTCGTTTTCTGAAGGCCGTATCCGCTGGGATTCCGGCGGCCCCGGACATGAGTGTCCGCGCGGGCGGTTCATTTTTTGTGCAGTTTGCGTTTGTTGTGTTTTGGAGTTTAGTTCCGTGAGTATTTATCAGCGCACCTCCGTGGATGCGGCGCTTTACGTGCTGCGCGATACCAATCGAAAGATGGCGGTTACGCAGAACCACATCACGACGGGTATGCGTGTCGCCAAGGCCAGTGACAACGCGGTCTACTGGTCGATCGCCACCACCGCACGCACCGACAACAAAGCGCTTTCGGCAGTCCAGGATGCGCTGGGCATGGCGGCCGCCACGATGGGAACGGCCTATACCGGCGTCCAGAACGTCATCGACGTCGTCTCCGAGATCAAGGCGAAGCTGGTTGCCGCCACCGAAGACGGCATAGACAAGAACAAGATCGACGAAGAGATCAAGCAGTTGCAGGAGCAGCTGCGCAGCGTGTCGGAGTCGGCAACCTTCAACAGCGACAACTGGGTGATCCTCAACAACGATGCGACGCCGACGCAGCCGCGCCAGATCCCGGCCTCCTTCATCCGCAACTCCGACGGGACGGTCTCGGTGGGCATGCTGAGCTACCATATCGACAACACGCCGGTGGGGGCCACCACCTCCAAGGATGCGCGCTACCTGATCGACGACCGCGCCACCGGCTCGGGCGAATATGGCGTGCTGACTTCGGCCTATTTCGCCACAGAACTCGGCGCTTCGCAGGACTACGTGCTGATGACCAGCAAGAACGGCACCACCACCGGTCAGGTGGTTATTTCGGTCTCACCAAGTACGACGAAAGGGCAGCTCGGCGAGATGATCAGCGTCGTCGATGCGGCGCTGACGCAGCTGACGACGGTCGGTTCGGCCTTCGGTGCGCTGGAAAGGCGTATCGAGCTGCAGAACGACTTCGCCAGCAAACTGCACGACAACATCACCGCCGGGATCGGCCGGCTCGTCGATGCCGACATGGAGGAGGAGTCGAGCAAACTCAGGGCGCAGCAGACGCAGCAGCAGCTCGGCCTGCAATCGCTGAACATCGCCAATGCAACCTACGACACGGTCAGGCAGCTGTTCCAGAATTTCTAAGGGTGAGATTAGGCACTCGGCGCGGCGCCGCACTGTCTATTCGATCATATGGCGTCCTGGTTATGTCGGCGAGCCATTTGAAGGCGTGCCAACTCCGATCTCTCTCATTTCTGTGACGAGCACAGGAATGAGGGACGAGAACGAGGCGCTCCCGCCGACCCCGCTAAAAACTGGTGATATCAGCGCATTGCTGCAACATGGCTGCTGTTTCGGCGCCTGAAATTCCCCTATCAAGGGAAGATCTTCATTTTCTTGCCGTAATCCTTGCCATTTGCTCGCATCAGTTTTGAACGGAGACTGTCCTGTCCATGATCAAGAAATTCCTACTTCTGGCTGTCGCAGCAAGCTATCTCAGCGCCTGCACGACGACCGATCCCTATACCGGTGAACAGAAGGTTTCCAATACGGCCGGCGGCGCGGCGCTCGGCGCGCTCGGCGGCGCTCTCGTTGGTGTCGCCGTCGGCGGCGGTGGCCACGGCAAGCGCAATGCGGCGCTGATCGGTGCAGGCATCGGCGCTCTCGCCGGCGGGGCGATCGGCAACTACATGGACCAGCAGGAAGCCGAGCTTCGCGCCCAGCTCGAAGGCACCGGCATTTCGGTGACCCGCAACGGCGACAACATCATCCTCAACATGCCCTCGAACATCACCTTCGACGTCGACCAGGATGCGGTGAAGCCCGGCTTCTATCCGACGCTGAATTCGGTGGCGATCGTGCTGCGCAAGTTCAACCGCACGCTGATCGACGTCAACGGCCATACGGATTCGACCGGCAGCCTGCAGCATAACCAGGACCTGTCGCAGCGCCGCGCGCTTTCGGTTGCCGATTATCTCGGCGGCCAGGGCATCGACCAGCGCCGCGTCTCCGCCGTCGGCTTCGGCCCGTCCCAGCCCGTCGCCTCGAATGCGAGCGAGGCCGGCCGCGCACAGAACCGTCGCGTCGAGATCCAGATCGCGCCGATCACGCAAGGCTGATCTTACCCTTTTCCAGACAACGGAAGGCCGGGCCAGCGCCCGGCCTCTTTTGTATGTGCAACTGCGTCAATGCTGCATCGTCGCGCCCTTGGTGATCTTGTCGACGATCTTCTTGTCGGCGCGCATTGCGATGCCGACGACCTTGGCGTTGTCGGGGGCGTATTCGGCGAAGACCGCGCGGTTGGCGGCATCATGGCCGGTTGCAAACATCTCCTCGATGAAGATGGAGGAGGTGACCTCGCGTTCCAGCGCGCGGCGATGGATGGTCGAGATCGTCGCTTCGTCGGCCGACAAGACGATGATCGGCTGGATGGATAGCGGGTTGTAGAGATTGCCGGCACGGTCCTTGTAGGGCTCGCCGATGATCTCGGGATATTGTCCGGCGATGCCTGTCGACAGGAAGGCTGTGACGTTCAGCTTCTGCCAGCCGGCAAGATTGTTTCGCAGGACGATCGCAATTTTGGTATCAAACATTCCGGTCTCTTTCATCAGGGTATTTAGACGCGTTGAGCCAGGATCTAACGCCGCAGGCCTTCGAAGGTCTTGAACGTTTGTGCGAGCCGCAGGTGAGCAGCGGCATGCTGGCCGCGCCCGCCGACAGCGGCATCCTGACTGCGCCCGCCTTTCCCGGCATCGAGCGCATCGAGGCGCAATTCTCTGGCAATGTCTTCGAGCCGCACCGGCACGATACCTATGCGCTCGGCGTGACGCTGAAGGGCGTGCAGACCTTTACCTACCGCGGCGAGCGGCGCTTCAGCTTGCCGGGGCAAGTGATCGTGCTGCATCCGGACGAAGAGCATGACGGCGGGGCAGGGACCGAGGACGGACTGCAATACCGCATGCTCTATCTGGAGCCGTCGCTGCTGATGGAATGCCTGGAGGCGGAGAAGATCGGGCTTCCCTTCGTTCAGCAGCCGGTTATCGGCGATGGGGCGCTGGCGCAGGTGCTGCTCGCCGCACTCGGTGAACTCGACCGGGAACTGGACGAGCTTTTCGTCGACGACTTCGTAAGCCGCGTGGCGGGCGGGCTGTCACGGCATTCGCGGGTGCAGCGGCGGGCTCTAGGTGCGGTCGCATGGCGGCAGGTGCGGGCGGCGCGCGATTATCTGGAAGCACATGCCTTGCGGCCCGTACGCTCCGGCGAGCTGGAGAGCATTACCGGCCTCGATCGTTTCACCCTGTCACGGCATTTCCGCACGGCCTTTGCCACCAGCCCGCACCGTTACATGCTGATGCGACGGCTGCAGCAGGCGAAGACGCGGATGGGCGAGGGCGAAAGTTTTGCCGATGTGGCGGCCGCCACGGGCTTTGCCGACCAGGCGCATTTCACTCGGCATTTCAAGAAGGCCTATGGCGTGACGCCGGGGCGCTGGGTCGGGCTGCATCGTGTCCATGCGGCAAAGGCAGGCAATGGCAACCTGCGCGTTGACCTCACGTGATCTGCCGCCACGGTATTTATCCATAAAACGGCATTATCATATGCATTCTTCATGCCTTCAGCAAGAAAGTGGGATGCGATAGCTTGGCTTTCGGGTCCAAGCCATCGGCATTCGCCGAGTGCTCTCCCCATGTGACGCCTGGCTAAGCAGCCGGCGACCAGCGACAGTGAAAAGGTTCAAGGCACAACTATGTCTGCAAATGATAAGCCGCTTATCGCAATTGTCGGTGCAACCAGCAAACAGGGTCGTAGCGTCGCATCGACGCTCCTTCGCAGCGAACGCTTTCGCGTACGCGCCTTGACCCGAAAAAAGGATTCACCCGAGGCTTTAAGCCTGGAGAAACTTGGCGCTGAAATTGTAACCGTCCCTCTTCAGCTTGGCTTTCAGAAGGATCTCGTTGCTGCCTTCGAAGGCGCGGATGGGGCATTTCTGATGACGCCGCCCGTCATGCCGCCGGAGACCACGGAGGCTCCCATCGGCCGTCAACTGGCGGATGCAGCGGTCGAGGCGGGCGTCGGCCATATTGTTTTCAGCACGCTCGAAAATGTCGACGCCATTTCCGGTGGGACGAAGTATGCCCCGCACTTCACCGACAAGGCGCGCGTTGCAGACCATATTCGCGGTCTGCCGATCTCTCATTCCTTCGTCATGCTGGCATTCTTCTACACCAACCTTCTCGAATATTATCCGCCACGCATGGAAGGTGACACGCTGCTGCTGCCGATCTATCTTCCCGAAGATTTTCGAGCGCCCTTTGTCGATCCGCTGACGGCGACCGGGCCGGCAGTGCTCGAAATTTTCTCAAATCCCGAGCGCTACAACGGAAAAACGCTGCCTGTCGTCGGCGATATCATCTCGCCGCGAGAGATGGTCGAAACTTTCCGAGAGGTAACCGGCCTCAAGGCAGAATATCGAAACGCTTTCACCAGAGATGGCCTGCTGCAGCATTTTCCAGAGTTTGGCGCCAACGAGTTTCTCGTGCGAGAGCTTCTTGGGATGGTCGAGTATGCCGTCGAATACGGTTATTTCGGCAAGGAGCATGATCTGGAGTGCAGCCGTCGCCTGAATCCCGACACGCTCGACTGGGAGCAGTATCTCCGGACCACCGGCTGGCGGGGCGACAAGCGATCTTTCGGGCTTTAAAGCACTAAGGCCGGATCCCCGGCAGTTTTGGAATCTCGGCGACAAGGAAGTCGGTGAGAAGGCGGACGCGGGCAATGGCGGAACGCTCGGGCACGATGAGCAGGCTTAGCGGGACCGGCGACGGATGATAGTCTTCGAGCACCACCTCGAGCCGACCGTCGTCCAGGAGATCGTGGACCAGCCAGAGATGCGTGGGGCCAATGCCGCGTCCTGCGGCAAGGGCTTCGCGCGCCGCAAGTCCGTGATCGACGCGCAGCTTCCCGTTGACCGGAACGATCACATCCGCACCATGACGGGAGGAGAGAGCGATCTGATCGCTCCCCGCTACATTCGACATGATGATGGTTTCGTATCGCGAGAGATCGGCCGGGCGCTGCGGCCGCCCGTAAATGATGAAATAGGCCGGAGCGCCGACCAGCAGCCGATGGCTTTTACCGAGCGCATGAAGCTTCATGGAGCTGTCGGTGAGAGGTCCAAGCCGGATCGCAAGGTCAACGCCTTCGCGAACCAGGTCGATGCGCTCGTCGGTCAAGTTGAGATCGATGCTGATATCAGGATGCCGGTCCTGAAATTCGAAGATGAGGCGGGTGATGTGCATCACGCCAAGCGCTGCTGTACACGAAAGCCTGACACCGCCTGCGGCCGCCCGACGCGCATTCCTGGCTTCCTCGGCAGCCTGCTCGACCATGCGCAATATTTGAAGACAGTTCGCATAATAGCGGCTGCCTTCGTCGGTAAGGGTCACGCGACGCGTGGTTCGGCTGAGGAGGGGTACACCGACTGCATCCTCGAGTTCATTGAGGTGCCGCGTCACGGTGGACTGACCGACGCCGAGTTCCCTTGCCACTGCAGACAGGTTGCCCCGCTCGGCAACGCGAACAAAGGTGCGCATCCTGTCGAGAGACAGTCCCGAGTTATCCATTTTTCAGCACAGTGACGATCATTGAGGCAATTTAGGGGATAACCTGGGCTGAGGCTAGGGGAGATATTACTGGGACGGTTCGAGGTTCGTTCAAAGAGCCTTCACGCGTTTCGCCAATGAACGCTCTTGCAGTTTGTCGCCCAAGGCGTGGCGTGAGGCCGGTTGCTATAGTGTGGATCTGCGACTAGAAATAGCCCACTTCTGATTTAAGCAGCTTTGGTCGGATTCCATGGCAATGCTCCACTTGATGGTGGGACTTCCCGGTAGCGGCAAGACCACCTTGGCCCGGAAACTCGAGGCTGAGTACTCCGCGCTACGTCTTACCGTCGACGAATGGCACATTCGGCTGTTCGGATCCGATGTTCACGACGATAGCGATGAGGCGGACTTCGCAACGCATAACGCCAGGCATGCGGCGATCGAGGCGCTTCTGTGGGAAGCGGCGACGAGAGTTCTGGTTCTTGGTGTGGATGTCATCCTGGACTTTGGCTTCTGGACCAGACGCGAGCGCGACGAATTTCGAGGAAAAGCTCGCGAACTCGGCGCAGGTTTCAGGATTCATTTTGCCGATATATCCGAAGATCTGCTGCTGGAACGCATCAGGGCCAGGAATGCTGAGCTTCCCGCCGGGACCTTTCATATCCCCGAGATCAAGCTCAAAGAGTGGATGCTCTTGTTTGAACCTCCAATGCCGGACGAGCTCGCTCCCTAAAGACTATGCAGGATTTTCCGCAAGCCCCGAACGGCGGGCGATGAAGCGGGCGAGCATCGGGCCGATCAGCAGAATGACGAGGAAACGGCCGGTCTGCATTGCCATCACGAAGGGCACGTCGACATTGCTTGACGCGGCGATGATGGCGACGGAATCGGCGCCGCCGGGGCTGGTGGCGAGATAGGCCGTCAGCGGATCGATGCCGGCAAAGACGTGCAGTGCGGCAGCCATGCAGCCGCAGAGCGTCATCAGCAGCACGATGCAGGCTGCCACCCTCGGCAGAGCGCGCGCGACGTGGGTGATGATCGAGCGGGTGAAACGCAGGCCGATGCTCCAGCCGACGAGCGCATAGGCGATGGCGAGCAGCCACATCGGCAGCTCGATCTTCAGGAGGCCGATGCCCTGCAGGAAGGCGCCGAGAAAGAGCGGCACGATGATCATGCCGCCCTGGATGCGCAGGCGGCGCACGCCATAGGCACAGAAGCCGGCAAAGGCGATCGTCGCCGCAAAGGCCGGCCAGTCGACCGCGGGAAAGAGGATGAGCGGCGGCGGCGCGGCACCGTCTGCGGCCACCCAGAGGCGCGAGACCACCGAAGCGCCGACGGCGACGAAAACGACCCTGAGATATTGCATGAAGGCGACGAGGCGGGCGTCAGCGCCGTAGGCTTCCGACATGATAACCATGGCGGAGGCCGCACCCGGCGAGGAGCCCCAGACGGCGGTCGTTCCCGGCAGGACCTGCCAGCGTGTCAGGAGCCAGCCGAGGCCGGTGGCGATGGCGATGACCGAAAAGACGAACAGCAGGAAGAGCGGCGCGTCCTTCGCCATGGCGCCGAGAATGTCAGGGGTGATGGTGCGCGCCATCATCAGGCCGACGAGAACCTGGCCGAACTGTAGCGGCGGAAGCGGTATGCGAAGCTTTCCCTTGCCGACGGTCAGCGCCAGCAGGATGGCGGCGACCATCGGTCCGATCAGCAGCGAGGCGGGCAGGGCGAAGAGTTCGAGAAAGACGGTGAAGGCTGTGGACAGTGCGAGCAGCAGGGCCCATTTCGGCAGGCCGATATCGCTCAGCAGGCGGCGTAGGTCGCTGAATGGCATGATCCCCGGATCTTTCCTGGCCGGTGCAAGCCGTGAGGCTGAAGATGGGAGGAAGCTCCGGCATGACAAAGAGAGGCCGGCTGAACGCCCGGCCGGCGCGGGTTCGGTATAGGCGGCTGCCGCGAGCGCGGTCAATTGCGAAATCTCGCTTCTCGACGCCCGCCATGCGAATTTGATTCAAGCGGCCGCTTCAAGTCATTGTTATTTCATCAGAGGCGCACTTCTCTGGCGAGGAAATCGAGCAGGGCGCGTACGCGCGCCGGCAGCGGGCCGCCCTGACCCATATAGAGGGCGTAGAATTCCTCGAGATCGCCGGGGTTGGCCTCTTCCAGCACCTGTATCAGCCGACCGGCAGCGATATCGGCGCGCACGGTGAAGGCGGCGAGGCGAGCAAGACCGGCGCCGGAGAGGGCGAGATGCCGCATGGCTTCGCCGTCTCCAACCTGCACGCCCGGCGTGATCGGCACCGTCACCGTTTCGCCGTCCTCGCGCATCGGCCAGCCCTCGACGGCGCGGGCGTAGGAAAAGCCGATGCGGCAGTGGCGGCGGAGATCGGCGATCGTGCGCGGCTCGCCGTGATGTTTGAGGTAATCGGGCGAGGCGACGATGACCTTGCCGGCAGCGCCGAGCTTGCGGGCAATCAGGCTGGAATTCTTCAAAGGGCCGGCGCGGATCGCGACGTCGGCGCGCTCCTCCATCAGGTCGACGATCCTGTCGGTGTGGGAAATATCGAGCGTCACGGCGGGATGAAGCGCCATGAAGGCGGGCACCAGCGGCGCCAGTACATGATTGCCGAAGGAGCCGCTGGTGTTGATGCGGATGCGGCCCGAGGCCTCTTCGCCTGACGAAGCCTGACGTTCGGCCTCGGCGATATCGGCAAGGATAGCGATGCTGCGCTCGTAGAAGGCGCAACCCTCCGGCGTCAGTTGCAGCTTGCGGGTCGAGCGGTTGACGAGGCGGGCGCCAAGGCGCGCCTCCAGCCGGGCGACGAGCTTGCTGACGGCTGATGGCGTCATGCGCTTCACTTGCGCGGCAGCGGAAAAGCCGCCACGCTCGACGACGCTGACGAAGACGTCCATTTCGCCTGATCGATTGATGTCCTGACGGCTCATGATGAATTCAAATCACAGATGATGTGCTTTCAGGCAATCTATATCATCCTCTTCCCGGGGTCTATCTCTGCAAAAAACAGGAGATTGAATCATGGAATACAGAAATCTTGGCGCATCGGGCTTCAGGGTGCCGGTCTTAAGCTTCGGGGCCGGCACTTTTGGCGGCAGCGGACCGCTGTTCGGCGCCTGGGGCACGACGGATGCGCAAGAGGCGCGGCGGATGGTGGATATCTGCCTGGAGGCGGGTGTGACGCTGTTCGACACGGCCGACGTCTATTCGGCCGGCGCTTCCGAAGAGGTGCTCGGCCAGGCGATCCGCGGCCGGCGCGACGCCGTGCTGATCTCGACCAAGACGGCGCTGCCGATGGGCGAGGGGCCGCAGGACTGGGGCAACTCGCGGGCGCGGCTGATCCGGGCGACGGAGGATGCGCTGCGCCGGCTCGGGACCGATCATATCGACCTGCTGCAACTTCATGCTTTCGATGCCTCGACGCCGGTCGAGGAAGTGCTGTCGACGCTCGACGGCCTGGTGGCGTCAGGCAAGATCCGCTATGTCGGCGTTTCCAACTTTGCCGGCTGGGAACTGATGAAGTCGCTCGCGACAGCCGAGCGCTGGGGCTATCCGCGTTACGTCGCCCATCAGGTCTATTATTCGCTGGCGGGGCGCGATTATGAGTGGGAGCTGATGCCGCTTGGCGCCGATCAGGGTGTCGGAGCGCTGGTGTGGAGCCCGCTCGCCTGGGGACGGCTGACCGGCAAGATCCGCCGCGGCGAGCCGCTGCCAGCCGCAAGCCGGCTGCACGAGACGGCACAATACGGGCCGCCAGTCGACGACGAGAAGCTGTTCGACATCGTCGAGGTGCTTGATGCCATTGCGGCCGAGACCGGCCGGACTGTGCCGCAGATTGCTATCAACTGGCTGCTCGGCCGGCCGACCGTATCGAGCGTCATCATCGGCGCACGCAACGAGGAGCAGTTGCGGCAGAACCTCGGTGCGGTCGGCTGGAGCCTGTCGAAAGAGCAGATCGAAAGGCTCGATGTCGTCAGTGCGGTCACGGCGCCCTATCCCCATTTCCCTTATCGGCGGCAGGAGGGCTTCGCCCGGCTCAATCCACCGATCGTCTGAGAGCTCAGTTCCTGTCGGCCCGGTACGCGACGCAGTCGACCTCGACCTTGCAATCGACCATCATCCGCGACTGGACGCAGGCGCGGGCCGGCGGGTTCCTTCCGAAATATTCGGCATAGACGCCGTTGAAGCTCCAGAAATCACGCGGGTCGTCCAGCCAGACGCCGACGCACACCACGTCCTCGACCCCGTAGCCAGCCTCGTGCAGGATGGCGATCAGGTTTTCGATGGCCTTGCGGGTCTGGAGAACGATGCCGCCGTCGATGATCTCGCCCTTTTCCATCGGCACCTGGCCGGATACGTGAAGCCAGCCGCCGGCCTCTACGGCGCGCGCGAAGGGCAGGGGCTGTCCACCGGCACCGGTTTCCCCGGCGCCATAACGCTTGATCGTCATGGGATCTCTCTTTCTTCTTTTTGCTTGGAAAGCGACGGCGCGCTCGCGCCGTCCCGTCGGTTGAAACTGCCCATTAGTTGAAGCTTGACGTTTTCAGGAATTCCGCGAGACGCTGCGTCTTCGGCTGCACGAACATCTCCTTTGGATTGCCTTCCTCGCAGATCACGCCCTTGTTCATGAAGATCACGCGAGAGGAGACCTCGTAGGCGAAGCGCATTTCGTGCGTGACGAGCAGCATGCTCATGCCGTCGGCGGCAAGCCCCTTGATGACCTGCAGGACCTCGCCCACAAGCTCGGGATCGAGCGCCGAGGTGACTTCGTCGAACAGCATCAGCCGCGGGTTCATGGCGATGGCGCGGGCAATGGCGACGCGCTGCTGCTGGCCGCCGGAGAGCTGGCCGGGATAGTGGTCGGCGCGCGATTCCAGACCCACGCGGTCGAGCCACTTCTCGGCGACGGCGCGCGCTTCGTCGCGCGGCATCTTCTTCACCTTGACGAGGCCGAGCATGACATTGCGGGCGGCGGTCATATGCGGAAAGAGATTGAACTGCTGGAAGGCCATGCCGGTCAGCGCCCGCTGGCGGGCGATTTCCTTCTCGCTCTTGCGCCGGCGTACGCCGCCGGACTCGTCGTAACCGATCTCTTCGCCGTCGAGCCGGATGTGCCCGCCCTGGAAGTCCTCGAGCATGTTGATGCAGCGCAGCATCGTCGTTTTGCCGGAGCCGGAGGAGCCGATGATCGAGATCACCTCTCCCTGCTGCATGATGCAATCGACGCCTTTCAACACCTCGACGGGCCCATATTGCTTGTGAAGCCCCTGAATTTCGAGAAGTACCTTGCTCATGACCGAGCCCTCACGATGGAACGACCGTCTTGCGCTCGACATATTTGCCGAGGCGCTCGATGCCGTAATTGATGACGAAGTAGAGAAGCCCCGCGAAGAAATAGAACTGGAGGCTCAGGAAATTGCGCGAGATGATCTCCTGCGTGCGCAGCAGCAGCTCGGCGACGCCGATGACCGAAAGCAGCGTCGATGCCTTGACCATTTCGGCCGCCGTATTGACCCAGGCGGGCAGGAACTGGCGCAGCGCCTGCGGCCAGAGCACATAGGCGAAGGTCTGATTGAAGGTGAGGCCGATCGCTTTCGCCGCTTCGGTCTGGCCTCTCGGGATCGCCTGCAGGCCGCCGCGAACGATCTCGCCCACATGCGACGAGCAGAAGACCGCAAGAGCGAGCACGCCGGCCTGGAACGGGCCGAGCTCGATGCCGACGGTGGAAAGCACGTAATAGCTCGCCAGCACCAGCACCAGAACCGGCGTTCCCCGGATGAAATCGGTATAGGCCCGCACGATCAGGCGCAGCACTGGGTTGCCGTAGACGAGCGCGAGCCCGACGAGCACGCCGAGCAGCGACCCGATGACGATCGCCAGCAGCGAGATCGAGACCGTGACGCCGAGCCCCTTGAGGATGACGAAGCGGGCGATCCAGAGCTGATCGAGAAAAGCAATAAATCCGGTCATGACATCACCTCGGAACGGCAAGCCGGCGCTCGACGACGCGCATCAGCGCGGCGAGCACGGAACAGGTTACGACATAGAGGCCGGAGGCGACGATCCAGGTTTCGATGACGCGGAAGGTTTCCACGTTGATCTTCCTCGCCTCGAACGTCAGCTCCGGCACCGCGATGGCGGCGGCAAGCGACGTATCCTTGAACAGCGAGATGATGGTCGAGGAGAGCGACGGCAGAACGTTGCGCAGCATCAGCGGCGTGATGATCGAGACGCGGATCTGCATCGGCGTCAGGCCGATCGCGAGTCCCGCTTCCGTCAGGCCTTTCGGAATGGAGAGCAGGCCGGCACGGAACACTTCGGCGAGATAAGCGCCGGAATAGATCGACAGCACCGCGACGAAGCTCTGGATCTTGCCGATCCTGATGCCTAGCTGCGGCAGCGCGAAGAAGGCGAAGAGAACGAGAACGAGGATCGGCAGGTTGCGGATGATCGTGACGTAGAGCGCGGCGGGGCGCTGCAGCCATCGGCTTTTCGACGTCAGCGCAAAGGCAACGAAGAGGCCGATCGCAGCGCCGATGAGGATGGAAATGAAAGCCAGGCCTAGGCTGAGCAGCAAACCTTCGAGCAACTGGTCGAAGCTGCGCCAGACGGCGGCGAAATTGAGCGTATAACCCATGGCGCAATCCTGCAATCAAGGGTGAAGAACGGGCGGAAGAGACCTCCGGAGGGGAGAACATTCTCCGGAGGCCCCTGCCGTCCCAGGCGACCTTACTTGTATTCGACCGGGAAGCCGATCTGGGGCGGCGTCAGATCCTTGCCGAACCAGGTCTTGAACGACTTGGCGTAGAAGTCGAATTCGACGCCGGTCATGGCCTCATGCAGGGCGGTGTTGACGAAGTTCAGCCAATCCTGATCGCCGCGCTTGACGCCGCAGGCATAGGTTTGCGGGTTCCAGCCGTAGCCGGCATCCTTATAGCGGCCGGGGTTCTGCGTCATGTACCAGGCGAGCGACGACTGGTCGGTCGCCACGGCGTCGGCGCGGCCGGATTCCAGTGCCTGATAGATCAGGTCGACGGATTCGTACTGGTCGACGGTCGCCTCCGGCAAGGCCGCATGCACCATGGTCTCGGCATAGACGTTCTGCAGCACCGAGATCGTGACGGACGAGCCGGCGGCCTTCAGCGCGGCATAATCGGCATATTTGCCGTCGGACTTCAGCATCAGGCCGACGCCTTCGCGGTAGTAGGGGATGGTGAAGGCGATCTGCTGCGCGCGCTCGCCGGTCACGGTCATGAACTGGCAGGTAATATCGACCTTGTCGGTGGTGATGTTGGGGATGCGGGCATCGGACGACTGGTTGACGAACTCGATCTTGTCAGGATCGCCGAATAGCGCCTTGGCGACGATATGGCCCATATCGATGTCGAAGCCCTGAAGCTTGTCATCCGCGCTCTTGAAGTGCCACGGCGCATTGGTGCTGCCGGTTCCCATGACGAGATGGCCGCGAGCCAGCACTTCGTCGAGCTTGCTCTTGGCCTGCTGGGCGGCGGCGGGCATGGCGGAAAGAACGAGAGCGGTTGCCAGCGAAAGCGCGCTGGCGCGGAGCGAGACGGTCATGATGGTTCCCCTTGTTTGAACGCTCATATCTTAATCCAATATATTGGACACATGTCTTGTTTATTGGATTTGCATATCGAGCGGCATCGGCTGTGACTTGTCAATAGGCATGTTCTAAAAAAGGGCATGACCGGCCAACGGACGGGCCGTGCGCCCTGAAAGGGCGGGGGCGCCTATAACAAAGGGGGAATGAAATCTTCTGCCAATCTTAACTGGACAGCCGCTTTGACTTGCCGCATACCCGGCCTATCTGCGAAAGAGGATATGTATCCACGGAATGGCAGGGAGATCAAAGGGATGGCGCTGAAGGACGCGAAGGCCGGCATACGCAACGAGGCGGGGATATCGGCCGTGCTCGGCATTCTCAAGCAGAGCTTCGGCGAGCGCTTCCAGACCGGCCAGTCCTTCCGGGCGCAGCATGCCCATACGACGACCTACATTCCATCGCAGTTGCCCGACGGCGTGCTTTTTGCGGAGAGCGCCGAGGATGTGAAGGCCGCGGTCAAGGTCTGCGCCGCCCACAAGGTGCCGGTGATCGGCTTCGGCGTCGGCACGTCGCTTGAGGGCCAGGTCAACGCCGCCAATGGCGGGATTTCGATCGATTTCAGCCGCATGAACCGGGTGCTCGAAGTCAATCCCGAAGATCTCGACTGCACCGTCGAGCCGGGGGTGACACGCGAGGCGCTGAATATCCACCTGCGCGATACCGGCCTCTTCTTCCCGATCGACCCCGGCGCCAACGCCTCGATCGGCGGCATGGCCTCGACGCGGGCCTCCGGCACCAATGCCGTGCGCTACGGGACGATGAAGGACAATGTGCTTGCCGTCACCGTGGTTACCGCCAATGGCGAGGAGATCCGCACCGCCCGGCGCGCTCGCAAATCCTCGGCCGGCTATGACATGACGCGGCTTTTGGTCGGCGCCGAGGGCACGCTCGGCATCCTGACCTCGGTGACGCTGCGCCTGCAGGCGATCCCGCAGAAGATCGCTGGCGGGGCCTGTGCCTTCCCGAGCATCAAGGCCGCCTGCGATGCCGTCATCATGACGATCCAGATGGGCATCCCGGTGGCGCGCATTGAGCTGCTGGACACCGTGCAGATGCGGGCCTGCAATGCCTATTCCGGGCTTTCCTATGCCGAAAGCCCGACGCTCTTCCTCGAGTTCCACGGCACCGACGAGACGGTGCCGCTGCAATCGGCCGCCTTCGCTGAAATCGCGGCGGAATGCGGCGGCGGCGAATTTCTGTGGACCGCTAATGCCGAGGAGCGCACGAAGCTCTGGAAGGCGCGCCACGACGCCTATTGGGCGGCCCGGGGGCTGGCGCCCGGGCTTGCCGCACTTTCGACCGATGTTTGTGTTCCGATATCGAGACTTGCCGATTGCGTTTCAGAAACGCAGGCGGATATCGAGGAACACGGCCTGCTCGGCCCGATCGTCGGCCATGCCGGCGACGGGAATTTCCACGTGCTGCTGCTGTTCGACGACAAGAGCGCCGAGGACATCGCCAAGGCCGAGAGCTTCGTCGAGCGGCTCAGCCGCCGGGCGCTCGACATGGATGGAACATGCACCGGCGAACATGGGATCGGGCAGGGCAAGATGGCGTTCCTGGAGCAGGAACTCGGCGGTACGGTGGATCTGATGCGACAGGTGAAACAGGCGCTCGATCCGGACGATATCTTCAATCCCGGCAAGATTTTCCACCATGGCTGAAAACGGAAGATTCTCATGAACTTGGGCTTGCCCCCGAATCCCGTTCTTCATTAAAGAGCTAGAGCATGATGTCGCCCGAAAACCGCTCACACTTTTCGGCACCATGCTCTAGTGTCGGCAACAGAATTCCGAATGGAGAATCCTTGCATTGGTAGGCCGGTTCCTCGTCTTTCTGGGGGGAGTGATCGTCGCGGCGCTCTTTGTGGCGCTGCTTGCGCCGCTGTTCATCGACTGGACGGATTTCCGCAAGAATTTCGAGGACCAGGCAAGCCGCATCATCGGCAAGAAGGTCACCGTCCATGGCACGGTGGATGCGCGCCTCTTGCCCTTTCCTTCCGTTACGCTGCATGACGTGCGCGTCGGCCAGGAGGCGGACGGCACGCCGATCGTCAAGGTCGAGCAGTTCTCCATGGATGCCGAGCTTGCGCCTTTCCTGTCGGGCGAGGCGCTGATCTTCGACATGCGCGTCGTCAATCCGAAGGTGCGCTTGAGATTGCTGAAAGACGGCACGCTCGACTGGATGCGCGGCAGCCGTCCGGAAATACCGGCAAAGACCGTCGTTCTCGAAAACGTGCATGTCAGCGGCGGCGAAGTGGAGTTCATCGACGACCAGTCGGGACGCTCGCGCCATATCACAGGCCTCAATGCCGAAATGTCGGCGAAATCGCTGGCCGGCCCCTGGCGTATCGAGGGTGACGCGGCGCTCGACGGCGAGCATGGAAGCTTCTCCATCTCCAGCAGCCAGCCCGACGAGAAGGGTGCGCTGCGCATGCGCACGAAGCTCTCGCCGGACAAGCACCCTGTCACCATCGATCTCGACGGTGAGTTGAAGCTCGTCGATAGCAAGCCGAATTACCAGGGCCAGCTTTCGGCGGCGATCGAAGACGGCAACGCGGCCAAGCCCGCCGACAAACGTATTCAGCCACCGCGCGCCAAGGGCCGCTTCGAGCTCACCAACGAGCGCATCCGCATCCCCGAATACCGTATGGAGATCGGGCCGACCGACGATCCCTATGTCATAACAGGCGAGGCAACGCTCGATACCGGCAATGCGCCGGAATTCCTGCTGACCGCCGACGGGCAGCAGATCGACGTCAACCGCATCGCCAATCAGGGCGCATCGGGCAAGACGACGCGCGATGCGGCGGTTTCGGCGCGCCAGCGGCTGAGCTCGCTGATCGATATCGTCGGCCAGGTGCCGATCCCGCAGGTGCCGGGAAAGGCGAGCGTCAAGCTGCCGGCGATCGTTGCCGGCGACACGACGCTGCGCGACGTGCAGCTGGAGCTTGAGCCCGCCGGGACCGGCTGGATGATCGACAGTGCCACCGGTACGCTGCCGGGCCGCACCCAGGTGGAAGGCAAGGGCAAGCTTCTGCTCAAGGGCGAGCCCTCTTTCAACGGGCAGATCGTGGTGGCCTCCAGCCAGCCGACCGGGCTTGCTTCCTGGCTTGCCGGCTCGGTCGATCCGGCGATCCGGCAATTGCGACAGGCGGGCTTTTCGGCCAATGTCAGCCTGACGCACGAATTGCAGCGTTTCGAAAATCTCGAGGTCGCCATCGGCCCGGCGACACTGAAGGGACGGCTGGAGCGGCAGGCGGTCTCCGGCCAGACGCCGACGCTGTCTGTGGCGCTGAACGGCGATACGCTCGATCTCGACGCCCTGCAGGCGCTGACGGGATTGCTGACCGGCCAGGATACCGGCGACAACGTGCTCGACCACAAGATCGCCGCCCAGCTCAAGGCCGACAAATTCAACGCCTTCGGCGTCAGCGCCGAGAATGTCGAAACGACATTTACCATCGCCGACGGCGCGCTTGCCGTCGACCGGTTGTCGATCAAGAATATTGCCGGAGCCGAGCTGACGGCGACGGGAAGGGCGGAAGGCTCGCTGCTCGATTATAAGGGCGCCGGCGAGATCACCTTCAAATCGGCCGATCCCGGCGGTTTCTTCACCATGCTGCGCGAGCGCCTGCCGCATCACCCGGTGCTCGACCGGCTGGTGCGCAATGCCGGCTGGTACGGCAATACGGCGCTGCGCGGCGCGCTCACACTCGGCGGCGATGAGGGTAATGCGCTGACGGTGACGCTTGCCGGCGTGTCGAACGGCAGCCGCGTCAATCTCGACTACCGCATGTCCGACCTGCTGGCGCTGACGGGCAACGGCACGACCAGCCTGGAGGCGACGCTGGAAAATGCCGTGCCGTCGATCCTGTTCGGCCAGGCCGGGCTCGACCCGCTGCCCGTCGATGTCGGCGCCAATGGCCGCCTGACGCTGAAAGTTCAGGCATCGGGCAACGACCCCGCTGAAGCGGCGCTGACCTTTGCCACCGACCGGACCTCGTTTACCGCCAATGGCAAGGTCGACGTCCGGCCGGAAAGCTTCATGAACGGGAAGATCGCGCTTTCACTCGACAGCGCCGATATCGATCCCTATCTCATCATGAACGGCATCGCCTTGCCGCAGACCGGGGCAGGGCTGCCTTTCGGCCTGCAGGCCAAAGCCGCCGTCGACGGCGACAAGATCGTCTTCTCCGATCTCAAGGGCCATGCGGCCGACAATGAATTTTCAGGCGCGTTGACCTTCGACCGGAAGGCGGCAAAGACGACGGCAAGCGGCGAACTGACCCTTGCCAAGGCTGATGCCGGCTGGCTCGGTGAAGCGGTGTTCGGCCAGATCGTCGATCCCGCCACCGGCGCTCTGACGAAGGCGCCGCTCGGACTGCCTGTCTTCAAGGATCTCGACGTCAACCTGAAGCTTTCGGCCAAGCAATTCTGGCCGGGCCTGCCGGAAACGGCGGTCTCCGACTTCACCAGCAACGTCGCCTACAAGGGCGACGAGCTGCAGCTTAACGACATGGCCGGCAACTGGGACGGCGGAGCGCTCTCCGGCAGCCTGCTCTTCACCAATGCGGACGGCACCGGCTTCCTGCAGACGAAGCTTTCGCTTGCCGATTCCGATCTTGCCGGCGTCGTCTGGCTGCGCGACGGCGCGCCGATCGCCAACGGCAAGTTCGGCCTGTCGCTGTCGATGGAGGCTTCGGGCAAGACGATCGGCGAGATCGCCAGCTCGCTCAACGGCTCGGGCGAGCTGAAGCTCGGCGAGACCAGCATACGCGGGCTGAACCTTGCCATCCTGCCGCCGCTGCTTGCCGCAACCGACACGATGCAGGAGCAGATCACCGCCGGCAAGGTCCATCCGATCGTCGAGACGCTGCTCAGCAACGGCGAGGCGAAGCTGCCGCCGCTCGGCATTCCCTTCAACATCACCGACGGGACGGTGAGGGTGCAGAACGTCGCCATTGCCAACGATCTTGGCCGCATCACGGCCGATGCGCAGATCGCGCTGCCGGAGGAGCGGATCAGCGCGACGATCGGCGTCGGGCTCAATCCGGGTGCGGAAGCGCTTTCCGGCGCCGACCCGGCACTCGGGCTGAACTTTTCCGGCATGCTGCCGTCGCCCGGCAAGACAATGGATGTGACCGATATCACCAGCTATCTGTCGCTGCGCGCCTTCGAGCGCGAGCGCCGCCGCGTCGAGCGGCTGCAGGCGATCGTGCTCGAAAAGCAGCGGCTGCGCCGTGAGGCAGCACTCTATCGCTTCAACGACGCCGAGCGTGTCAAGGCGGCGGAGATCGAGCGGCAGCGGCAGGCGGAGGAAGAACGCCTGCGCATGCTGGCACAGCAGGCAGCCCAGGAGAAAGCTGCCACCGAGGCTGATGCCGCACGCGCGGCGGCGGAAGCCAAAGCCAAGGCGGATGCCGAGAGGGCGGCCGCCGAGGCGGAAGCGGCGCGGCGCGCCAGCCAGTTGCCGCCCGGTTCACTCAATTTCGACCAGGTGCCCGGCGTTCAGGCTCAGTAACAGCGCAGCTGGGAAGCTAATTCAGGTGACAGGTTTCAGGCCCTTGTTTTCGCAAGGGCTGTCGCTCACGGCTCTCGGCCGCTGCCGTCCTTCGCCCAGGCGAGCACGTAGAGCCGCAGTGCCGAGGAGAGGTTGCTGTGCGGCGCGCGGTGGTCATCGATCTCGGAAATCAGGGCGGCGAGCGGCATTGAACGGTTTTCGGCGATCGTCTTCAGATCGGCCCAGAACTCGTCCTCCAGCGAGAAGCTGGTGCGATGGCCGTGCAATGTCGCCGAATGCTTACGGATCATGAAGCGGCTTCACATCCCGGTTGGATATTGACGGATCGATTCAAGGAAACCGCATAAGTGGCTGATCGCGGAATCCATTCCGGCTCTTCAAGCTTTAGGTGAGCCGTCAGGCGCCGTCGTCATCGGTCTCGATCCGGCCGCCGCGATGGGCCTTGTCGGCCTTCTCGTTCAGGGCGCGGGTGAGCTGCTTCTCGGCCTTGGTGCGGCCGAAGGAGATGCGGTTCTGCTCGGCCTGCTTCTCCTTTTCGGAGCGGACCTGCTTCTTGCGGAACTGGCGCAGATTGACGATTTCGGCGCTCATGTGGTGGCTGAACCTTATGAAAAAAGGGAGGCCTGGCCTCCCTTTGAGATCACTGCTTCTTGCGGAAGGAGTCGAGCGAGACGACGGAGCCCGGTTTCTTCTCCTCGCCGTCGGCAGGCTTTGCCGCGCCATCATCGGGCTTTCCGGCCGCATCGACGGGATAGGCGGTGATTTCGCCTGATGGCAGTTCCTCGCCGTCGGCGAGCGGCACGTCGAATTCGAGCTCGAAATTGACGGAGGGATCGTAGAAGCCGCGGATGGCATTGAACGGGATGACCAGCTTCTCGGGAACATCCGAGAAGGAAAGTCCGATTTCGAAATGCGTCTCGGTGATCTTCAGATCCCAGAACTGATGCTGGATGACGATGGTCATCTGCTCGGGATACTTGGACTTCAGGTGCTGCGAGATGCGCACGCCGGCGGCGCCCGTGAGGAAGGTGATGAAGAAGTGATGGTCGCCGGGCAGACGGCCCGTCGTTGCTACCTCCGCCAAAACCTTGCGGATGACGCCGCGAAGTGCATCCTGCGCCAGAATGTCGTAGCGGATATGATCCTGCCCCATGCTTTTCCTGTCTTTCGTCGGTTCTGAAGTCTTTTCACAAGGTATATGGCACGTTCAGGCGCCTTGGGAAAGTCCGGAGCCGAGTCACGCTAAAGATCAGCATACATGATTTCAGTCTGAGGGAGAAGGTGAAGGCTTCTGTTGCCAGGTGCCTTCGGACCCCGCCTAGAGGTGCGAACCACTAGGACTTTGATTGAAGTGTCACACCGCGATTAAGCAGCGAGACGAGCTTCCGCATAGTTGTCGTTTGCAACTACAATTTTAGCCCGATAACGGCGGTACAATGCCGAGCGAAAAGTCGATCTTTACACCCTTGTCGATCCTGTTTCGCCCCCATCAAAAGCCGGCCTTCGAGGCCGCCGGTTTTTGGTGGAGGCGCCGGGTACCGCCCCCGGGTCCAATAGGTTTATTACACCGCTCATTTATCGCCATAGCCGGCCCGAAAGCCGGCAGGGTTGATATAGTGATTTCCGCTGCCCAAGGAAAGGGCAAACGTCACAAAAGCTTTATCTCCCCCGGCAGAAAATGCGGGAAAACGCGCAAGGGGCTGGCTTCCCGTCGCCGAAGACTTAGAATTGGGGAAACGGAATCAGCGCGACATGAAGCAATATCTCGATCTCCTCGACCACGTGATGGAAAAGGGCTCCGACCGGGGCGACCGCACCGGCACCGGCACGCGCTCGGTCTTCGGGTACCAGATGCGCTTCGACCTCGCGGAGGGCTTTCCCGTCCTCACCACGAAGAAGCTGCATCTGCGCTCGATCATCCACGAGCTGCTGTGGTTCCTGAAGGGCGAGACCAATATCGGCTACCTCAAGGAGAACGGCGTTTCCATCTGGGACGAATGGGCCGACGAAAACGGCGATCTCGGACCGGTCTACGGTGCCCAGTGGCGTTCCTGGCCGGCGCCCGACGGCGGCCACATCGACCAGATCGCCAATCTCGTCAAAGGCATCGTCAACAATCCGAATTCGCGCCGCCACATCGTCTCGGCCTGGAACCCGGCCGAAGTGGACCAGATGGCGCTGCCGCCCTGCCATTGTCTGTTCCAGTTCTACGTGGCCGACGGCAAGCTTTCCTGCCAGCTCTACCAGCGCTCGGCCGATATTTTCCTTGGCGTGCCGTTCAACATCGCTTCCTATGCGCTTCTGACGATGATGGTGGCACAGGTGACGGGGCTGAAGCCCGGCGATTTCGTCCACACGCTCGGCGACGCCCACCTCTACCACAACCATTTCGACCAGGCGAAGCTGCAGCTGACGCGCCAGCCGAAGCCGCTGCCCTTCATGCGCATCAACCCCGATGTGAAGGATATCTTCGGGTTCACATTCGAGGATTTCGAGCTGGTCGGTTATGAGGCTGAGGCCAATATCAAGGCGCCGATCGCCGTCTGATCGGAGACATTTCATGGCCGACATCCGCAAGACCATCATCGTCGCCGTTTCCCGCAACGGCATTATCGGCCGCGACGGCGATATGCCGTGGCGGCTTTCGAGTGACCTCAAGCGTTTCAAGGCGCTGACGCTGGGCAAGCCTGTCGTGATGGGCCGCAAGACCTACGATTCGATCGGCAAGCCGTTGCCGGGGCGGCCGAACATCGTCATATCGCGGCACGCGGCGATAGATCATCCGGATATCACCGTGGCGCATTCGCTGCCCGAGGCCCTGACGGCCGCCGAAAAATTGGCGCTTGAAACTGGTGTCGACGAGATCTGCATCGTCGGCGGTGGGCAGGTCTACGCGCAGGCGATCGGCTTTGCCGACCGGATGTGCATCACCCATGTCGAGGCCGACCTCGAAGGGGATGCGGCGTTCCCTGCGATCGATCCCGACGTCTGGCAGGCAGGGGAGGCGCTTGCGGTGCCGGCCGGCGAGAAGGACAGCTATGCCACGCGCTACGTCGTCTATGAACGCCGGCGCACCTGAAAACGAACTATTTTCCAATTAAATTGACCAAGTTTCTCACGCTGCGTTGAAAGCCGGTGCGGCGATACCTATAACGGTCACCATCGCATCCGCCGGTCGGCCCCCACGGTCCCGGATGCGTGGAAGACTTAACGAAGAACGAGGTTTTGATGCCCTGGAGCAATCAGAATGGCGGCGGCGGCCCTTGGGGCGGCGGCGGTAATAATCAGGGACCATGGGGCCAGGGGCCGAACCGTCCGCGCGGCGGTGGCAACAAGGGCGGACCGCCCGATCTGGAAGATATCATCCGGCGCGGCCAGGACCAGCTGCGCAACATCATTCCCGGCGGTTTCAACGGCGGCGTCGCCGTGATCGTCGCGGCGATCGTCGCGGTGTTCTGGCTGATCCAGTGCGTCTACACCGTCCAGCCGGACGAACGTGGCGTCGAGCTGCGCTTCGGTAAGCCGCGGGACACGGTGTCGATGCCGGGTCTGCATTTCCATTTCTGGCCGATGGACACGGTCGAGATCGTCAAGGTCACCGAGCAGCTGCTCAACGTCGGCGGCTCGCAGGGCAGCAGCAACACGGCCGGCGGCCTGATGCTGTCGGGCGACCAGAACATCCTCAACGTCCGCTTCAACGTGCTGTATCAGATCAGCGATGCGCGCGCCTATCTCTTCAACGTCGAAAGCCCGGCGCAGACGCTGCAGCAGGTTTCCGAAAGCGCGATGCGCGAAGTGGTCGGCCGGCGCCCGGCGCAGGATGCGTTCCGCGACCGGCGCCTGGAGATCGCCAGCGAAGTCGCCAATATCATCCAGGATACGATGTCGCGCTACAATTCCGGCATTTCGGTCAACAAGGTGACGATCGAGGACGTGGCGCCGCCGCGTGAAGTGGCCGATGCCTTCCAGGAAGTGCAGCGCGCCGACCAGGACAAGCAGCGCCTGGTGGAAGAAGCCAACCAATACGCCAACCAGAAGCTTGGCCAGGCGCGCGGTGACGGCGCCCGCATCCGCGAAGACGCAGCCGCCTACAAGGATCGCGTCGTCAAGGAAGCGGAGGGCGAGGCGCAGCGCTTCATCGCCATCGATGAACAATATTCGAAGGCGCCTGACGTCACGCGCAAGCGGCTGTTCCTGGAAACGATGGAACAGGTGCTCAAGAATTCCAAGAAGGTCGTGATCGACGAGAAGCAGGGGGTCGTGCCCTATCTGCCGCTCAACGAAATCACCAGACCGTCGCAGCAGTGAGGTTGAGCCATGACATCGAACAGGCTTCCCGTCATTCTCATCATCCTTGCGGTCCTGCTGGTTGGGCTCTATTCCTCGGTCTACGTGGTCAATGCCCGCGAGCAGGCGATCGTGGTGCGCTTCGGTGAGATCCAGTCCGTCAAGACCGAGCCCGGCATCTACTTCAAGCTGCCGTTCAGCTTCATGGATGCCGACCGCGTCCAGCTCGTCGAAAAGCAGAAGCTGCGCCTCGACCTCGACAATATCCAGGTGCAGGTCAAGGGCGGCGCGACCTTCGACGTCGATGCCTTTGTGATCTATTCGATCAACGACCCCCGCCGCTTCCGCGAAACCGTCTCCGGCGATCGCGATGCGGCCGAAGCGCGGCTGCGCACCCGTCTGGATTCGGCTCTGCGCCGGGTCTACGGTCTGCGTGAATTCGATGCCGCACTTTCCGACGAGCGCGTATCGATGATGCTCGAAGTGCGCGACGATCTGCGTCCCGACGCCGAGCTTCTCGGGCTCAATATCGAGGACGTGCGCATCCGCCGCACGGATCTCACGGCCGATGTGGCGCCGAACACCTATAACCGCATGCGCTCCGAGCGCCTGGCCGAAGCCGAGCTGCTGCGCGCCCAGGGCACGGAAGACGGCCTGCGCCGGCGGGCGATCGCCGACCGCCAGGTGGTCGAGATCACCGCGGACGCTCAGCGCGACGCGGAAATCCTGCGCGGTCAGGGTGACGCCGAACGCAACCGCGTCTTCGCCGACGCCTTTTCCAGGAACCCCGCCTTCTTCGAGTTCTATCGCTCGATGGCGGCCTATTCCTCGGCGCTGTCCTCGCAGGACACGACGCTGGTGCTGTCGCCGAATTCGGAGTTCTTCCGCTATTTCGACAATCCCGACGGCACGTTGCAGCGGCCCGCGAACCCCGCCGCGCCGGGTCCTCTCGCGCCCGGGGCAACTGCTCCGGCAGCACCGGCCCAGCAGGCAAACTGAAGGTAAGGGATGCCATCCCGCATCCCGGAAAATATTCAAGGGCCGGCCGAGCGCCGGCCCTTTTTTCATGGAATGCCCGCCCTTTTTTCATGGAATGATTGAGATAATCCGGCTTTTGCGAGGACTTGTCAGATTGCACGGGGATTTCGCGAAAAGGTGATTTCGCCCTCCATCATTCCGCCTTATGCTGGTGCTCAATGTGCGCATTTACCCCCTTATGAGGAAGCTTGATGGCCCCCACGAATCGCTCGCCCTTCAGACGAACGCTCGCGCTACTGGCCAGCGCCGCAATCCTGGCGCAGGCCGGGATGAGCGGGATTGCCCATGCGCAGACAGCGCCTGAAGCCGCTGCACCCGGGATGGCCACGCCTCCTGCCGCCGCACAGACGGCTCCGGCACCCGCCGCGCCGCAGCAGGTTCCGCCGATCCAGTCCACCGTGCCCAACAACGGACCGGCCTCGGTCGCCGATCTCGCAGAAGGCCTGCTCGATGCCGTGGTCAATATCTCGACCTCGCAGAGCGTGAAGGACGACGAGGGCGTCGGTCCTGCGCCGCGCGCGCCCGACGGCTCGCCTTTCCAGGAATTCTTCAACGACTTCTTCAACAAGAAGCAGGGCAACAAGGGCGGCAACCACAATGTCAGCTCGCTCGGCTCCGGCTTCGTCATCGATCCCACAGGCTATATCGTCACGAACAACCACGTGATCGAGGGCGCCGACGATATCGAGGTCAATTTCGCCAATGGTTCGAAGCTCAAGGCGAAGCTGATCGGCACGGATACGAAGACCGACCTTTCGGTGCTGAAGGTCGAACCGAGGACTCCGCTGAAGTCGGTGAAGTTCGGCGATTCCAGCACGATGCGCATCGGCGACTGGGTGATGGCGATCGGCAATCCCTTCGGCTTCGGCGGTTCGGTGACGGTCGGCATCATTTCCGGGCGCGGCCGCAACATCAATGCCGGCCCCTACGACAACTTCATCCAGACGGATGCGGCGATCAACAAGGGCAATTCCGGCGGTCCGCTCTTCAACATGAAGGGTGAGGTGATCGGCATCAACACGGCGATCATCTCGCCGAGCGGCGGCTCGATCGGCATCGGCTTCTCGGTGCCGTCGGAGCTTGCCTCCGGCGTCGTCGAACAGCTGCGCCAATATGGCGAGACGCGGCGCGGCTGGCTCGGCGTGCGCATCCAGCCGGTGACCGACGATATTGCCGAAAGCCTTGGGCTTGACACCGCCAAGGGCGCGCTGGTCGCCGGCGTCATCAAGGGCGGGCCGGTCGATGACGGCTCGATCAAGGCGGGCGACGTCATCTTGAAATTCGACGGTAAGGCCGTCACCGAAATGCGCGACCTGCCGCGCGTCGTGGCGGAAAGCGCCGTCGGCAAGCAGGTCGACGTCGTCGTGCTGCGCGACGGCAAGGAGCAGACCGTCAAGGTGACGCTCGGCCGGCTTGAGGACAGCGATCAGCCGGGCGGAGACGATGCCGCGCCCGACGGTTCGCAGGACGGCGTGATCACTCCGGATCCCGACGAAAACAACGACATGGACCAGCCTGATACCGGCGATCAGGCGCAGCCCGCGCCGACCTCGCCCGACCAGCATCAGGGCCAAGGTCAAACGGCACCGGATGCGGCAACGCCAAAGAATGTGCTCGGCCTGTCGCTCTCGCTGCTGAGCCCCGAGACGCGCAAGGCTTTCGGCATCGCCGAAAGCGTCGACGGCGTCGTCGTCACCGAGGTGACGCCGGGCTCTGCGTCGGCCGAAAAGGGACTGAAGCCCGGCGACGTGATCGTCGAAGTGGCGCAGGAATTCATGAAGTCGCCCGACGCGGTCGCCGCCAAGGTGCAGTCGCTGAAACAGGAAGGCCGCCGTAATGCGCAGCTGATGATCGCTTCGGCGAATGGCGATCTGCGGTTCGTGGCGGTGCCGATGGAGTAGGGGAAGGGGGCGGTTCGCCGTCTCCTTCCGTTCTCGCTCAACCTCTCCTGTGCTCGTCAAAGGAATGACGAAGGAGAGGGTGTGCCGTGTGGTACCCCCCTCTGCCCTGCCGGGCATCTCCCCCACAGGTGGGGAGATCGGCTAGGTGCGATACTTCCCCAAACAACGAGCCTCACAGCCCGGCCCAACGGTAGATGGGCGCGAAGTCTGGGCCACTTGCCGATCTCCCCCCTTGTGGGGGAGATGCCCGGCAGGGCAGAGGGGGTGCTCACAGGCACACCGGCAAAGGCGAAGCGTGTGCCGTGTCAGCTTCAAGCCGTCACAAAATCCGTCTTCCGATAGCCCTGGATATAGAGCAGCGCCGTCAGGTCGCCGTGGTTGATGCGCATTTGCGCCTCGGCTGCGACGGCGGGTTTGGCGTGGAGGGCGACGCCGGAGCCGGCGAGGTGCAGCATGCCGAGATCGTTGGCGCCGTCGCCGACGGCGATCGCTTCTTTCGGCGAAATGCCGAGGCGGGCCGAAATCTCGTTCAGCGCGTCCACCTTTGCCTGCTTGCCGAGGATCGGCTCGGCGACGAAACCGGAGAGGATGCCGCCGTCTTCGAGCAGCGTGTTGGCGCGGTTCTCGTCGAAGCCGAGCGTGGCGGCGATGCGGCTGGTAAAGACGGTGAAGCCGCCGGAAACGAGGGCGGTGTAATGGCCCTTCGACTTCATCGTGGCGATCAGCTCCGGGCCGCCCGGGGTGAGCGTGATGCGCCTGGCGATGACCTCGTCGACCACTGAGATCGGCAGGCCCTTCAAGAGGGCGACCCGCTCACGCAGCGCCGGCTCGAAGGCGATTTCGCCGTTCATGGCGCGGGCGGTAATGGTCGCGACCTTTTCTTTCAGGCCGACTTCGGCGGCGAGTTCATCGATGCATTCCTGGCCGATCATCGTCGAATCCATGTCGGCGATCAAAAGCTTCTTGCGGCGGCTGTCCTGCTCCTGGATGACGAGATCGATGGGCGCGCTTGATATGACGGCGAGGAGATTGGCTTCGGCCGCTTGCGCATCCGTGCCGTCGCGCAGGGCTATGTCACAGGCGACGCCATCCGCCAGCCAGTAAAGACCGGACGCCTCCACGGCCTTGGCCGCCTGTTCGGCGATCTCTGGGGTCAGGACAGGATTTGACGGATTGGCAACAAGCGTGGCAACGAGGGCCATGATGGAAAACCTTTTGAGCATAGAGAACGCGATCCTGATAACCGGGCCGACCGCCAGCGGCAAGTCCGCGCTCGCTCTCGAATTGGCGAGGCGTCACGCAGGCGCGGTTGTCAACGCCGACAGCATGCAGGTCTACGACACGCTGCGGGTGCTGACAGCGCGCCCCTCGCAAGAGGAGATGCAGGATGTGCCGCATCATCTCTACGGCCATGTGCCGGCAGGTGCTGTCTATTCCACAGGCGCCTGGCTGCGCGATGTCTCGGCGCTTCTGCCGGCGCTGAAGGCCGCCGGTCAATTGCCGGTCTTCGTCGGCGGCACCGGGCTTTACTTCAAGGCGCTGACCGGCGGCCTCTCCGATATGCCCGATATACCCGAGGCGCTGCGGGAGGGACTTCGGGCCCGGCTTGTGGCGGAGGGGCCGGACGGGCTCCACGCGGAGCTTGCCGCGGCTGATCCCGCCATGGCGGCAAGCCTCAACCGCCAGGACGGGCAGCGCATCGTCCGGGCGCTGGAAGTGGTGAAGGCGACGGGGCGATCGATCGCCGATTTTCAGGGCCGGTCGGGTCCTGTCGTGATCGACGCGGCCAAGGCCCGCAAGATCGTCGTCCTGCCGGAGAGGGCCGTGCTGCACGCACGCATCAACGGCCGTTTCGAAAAGATGCTGCGCGAAGGCGCGGAAGACGAGGTGAGGGTGCTGCTTGCGCTCGGCCTGCCCGCCGAGGCCCCTGTGATGAAGGCGATCGGCGTCTCGCAGATCGCCGCGATGCTGAAGGGCGAGATGACGCGCGACGAGGTGCTGGAGAAGGGCGCCGCGGCGACGCGGCAATATGCCAAGCGCCAAATGACATGGTTCCGCAACCAGATGAACGAGAGCTGGGAGCGCCTGACGGTTTAGCCGAGGATGGGCCGTCAGCCGCCGCATTTGTGCTGGGCATCGGGCAGTATCCAGCTTTCGTGAGTACGGCCGTTGGTAACGAGGAACAGCCTCCCGCCTTCGTCGGGGTCGCAATCGCGGTCGATCTCGACCAGGCACATGGTAACGGGATCGCCGGGCTTCGATCTGATCAGCGCTTCCTCCCTGTTATAGGAGACCTGGTAGCCGTCATTGGCATAGTCGATCCCCGTGCCGTTAGCGAAGTCGGCATCGTCAGCCGCCCCGCCATTGTCGAGGCGGGGATGGACCTCAAGAACCGATGTAGCGGCACAGTGCCCGGTTTTCTCAGGGATCGCTGACGCCTTCGGCAATTGGCTGCCCGTGAGAGACTGGGCTGAAATCCCCTGCATGAAATCGTTTTTGTCAGGCGAGATATTCCAGAGGACGGCGAGATAGGCGCTCAGAATGCACGATCTGTCATCGCCGCAATCGCGCCGATCCGCCAGGAAATTGCGGGCGGTATGGATGTTATCCTCGTCAGGCGCTGCTTTTTTCTGAGCGGCATAGCGTCGGTTGAAAAGCTCGTCGAGCCGGGAGAGCTTGACGTCGCCGCAGACGATCTTTTCATCGGCGCTGCCCGCCTTGGAACAGTCGAAGCCGGCAGCCCCCGCCGCCGTCGCCAAAGACGATGATGAAGTTCAAGATGGATTTCACGATGGCCCTCGCCGAAACACTACCGTCTTAACGGCGCAACGCACATTCGCATCAGGGCGTGGATTCATCAATGCGCAGCTTCATATCGCACCACCGGCCTTTATGTCGGGGGCGCCGCTGGCATAAGACCATGACGGAGCATGATTTCCGCCATCTTGGCCCGGTCCGGCGGACCACCGTTCGCTGCGTTGAGCAGCGCGAAAGCCTCGCGGAAATACTCCGGTCCGATCGCTGCCGGCGTGACCACGCAGAGCGCCTTCACGTCCTGGCTGCCGTTGTTGTCAAACCGATGAACGGCGCCGCGCGGAATGCAGAGCGCTTGCCCCGGCCCGACGTCGATCTGCTTTTCGTCGACCGTCCAGGTCAGCACCCCCTCGAGGCCGTAGATCGTCTCCTCGTAGTGGTTGTGGCTGTGCGCCGGCGCCGGCAGTCGCAGCGCGGCCGGGACCATGAGCTCGAAGGCGGCAACGCTGCCGTTCGAGTTGTCCGCAGTCAGCAGGAAGCGAACCGCGAACCCTTTGGTGCCAATGATTTCATCGGAAGGATTGACGCGGGCATCGATGGTTCTCTGTGGCATTTTGGAATTTCCTCCGGTAAATTAGATTTACTACTCAGCAGTAAACTCAATTTACCGGATCGTCAATGCCGCCATCCAGCTTGCCAGCGAGAACCGAAGACATGCTGATCGGCGCCCTGCTGCGCGTGCCGGCCCAGGCGATCCAGCGTCGTCTGATCAACGGGCTGAACGCCGCCGGTTTTGACGAGCTGCGTCTGCCGCATATGGCGGTTCTGCAGTTTCCAGGCCCGGACGGGGCGCGGCCGGGCACGATCGCCGAGCGCGCCGGCATGAGCAAGCAGGCGATCAACCAGCTGCTCCGCAGCCTCGAGAGTTTCGGCTATATCGTCCGCTCCGACGTTCCGGGAGAAGGCAGCGCGCGCATCGTCCGGTTTACCGAACGTGGACACGCCGCATTCTCGAAGATGGTCGACATATTGCGCGACATCGAGGACGAATGGCGCGCCGAGCTTGGGCCGGAGCGTTTCGCCCAACTCAAGGGGCTGCTGTTTGTCGTGTGGGACAGTCCGTTGGCGCGCTAAAGCGCGTCGCATCAAACTTGATTCATGCGACGCGCTTTAGCTCTTTGTTTTGATGCATGTCGTTATCCCGGAACCGCTGCACACTTCCGGGCGACATGCATCAGCCGGCGCCATCTGCAAATTCCTCACCCTTTCACGGTGGCATATGTTCGCTTGTCCGCCTTTCACAAAGCCTCAGCAGTCTTACGAGTTCGCCGACCGCAGCTTGCAGCTCGTCCTGCAGGAAGCCGCCGAAGCCCAGCATCAGGCCGGGGCGCGCGGGCTGGCCGGCATACATGGGGGAGATCGCACGAACGGCGATGCCGGCCGAGAGCGCCCGGGCTGCGAGCTGCACGTCGTCGGTCCCTTCGGGTAGCCATAGGAGAATGTGCATGCCCTGGTCGCTCGGCTCGATGCAGCAGCCCTCGGGCAAGGCGCGTTCGAGCGCCGACAGCAGGATGGCGCGGCGTTCGGCATAGAGGCCGCGGATGCGCCGGATATGGGCTTCGAGATAGCCTTCCTTCATATAGGCCGCGAGAACGTGCTGTTCTGATGTCGGCGAGTGCCGGTCGAGAATGGCGCGCGCGCCGGCGAAGGCTTCCGCCAGTGGTGCAGGGGCGATGACGTAGCCGAGGCGCAGGGACGGAAAGAGCACCTTGCTGAAGGTGCCGAGATAGATCACGCGTGACGGGCGCAATCCCTGCATCGAAGGGAAGGGGTGTCCGGCATAACGCAATTCGCTGTCGTAGTCGTCCTCCACGATCCAGGCGCGGTGCTGGTCGGCCCAGGCGATCAGGGCGTTGCGCCGCGCCATGCTGAGCGGCATGCCGATCGGATATTGATGCGATGGGGTCACGAATGCGGCGCGTGCCTGCGGGCAGAGTTCCAGGCCGCGTTCCACGTTCATCCCCTGCGCGTCGACCGGGATGCGATGCGTAGATAGGCCGAGATCGTCGAGCACGGCGGTGAGGCCGGGATAGGCCGGATCCTCGGCCCAGACCGGATCGCCGCGCGATAGAAGCACGCGGCCGGCCATGTAGAGGCCCTGCTGGGTGCCCGACGTGACGATGACCTGTTCCGGCCCGCAGTGCACGGCCCGCGCGCGTCGGACGTGTTCGGCAATGGCGACGCGCAGCTCGGGCAGACCCATCGGATCGTGATAGCCCGAGGGGGCGGCCTGTTTCGACGCGCGCACGCGATTGCCGAGACGGCGCCAGTTATCGTCGGGGGCGATGCCGGACGCCGGCACCGCGATGGCGAAGGGAACGGGCGGATGAGGCGTGAGAGCGCGGGCAACCGCGATCAGCCGGGCCGCCGGGGAAGGCAGGTCTATGGTTTCCGCGGCCGTCGGTGCCGCACGATCGGGCGGGAGCGCCGGCGGTGTGTCCCTCAGGGCAGCGGCGACCCGGGTGCCGGCTCCGACGCGGGCTTCGAGATAGCCTTCGGCCGTCAGCTGATCGAAAACCTCGACGACCGTGCCGCGCGCGATCATCAGGGTGGCCGAAAGGGTGCGGGTCGAAGGAAGGCGTTCGCCGGGCCTCAGCTCGCCGCTGGCGATTGCGCCCCTGAGGGCCTGCGCAAGCTGGCGGCCGGAATGGGCCGTTCGATCGATCGCGTTGAGCGACGGGATTTCGATGATGCTGCGTCGCTTCGACATCGCAAAATGGTCCATGAAAATTCTTGAAAATGGCGCTTCATGATGGACCAATTTTCGAGGAGAAGAAAGCCGGGTGGCCGCGCCTCCGTTTGGGGCGTGGTGCCCGCGCAGATGCCAAACCGCAGGAAAAACACATGCAGGATCTTATCGTCGTCTACATCGCCTATGCGATCGCCGCAGGCAGTCCCGGGCCAAGCAACATGGCCATCATGAACGTGGCGATGAGCCAGGGACGACGGCCCGCGCTTGCCCTTGCCGCCGGCGTCATAACCATGTCGTCATGCTGGGGGCTGATCGCGGTCACCGGCATCTCGACGCTGCTCGTGCGCTATGCCCATGCGCTGCTGTTCCTGAAGATCGCAGGCGGGCTCTACCTCCTCTGGCTTGCCGGGAAAGCGGCCCGCTCGGCGGTCCGGGAGGCGCCGGCAGCCAAGTTCGTGCGGCCCGCGGCGGAGTTCGGCGCGCTCTATCGCCGCGGAATACTGATGCATCTCGGAAACCCGAAAGCGGTTCTCGCCTGGGTGGCGATCATGTCGCTCGGCCTCAAGCCCGGCGCTTCGCTTCAAACAGCCGTCACCGCCTTCGGCGGCTGCGTGCTGCTCGGGATCTTGATATTTGCCGGTTATGCCCTGCTTTTCTCTACCGCGCCGATGGTGCGCGCCTATGCCAGGGCGCGCCGCTGGATCGAGGGAAGTCTCGCCGTCTTCTTCGCGGGTGCCGGATCGCGCCTGCTGTTTTCCCAATGAACCTTCAGGACCGCATCATGTCGTCTGTCTCTCCGTTTCACGGCCTTTCGGCCTTTCCGCCGACGCCTGCCGACATCCACGGCCGGGTCGATACGCAGGCTCTCTGCGGCCTGCTGGAACGCCTGTGCGATGCAGGCGTCGCTTCCATCGGGCTTCTCGGCAGCACCGGGATCTACGCCTATCTCACGCGCGAGGAGCGGCTGCGGGCCGTCAAGGCCGCGGTCGAATGCGTCAGCGGCCGCGTTCCCATTCTCGTCGGCGTCGGTGCTCTGAGGACAGATCATGCGCGGGATCTCGCGAGGGATGCGGCGTCTGCCGGCGCGGACGCACTTCTGCTTGCCCCGGTCTCCTATACGCCGCTGACCCAGGAAGAAGCCTACGAACATTTCCTGGCGGTCACGAAGGCAGCCAAGCTGCCGCTCTGCATCTACAACAATCCCGGCACGACCCATTTCACCTTCAGCCGGGACCTGTTGCAGCGCCTTTCCGACATCGAGACGATCAGGGCGGTGAAAATGCCGCTGCCGGCCGACGGCGATTTGCGCGGCGAACTCGCGGCCTTGCGCGAAAAAACCAATCTCGCCATCGGCTACAGCGGCGATTGGGGTGCCGGCGAAGCGCTGCTTTCGGGCGCGGACGCCTGGTACAGCGTCGTCGCCGGCCTGCTGCCGCGCACGGCCCTTGCGCTGGCCAAGGCAGCCATATCAGGCAATGGCGATGAGACACATCGGCTCGGCGGGCTTCTTCAGCCGCTCTGGGAAACGTTCAAGGCATTCGGAAGCATCCGGGTAATCTATATGCTGGTCGAGCATCTCTCACTCGGCCGGGCGGAGCTTCCGCGGCCTCTGATGCCGCTCGCGCCGGCCGACCGGCAGCGTGCGATCGATGCCGTGCGCCCGCTGATCGCGCTGGAGCATCAATCCTTGTTGTAAAGGCCGCTCAACGGTTTTCTCAGAATGCTTTCGCGCAGGGACGAGCCGGGTTCCCGGCGGGTGATCGCAGGCTGGTCGCTCGGCGGCGCCGGACGGGGAAAGACCGGCTCCTCGCGGCGCATTTCCCGGCGTAGCGCATCGAGCCGTGGGTCGATCGAGGGAGATGCGGCCGGGTCCAGCCGCGGCGCCTGCGGCAGCAATTCGCGCCGGTAGGATTCGAGCGGCGCGGCCGCCTCGGCTGCCGGCGGCGTATAGGGCTTGGCGTCGAGATCCTCGCCAGCGGCATCCGCCTCGTCGAAGCTTGCCGCAGATGCGGCCATGCTCTGCTGGAAATTCGAAATGTCGGGTCCGACGGTCACCGCCCGCATGCGGGTGACGATCTTGCGCAGGTCGACCGTGTCGGGATCTTCCTCGCTATGCTTGCTGCTGGCGCTGGCGGCCTTCGGCAGCAGGCTTTCGTCGACGCGGGAAAAGCGCATGCGCATCGGCACGCTGATCGCCTCGCCGAAGGCAATGGCCTCGCCGTTGCCGATCGAGGAGATGAAGCTCGTCGTCGAGATCGATGAATTCGGGATGGCCGAGCGGATGATTTCCTGGTCGCGGTCGTTGGCAAGGCGCATGGCAAACAGCGTCGAGCACTGCGACAGGATTGTCTGGTCGAGCTCGCCCGGCCGCTGGGTGATGATGCCGAGGGAGACGCCGTATTTGCGGCCTTCCTTGGCGATGCGGGCGATCGCCTGGCGCGTCGGCACGAAGCCGAGGCTGGGATCGGAGGGGATGTAGCGGTGGGCTTCCTCGCAGACGACGAGCATGTGGATCGCGCCCTCGCTCCAGAGCGCCACTTCGAAGGCCATGCGGCAGAGCACCGAGGCGACCGAATTGACGACTTCGGAGGGGATACCGGCCAGCTGAAAGGTGCAGATCGGCTTGCCATCGCCGGGGATGCGGAAGATCTGCGCGATCGTTTCGGTGATCGTGTCGCTTATCGTATTGTTGGAAAACATGAAATGATAGCGCGGATCGTTGATCGCGGCGATGAGGCGCATCTTCAATGAACGCAGGAAAGGCTTTTCCGCACGGCCCTCCAGGCGGCCGATGCGCTCGTCGATCAGCGCCAGCAGATCGGCCATGCGGTAGGGAACCGGCGTATCCGCAGTGATCGAGCTCTTTTCAGTCGTGCGGCGTACCAGCGAATTGTCGCTGCCGCGGAAGGCGCGCTTGGCCTCCGGCATGATATCGCGCAGCATGTCGAGCTCTTCGGGCACCGGCGAGCGGCCGCGGAAGACCACTTCGGCGAATTCTTCGAGCCGCATCAGCCAGAAGGGCAGGTCGAGCGTGTCGGTGTCGATGGTGACGGCGTGCTTGGGAAAGGCGGCGGCGAATTCATTGTGCGGATCGAGGATCAGCACGCGCAGCTTCGGGTTCGCCGCGATCGCCTTGTGCAGGAGCAGCGACACGGCCGTCGACTTGCCGACGCCGGTGGAGCCGACGACGGCGAAATGCTTGGAGAGCATCGAGGGGATGTGGATTGCCGCATCGATGCTTTCGTCCTGCGTCAGCTTGCCGATGACAGCTGTTGTGCCTTCGCCGGCATCATAGATGCGCATCAGGTCGGCGGCGCGGATGCGGTGGGCGATGGCGCCGAGATAGGGGTAACGCGAGATGCCGGTCGAGAATTCCTCGGTGCCGTCCTCATCGACGCGGACTTCGCCGAGCAGCTCGGTCTCGATCTGGAAGTAATTGTCCTCGCCTTCGCCCCAGGCATGGCTGCCGGTATTCATCTGATAGACGAGGGCGACGACGCGGTTGCGGCCGACGCTGATCGAAATCAGCCGGCCGACGGACCAGAGTTCGGTGAGATCGGTGCCGCCCTGTTCGGCGACGGCGGCAATCGTTGCCCTGGAGCCGCTGCACGCAACGACGCGGCCGAGAAAGCGATTTCCCGGCGCATGGCCGTCGCGTCGATCGGGCTCGCCTGCCTTGCCAGACATGCGCAAGTCGTTGTTGAGCAAAGGCTACTCCTTGCAGTAGCGTTAAAGGATAAAGTCGATCCTTTAACAAATCCTTCATCCTATCGATTTTCGGGGGCGCGGGCCTGGGGCAGTTTTTTATTGCGGCATGCGTTGACGCTGCGAAATTTTCTGTCTATCACTTCCGACCATGAAAATCGCAACGGCTCTTATCGTGGTGGGAAGGCGCATGGGCAGGGTGGTGTAACCATCCGGCGATAGCCACCCATGCGCTAGATGACAGGCTCCTCCGGGGCCTTTTTTTATGCCCGAAATCAGGGCTTCCGGCCACAAACGCAAATCCCAGCATCAAACGGAACATACAGATGAGCACGGACAATCAGGCGGCAGGCAATCGGATGACGGGAGCGGAGATCGTTCTCAAGGCGCTGAAGGACAATGGCGTCGAACATATCTTCGGCTATCCCGGCGGCGCGGTTCTGCCGATCTATGACGAGATCTTCCAGCAGGACGAGATCAAGCACATTCTCGTGCGCCACGAGCAGGGGGCAGGCCATGCGGCCGAAGGCTACGCCCGCTCCACCGGCAAGGTCGGTGTCATGCTGGTCACCTCGGGTCCCGGCGCCACCAACGCGGTCACACCGCTGCAGGACGCGCTGATGGATCTGATCCCGCTCGTCTGCCTGAGCGGCCAGGTTCCGACTCCACTGATCGGCTCCGACGCCTTCCAGGAGTGCGATACGGTCGGCATCACCCGGCCTTGCACCAAGCACAACTGGCTGGTCAAGGATGTCAACCAACTCGCCGCCATCATTCATGAGGCCTTCCGCATCGCCCAGTCCGGCCGTCCGGGCCCCGTCGTCGTCGATATTCCGAAGGACGTGCAGTTTGCGACCGGCACGTATACGCCGCCCGCCGATTACGCGATCCAGAAGAGCTACCAGCCGAAGATCCAGGGCGATCTCAACCAGATCCACGCGGCAATCGAGATGATGGCGAATGCGCGCCGTCCGATCATCTATTCCGGCGGCGGCGTCGTCAATTCCGGCCCTGAGGCCTCCAAGCTGCTGCGCGAACTGGTCGAGCTCACCGATTTCCCGATCACCTCGACGCTGATGGGCCTCGGCGCCTATCCCGCTTCTGGCAAGAACTGGCTGAAGATGCTCGGCATGCACGGCTCCTACGAGGCCAACATGGCGATGCACGACTGCGACGTCATGGTCTGCATCGGCGCCCGCTTCGACGACCGCATCACCGGCCGTCTCAATGCCTTCTCGCCGAACTCGAAGAAGATCCACATCGATATCGATCCTTCCTCGATCAACAAGAACGTCCGTGTCGATATCGGCATTCGCGGCGATGTCGGCCATGTCCTCGAAGATATGGTCCGCCTGTGGCGGGCGCTGCCGAAGAAGCCGGAGAAAAGCCGCCTCGCAGACTGGTGGAGCGATATCGCCCGCTGGCGGGCGCGCAATTCCTTCGCCTATACGAAAAACAGCGACGTGATCATGCCGCAATATGCGCTGGAACGGCTCTTTGCGCATACCAAGGACCGCGATACCTACATCACGACCGAGGTCGGCCAGCACCAGATGTGGGCGGCGCAGTTCTTCGGCTTCGAGCAGCCGAACCGCTGGATGACTTCGGGCGGCTTGGGCACGATGGGTTACGGCCTGCCGGCGGCCCTCGGCGTCCAGATCGCCCATCCCGAAAGCCTGGTCATCGACATTGCCGGCGACGCATCGATCCAGATGTGCATCCAGGAAATGTCGACGGCGATCCAGTACGATGCGCCGATCAAGATCTTCATCATGAACAACCAGTACATGGGCATGGTGCGCCAGTGGCAGCAGCTCTTGCACGGCAACCGCCTGTCGCACTCCTATACGGAGGCGATGCCCGATTTCGTCAAGCTGGCGGAAGCCTATGGCGCGGTCGGCCTGCGCTGCGACAAGCCGGATGAGCTCGACGACGCCATTGTCGAGATGATCGAGGTCAAGAAGCCCGTCATCTTCGATTGCCGCGTCGCCAATCTCGCCAACTGCTTCCCGATGATCCCATCGGGGAAGGCCCATAATGAAATGCTGCTGCCCGACGAAGCCACGGATGAAGCGGTCGCCAACGCGATCGACGCCAAGGGCCGCCAGCTAGTCTAAGAAGAAGTCAGAGGAAACCCAGGATCATGAACGCACACCTTCAGCCCACGGGCTCTGCCTACTTCATCTCTCCGGAAACGACGGCGGTCGAGAGCCATACGCTCTCGGTTCTCGTCGATAACGAGCCGGGCGTGCTTGCCCGTGTCATCGGGCTGTTCTCCGGCCGTGGCTATAATATCGAGAGCCTCACCGTCTCCGAGACCGAGCACCAGGCGCATCTTTCCCGCATCACCATCGTCACCCGCGGCACGCCGCAGGTGCTGGAGCAGATCAAGGCGCAGCTCGAGCGCATCGTGCCTGTTCATCGCGTCGTCGATCTGACGGTGCGCGCCCGCGAACTCGGCCAGGAACGGCCGATCGAGCGTGAGGTGGCACTGGTCAAGGTGATCGGTGAGGGCGAGACGCGCGCCGAGACCCTGCGCCTTGCCGATGCTTTCCACGCCAAGGTGGTGGATGCGACGATCGACCATTTCATCCTGGAAATCACCGGCAAGTCGTCGAAGATCGACCAGTTCGTAGCGATCATGAAGCCCCTTGGCCTCATCGAAGTCTGCCGCACCGGTATTGCTGCGATGAACCGCGGCGCGCAGGGGATGTAAGAATTGGGTTCCGTTATGCCGGTGCGGTGTAACGGATTCCGCCCAGCTGAAACGGTGCCGTGCCACTTTCCCAGATCGTGGAATGTCCGACGAATGCGGATCGTCGGCTCGGCCTCGTTTCACTGAGGTTTCTTCGATAGTACCACCGCCGCCATGTAGGGTTCATGGGGTTTGGGGTCTTCGGAGAGGCGACGCTCGAAACGGCTGAACAACTCGTCGACGAACGCGGTCTGTTCGCATGAAGCTGGAGCTACGCCGGCGAGCAGCGGGCCGCTCCAGGCGCGTGTCATGTCTGCATGCTGCCTGGCGAACGCCAGTCTGTCGCCGCTGCCTTCGAATTCCGGCCAGAACGGATCGCTCACTTTCACCAGATCGAGATGTTCCAGCGCCAGTTCGGCGAAAGAACCGGACTGCCTGAAAGGAGCCTTGATATCCTCCAGGGACCGAAGGCCGATCGGTATGGTCACCTGCTCCTGTTCCTGTTCTGAGAGCAGGCCATCTCTTCTCATGTCTGCAAGCGCCGACCATAGCTCGCCAAGCAGCCACTCCCAGCCGGTCTCAGCGTTTGCGCGGGCCGTGAAGCCGGCCACGAATTTCGCGCCCGGCCGCATCTCCCGGGACCGTTGCGTCAGAAAGCATTCCCAATCGCTGGCCTGCTGCGCCGCGACTGCAGCGGCTACGGCCGGTGACCTGCTCATGCCCGCGAGAATATGATCTGGCGCATCGATGGCATTGGTACTCATCCATTGCAGCGACCAGGTCGACCAACCAAGGTGCACGCGGCCAGGCGGAAGCAACGGTGCGAAATATGATTTGCCGATGGCCAGAGGAAAAACGTCGGAGCTTCCCGTCATGTAGCTATTCGGGTCTGAAATCAGCGCTTCGAACAGGGAGGAGAAGTCGTTCGATGGAAGGTCGGTGTGGACGACTTCGATGGGAATGCTTGCGTCCACTCTGGAGCGCATAACGTCGACGGCCTTCCGCATCGGGATCATCGAATTCCGGCCTTGCGAGCAACCATAATCGACGATGGTCACCGGACGGTCGCTAATATCCACCGTCTGGCACGCGGCTTCCCATAGGGAAAGCAGAGCGGCAATGCCGGTGGCCTGCATGGTGGAGTGCCTGTTGTAGAAGCCGCCCCCTTGCATAGCCGCTAAATCACTGCGCGTCGGACCGCCTGGCATGGGATTGCCTCGCTTGCGATCCGCAAATTATCAGGCTTTCTGAGACGTGGCGAGCCTATTCCCTTGCGCCGCCGGCGCTCAGAGCATCTCCAGCGACCTTTTGCTCGCCGGCGGCGGGAAGACGGCGTCGAGTGCGTGCCAATCCTCGTCGGTGATGTCGAGCGAGACGCAGTCGCGGTTTTCGCGAACTCGTTCGGCATTCGATGTCTTCGGAATGACGATGACGCCGTCGCGTTTGAGCAGGAAGGCGAGCGCCAGCTGGGCGGGCGTCGCCTGATAGGCCTTGGCGATGCGGATCAGTTCAGCATTGTGCAGGATGCGTCCCTGTTCGATCGGCGAATAGGCCATGATCGGGATGTTGCGGCTCTGGCACCAGGGCAGCAGATCGAATTCGATGCCTCGGCGGGAAAGGTTGTAGAGCACCTGGTTGCCGGCAACATTGGCGCCGTCGGGCACGCGGAGTAGCTCCTGCATGTCGTCGGTATCGAAGTTGGAGACGCCCCAGGCGCCGATCTTGCCCGTGGCCTTCAGCGTCTCGAAGGCTTCGACCGTCTCGGCGAGCGGATAGTTGCCGCGCCAATGCAGGAGATAAAGATCGATGCGGTCGGTGCCGAGCCGTTCGAGGCTGTTCTCGCAGGCTTCGATCGTGCCCTTCAGGCTGGCATTCCAGGGGTAGACCTTGCTGACGATGAAAACCTCGTCGCGCCGTCCCTTGATTGCCTGGCCGACGATCTCCTCGGCGCCGCCGTCGCCATACATTTCGGCCGTGTCGATCAGCGTCATGCCAAGATCGATGCCGACCTTCAGGCTTTCGATTTCGGCCTTCGCATATCCGGCATCCTCGCCCATGGCCCAGGTTCCCTGGCCGAGTGCCGGCACTTCAGCGCCGTTCTGGAATGTGACTGTAGGGATCGGGTCATCTTGCATGATTTTTTCCATTTTGGAGGAGATTGCGCGGCGTTCTTATCTTTCAAGTAATCCTGTCATCGTGACAATGATGTCATGGCATCAACAGTTTAGGGCAGTTATGCTGACCTAAATAAAAGCGGGCCTGACAAAAGCCGGCTTCGGGAGGTCGCATGCCGCTGGATACATTTTTCGCTCTCTTTCTTTTCGCCTTCACGACATCGATCACGCCGGGGCCGAACAATATGATGCTTTTCGCTTCAGGCGTGAATTTCGGCTTTCGCCGAACGATCCCGCATATGTTCGGGATCGGCGCCGGCTTCTTCTCGCTGCTCATCGGCGTCGGCCTCGGGCTCGGGGCGCTGCTGCATACGATGCCCATGGTCTATATGGTGCTGAAGTTCGCCGGCGGCGCCTATCTCGTCTGGATCGCCTGGAAGATTGCCTCTTCGCGTTCCCTCAGCGAAGGCAATAGCGGTGCGGCGCCGATGTCGTTTTTCTCGGCCGCCGCCTTCCAGTGGGTCAATCCGAAGGCCTGGGTGATGGCGGTCACGGCGATGGCAACCTATACCGATCCCGAGCTCTATCTCTTGAGCGTGCTGATCGTCGGCCTGGCTTTCGCGGTCGTCAACGTACCGAGTGTTTCGACCTGGGCGGGCTTCGGCTCGGCGCTCCGGGAATGGCTTTCCGATCCGGTGCGGTTGAAATGGTTCAACATCAGCATGGCCGTGCTTTTGGTCGCGAGCCTCTGGCCGATGCTAAAATAGCGCGATAGACGGTTTCGTCAGCATCAGCCAGAGAATTCCGACGACGGCGAAAAAGGCCGGAAAGCCGCAGGCGAACCAGATGCGATAGAGACTGATATAGATCGGCGGGAGGGCTTGTCCCGAGCTTGCTGCGGCGCGGGCGAGATCGCGCAACCGGATCTGGATCCAGACGACCGGCAGCCAGAACAGGCCGGTCACGACATAAAGCAGCAGCGACAGCGCAATCCAGCCTTCCCAAAGGTCCCAGCCGATCGAGCGCGCCAGGAGATAGCCGGTGACGGGCTGGAGAATGGCAGCGGTGGCGGTGAAGACCGTGTCGGCGATGACGACGGTTCCGGCGACATGGGCGATCACTATGGGATCGCGCGTGCGATGCGCCATCACCATGAAGAAGGCGATGCCGGCGCCGGTGCCGAAAAGCACGGTCGCGCCGATCACATGGGCAAGCAGCAGCAATTCGGCAAGCATCAGCGTTCGTCCAGAATGGCGAGAGCGGCGAGCGTCAGGAGCAGCGACGGCAGCACCTTGACGAGAGGGCCGAGCGGATCGAGCCAGAGTGCCGGTTCGAGCAATGTGGCGCCTGTGAGATTGGCGAGCGAGACGGCCAGCATGCCGAGCAGGGCGCGTTTCGTCAGCGGGCGGACAAGGACGGCCGCGCCGAGCGCGATGTCGATGAGGCAGGTCGCAAGCGTCAGTGCCGTCGCCGCCGCCTCGGGCATGAAGGGCAGGAAGTGAGCGGAGGTCTTCTCCAGCGCCAGCAGCGGGATAAAGCCGGAGAGCAGCCAGAAGGCCGAGAGGCCCGATATGAAGAGCGGCTTCAGGAGATAGAGGCGGGCAAACCAGAGATCCTGCACGCCGGCGGGATTGGCTGCGAGCACTGCTGCCGCGGATGTCCCGGCGAGGCCGTTTCCGGCTTTCGCGCTTCTGATGCCTTCCGACATGACCGTCATCGCTGTCGAGCGCAGCGGCGAACGCCAGCCGAGCAGGCCCGCTAGATCGGCGAGCCAGGTCACCGGCTTCGCAAGCCAGGGAGCAAAGGCGATCACGCGGGCGGGTGGAAGGCCCAGCCATTGCCGGTGCAGGCGCACGAGATCGGCGAGCGTCAGCGCCTCTTCGGCGGCGAGAACGCGATCACCGCGGAGATCTCCCGCGACCGCCCGCGACACGGCCTCCGCCACATCGTCCACGGAAAGCGTTTCGACCGGGTTTTCGGCATGTACGAGCGGCAGTGCCAGGGGACAAGCGGCAAGCGCCCGGATGAGCGACGGGCCGCCATGGGCATTGCGGCCGAGAACGAGGGCAGGGCGCAGGATGAGGTGAGGCAGGCTGCTTGCCGCCAGCGCCTCGTCGGCCCGCCGCTTGGTGGCGAGGAAGGGCAGATCGCCGGCCGGCCCGGCCGTCCTTGCGGATATCTGCACGATCAGAGCGCGCGAGCGTTCTGCGGCGGCATAGAGCGCCAGCATAGCATCCGTCTGCGTGGCCGCCAGATCGTCCGACAAACCGTCCTGCAGGGCGCCGGCACAATTGATGACGGCATGCTGGTCCTTGAGTAGATCCTCCCAATCCTCGGGCCTTGTCATCTGCGAGAGGTCGGCCTGGCGCCAGTCGATGGCCGGCTGCTTCAGGCGCGCCCGCCCGGGATTGCGCCCGAGCCCGGTGATGACATGGCCATCGGCCACGAGCCGGGCCGCGACGACGGAGCCTATGAAGCCGGTTGCACCGAGAATCAGGATGTTCATGGCAGGAGATTAGCGGAAAAGCGTCAGTGGGATAGGAGGGCTTGGCGGGCGCGTGGCGTGTGATAAAAGGCGCAGACGATGTTTACATTGCTTGTCTGGATGCTTCGAGGGAGCGTGGGGTCTTGCCGCAGATCTCTTCTCCCCAGCGGGGAGAAGGTGCCGGCAGGCGGTTGAGGGGGCGGCACGGCACGACAAATATCGTGCCTTCGCCTATGCTCAGTGCATTCGCGGCCTTGCCGCTCACCCCCTCATCCGGCTGCCGCCACCTTCTCCCCGCTGGGGAGAAGGGGATCCAGACAGCCGCCGCAGAGAAAGAGTAGACGTCGCCTATTTGCGTTTCGGGAGGACATTGCCTTGCACGACCATGACCACCATGACCATCATCACGGGCACGATCACGACAACCATTACTCCGACATGCAGGCGCGCGTGAAAGCGCTGGAGACGCTGCTGACGGAAAAGGGGTTGATCGATCCGGCGGCGATCGATGCGATCGTTGAGACCTATGAAACGAAGGTGGGGCCGCGGAATGGCGCGCGTGTCGTCGCGAAAGCCTGGAACGATCCGGAGTTCGCGGACTGGCTGAAGCGCGATGCGACGGCGGCGATTGCGAGCCTTGGGTTTACCGGCCGGCAGGGCGAGCATATGCGCGCCGTCTTCAATACGGCCGAGACCCATAATCTCGTCGTCTGCACGCTCTGCTCCTGTTATCCCTGGTCGGTGCTCGGCCTGCCGCCGGTCTGGTACAAGGCGCCGGCGTATCGCTCGCGCGCGGTCATCGATCCCCGCGGCGTTCTTGCCGAATTCGGGCTGGTGCTGCCAGAGGAGAAGAAGATCCGCGTTTGGGATTCGACGGCGGAGCTGCGTTATCTCGTAATCCCAGAGCGGCCAGCGGGCACGGAAGGAATGGACGAGGCCGGGCTTGCCGGGCTTGTCAGCCGCGATGCGATGATCGGGACGGCCGTTGCCGGCAGCGCGGAGGCTCTGTCATGAACGGACCGCACGATCTCGGCGGGCAGATGGGTTTCGGTCCCGTCGCGCCCGAAAAGGACGAGCCCTATTTCCATGCCGAATGGGAAAAGCGGGCGCTCGGCATCACGCTTTCCTGCGGCGCTTTCGGTGCCTGGACGATCGATGAAAGCCGGCATGCGCGCGAGAATATTCCACCGGCCGATTATCTCTCGGCGAGCTATTACGAGATCTGGATCCGCGGCGTGGAGACATTGCTCGAACGGCACGGCTTTGCGACGCGCGAGGAGCTCTCGTCCGGGCACAAGCTGCAGGACGGGACGACGCCGAAGCGAGTGCTGAAGGCGGAGATGGTTGCGGCGGCTCTCGCCAAAGGCGGGCCTTGCGATCGTTCCGTCGAGACCGCGCCGCTCTTTGCGGTCGGCGCGCACGTGAAGACGAAGAATTTCAACCCGGCGACCCATACGCGGCTGCCGCGTTATGCGCGCGCCAAGGTGGGTGTGGTCGAAGCGGTGCAGGGATCTTTCGTCTTTCCTGATGATAACGCGCATGGCAAAGGCGAGAACCCGCAATGGCTCTATACCGTCGTCTTCGATGGCGGCGAGATCTGGGGCGAGGGCGCGGATCCGTCGCTGACGGTCTCGATCGATGCGTGGGAGAGCTATCTTGAGCGTGTGTGAAAACCCCTCCCAGCTCTCGCAATCCCCTGATCGGCCGAAGTCGCCGGAGGGCGATCCCGTCTTCCCGGAACCCTGGGCGGCCGAGGCTTTCGCCATGACCGTGCATCTGCACGAAAAGGGGCTGTTTTCTTGGGGCGAGTGGGCGGAAACCCTTTCGCGGCAATTGCATCAGCCCGGCCGCGCCGAAGACGGCAGCGATTATTTCGACTGCTGGGTGGCGGCGCTTTCCGAGCTATTGGTCAGCCGCGGCGTGGCCGATGCAGGCGCCATCCTCGACCTGCAGAAAAGCTGGCAGCGGGCAGCGGAGGCAACGCCGCATGGGCGGCCGATCGAACTTGCCAACGATCCGCTGCGCTGACCCTTACGACGGGAACTGCCTGTAGCACTCCTCGGCCACTGCGCGCAGCGTCTCGCGCGAGATTTCGCCGGTGACGGCGTAGCCGAGTTCGCCGTCGATCCAGTAGAAGGTTTCGAGATTGCCTGAGGAGGCAAAGCGGAAGCTCGTGGTGCGGTTTTCCCTGTTGCGGCCGACCATGACGGTCAGGCGCTCGCCGGCCTGGTTCTCGTACATGAACATCGCCCCCGGCTTGCCGTCGACCGGCAGCAGGCGGCCGCCGACCAGCTTGAAGCCGAGTTGCTGCAGGTTCGGGATCTTGAGGTTTTCGATCGCCAGGCGCTTGCCGAGCCAGGTGGCGAGATGCGCCTCCTCATCGGCAAAGACCTCGACGGGGTGGCGAACCTCGGCGGCATAGATCGTGAAGGCGGTCTCGGCCTGTTTCGGCAGGGTTTCGGAGCCGGCAAGCTGCAGGTCCGGCTTTTCCAGAAGGGCCGGGCCATAATGACCGCTGACGGCGCCGAACGCGAAGACGAGGAGAGCCGCGGCGGCGGCCGCCCAGCGTTTGGCTCCCGGCGAGGCGGTACGCGGGGGTGCCAGAAGCAGGGGATCGGTCTCCCTGGCCTTCTCGTAGTCTGCAAACAGTGAGCGGATCGCCCCATTCTGGCCCTGCCATTCGGCAATCATCGCCGCTTCGTCCGGATTGTCGGCAAGGTAAGCCTCGATGTGGGCGCGCGCGGCTTGCGGCATCTGGCCGTCGGCATAAGCGTGAAGATCGGCTTCGGTGACGATCGGATTGGTCTCGTTCATTTCGGTCTCCGAAGCGTAATGATGTTGTCGGCCTTCAGGTGTTCGGCCACACGCCGGCGGGCGCGCGACAGGCGGGACATGACCGTGCCGATCGGGATATCGAGAGCGTCGGCGACCTCGCTATAGGTGTATCCCTCGATGACGACCAGCATCAGCACGGCGCGGTGCTCCTCCGAAAGGCTGTTCAGCGCATCGTTGAGACGGGCGCGCTCCAGCGGATCGGCCGGCGGTTCGGGTGCCGCCATGTCTTCGGCGGCGTCGAGTTCGACCAGGCTGTCGCGCGTCCTGCCGCGCCGGCCGTTGCGGTAGAGATTGGTCATGATGGTCAGGACCCAGCCGCGCAGGTTGAGGCCGCGCCATTGGCCGCGGCGCGTCAGGATCTTCTCGACGCAATCCTGCAGCAGATCCTCGCCATCGGCATCCGAGCGCGTCAGGCTGCGCGAGTAGCGCCTGAGCGACGGCAGGAGGGCCAGGATCTGGCCCTCGAAGGTTTCGGGTGCGGGTGTCTTCACGCCTGTTCTCTTGTGATCAGGGCTTGACGAGTTCCCAGTTGCCACCGACGCCATCGCCGGTGATGTCGCCCATCTTCTTGTCCTTGACAAAGTAATAGAGCGGCATGCCGTCCTTGGCCCATTGCTTCGTGCCATCCTTGCGATCGATCACCGAATATGCACCATCGGCCTTGGCGTCGCCAGCCGCCATCAGCGGCGGCCAGTTCTTGGCGCAATCGCCGTTGCAGTTGGAAACGCCTTTGGCATCCTTCTTGAAGGTATAGAGGGTCATGCCGTTTTCGCCGGCAAGAACCTTGCCTTTGGTGGAATCGACCGTGTTGACAGGAGCTGCGGCAAAAACAGCGGTCGCGGCAAGTGCGCCAGCCGCCACGACGGACAGGAATTTCACGGACTTCATGATGTGTCTCCTCAGGTTGGGCACGCAATCCTGCGATACCTCCCATGAGACACGGGCCGAGGCGGTTTTATTCCCGATGCTGAAAAGTTTTGGCGGGCAGGCAGGTTGAACCGCCTTGCCCGCGCATCATGCGCTTCGTCCTATTGCGCCGAAGCGGCGGCCGCCATGTCGGCAAAGAGCGCTTCGAATATATGCCCGTCCGGGTCTTCGAAGGCGCGGTTGTAGAGCCAGCCCATATCCGTCGGCGGGCGCGGATCGGCCTTGCCGCCGGCTCCGGCCGCCGCTTCGACGATCGCATCCACCTCGTGGCGGCTCTCCATCGTCAGAGCGATCAGCACCTCGCTCGCCTTCTGCGCCTCGGCGACGGGCTTCGGCGTGAAGGTCGCGAAGAAATCGCGGGTCAGCAGGTGAAGGAAGATGGTGTCGGACCAGACCATGCTCGAGGCCTGGTGATCGCTGAACTGTTCATTCTTGCTGCAGCCGATCGCTTCATAGAAGCGGGTCGCGGCGCCAAGGTCTTTCACCGGCAGGTTCACGAAGATCATCTTCGGCATTGCTGTCGTCTCCTCTTCCATTGTCTGGGCGTTCGGCTGCGCTCACAGGAATTCCTGCACGATCGTATCGCTGGCATGAATGCAGATGATTTCGAGCCGTCCCGTGCCGATATTCTCGAAGCGGTGGGGCGTGTTGGCAGGCACGACGACAATGTCGCCTGAAAAGGCGCGGGTCTTGACGTTATCAACGGTGAATTCCGCTTCGCCCCGCCTCACGGCCCATGTTTCCGAATAGGGGTGGACATGCAGATCCGGCCCCTGGCCCGGCTCGTTGTCGACAATGAAGAGAGATATGGCGCCGCCATGGTCGCGGCCCTCGAAATGGACCGTACGGCTCTGGCCCGGCTGCGGCTCCTGGTGGCGAAGAATCTTGAACATCATGTGCCTCCAGCATGTCGTCCTGAAATTATCTTCGCGAGAAGATATATTCCCAAAACTATCTTCTCGTCAAGATATTTTCGTGGCTCGTCTGTCATGGAAAGTGTATGTATCGGCGCTGTCACCGGGGCGTGAGGCAAAATGACGGACGGAATCGCAAAAGAGGACCATGTTGATCGGCTGCGGCGCCAGTGGGCGCGCGAGCTGCCCGATCTCGATACGGAGCCCATGGCTATCCTCGGCCGTGCCTATCGGCTGTCGAACCTCGTGCGCCCCAGCATCGAGGCGACCTTCGCCGATTTCGGGCTCGACCGCGGCGAGTTCGACGTCATCGCCACGCTTCGCCGGTCCGGACCTCCTTATCGGCTGACGCCGACCGACATGTATGCCGCGCTGATGATCTCTTCGGGCGGCCTGACCCACAGGCTAGATCGGTTGGAGAAGGCGGGTCTGATCCGCCGGGAGAAATCGCCACATGACGGGCGAAGCGTGCAGGTGGCTCTGACCGAAGCCGGCGCGGCGCTTGCCGAAACGGCCTTCCGCACCGATATGGCAAGCGAATCCTCCTTTCTGCAGGGGCTTGACGCGAAGGAGCGCGCGACGCTGGCGGCCTTGCTGCGCAAGCTGATCGCTGGCATCGAAGGGGAGCCGAGGCCGAGCGGAGGCGAGACCGAGGCGTAGCGGGCCGCATCAACCTTGCCGGTACGTTAACAGGTTGCTTTTGCAGATCATTTACATCATGCCGCTTTGCGGATATCATATATCCTTAATTCTATTCGCCGAGCCAGCCATGACGAGTTGCTGAATGATCCTGAAAAGCCAGGTCGAGTGGGCGCTGCATTGCTGCGCCATTCTCGCGGGCCTGCCTACGGGCAGGTATCTCTCCACCAAGGCGCTCGCGGAGCTTCATGGTCTGCCGAAGGAATATCTCTCCAAGGCGCTGCAGAGCCTGTCGCAGGCGTCGCTCGTCGATACCACGCTCGGCCCGAGCGGCGGCTACAGGCTGGCGAGGCCCCCGTCCGAAATCAATTTCCTCGACATCGTCGAGGCGGTCGAGGGCAAGGCGCGCAGCTTCACCTGCACTAACATTCGCGAGAACAATCCGTGCCGGCCGGCCGGCTATTGCGACAGCAAGCCCTGCGCGGTCGCCCGAATCATGTGGGAAGCCGACGAGGCCTGGCGGGAGACGCTGAGGCGCGTGCGGCTTTCCGATCTCGTCGGCACCTTGTCGGAAGAGGTTCCGCCCGATGTCTGGCGGGAGACGTTTGAATGGGTGCTGAAGCGCGCCGGCTAAGAGGGCGTGCGGGGTGGATTTTCATCGCGGCATCGGCGAAGCAGTGGGCGCCGATGCATCAGTGTTTCAGCGCATGTCCGTTGTCTTGCCGGCTTCTTCCCGCACTCTGTGCGCGATGCTTTTGCAATAGGCCCGCAGCTTTCTTAGGCTTTTTATTACCGCAACCGTCAACGACACGAAGAGCGATTCCAGAGCGAAGCGTATCGGCTTCCTAAAGATCACCAGAATCACGAGCAGGACTAAAACCGCTGCTGCGATGCCGCCCGCGACGACACGGTCGTGGAACTGCTCGGCTCGAACCTCTTCTGCCCATGCGTTCTCTTGCACCAGGCATTCTCGGAGGAGTTGTTGCTTGTCCGCTGGCTTCCCGGTCTTACCTTCCGAGACGCGGGCGAGATAATCGATGTAGCTGCTTCCGCAATGGGTATTTATCAAAAAATCTGACGGCTTCACCGCGTCCGGCATGCTCAATGTGCTCCCAAGAATATGCCAGAGATTGCACGAAATAGTAGAATATTCCAGTGGTTTCGCCGCTGGCGGCGGCCTCTCGCACTACGGCCTGAAGATGGTTCTGATGGTTTTCAGGATGGCGTGGGCGCTGCGGGCATGTTCCGGCGGCAGGGCCGCGCCGTCGCGGAAGCGCTCGGCGCGGCCGGCGAGGACTTCGGCAATTTCCTGGGCCAGCGGCGGACGCTCCGTCAGCAGCGGCGCGAAGGCTTCCTGGTCGATTTCATAGACCGTCACCGGGGTCAGGGCCTCGAGCGTGCAGACTTCCTGCATGCCGGCGAGCAGGCCTGTCTCGCCGAAAAAATCACCCGGTGCCAGCCGCCCGCGCTCCTCGTCGCCGCGCCGCGCGGCGATGGTGCCGGCGCGCACCATCATCAGCGAGGGCAGCATTTCAGCCTCCCGCACGATCACGTCGCCCTTGCGGAACTGCCGGACAGCGGTGGTTTCGGCGAGCTTTGCCTTTTCATCTGATGTCAGCGTCGCAAAGACCGGAATGGCGTCGATCAGCGCAAGCGGCGTCACGCTCGGCGGCTGCGCGTTTTCTTCCGTCGGCAGTTCTGATGTCAGCACCGTCGCCGCCGGCGGAATGGCCAGCAGCAGGCCGGCCGATTTGCAGTGGCGATAGACGAGATCGAGCACCTCGTTTCTTGCGGAGATGCGTTGGCTCGGGCTCGAGACCCGGAACTGCAGCTCGATTTCGAGCGACGTCGCATCCAGCCCCTTCAGCGCGACCACCGGCGGCGGCTCACGAACGATGGAATTGCAGCTCGTGAGCGCCGTCAACATGATCTCTCGTATCGACGCCGGCATGCGCGTCGGGGCGATGTGGATGGGCAGGGTCTGCAAATGGGTTTCATCCGGCCGGCTGATATTCGTCAGAGCGAGCTTTGCCAGAAAGCTGTTCGGCAGCACAATGACATTGTGCGCGCCGGTCAGGATGTGGGTCGCGCGCCAGTTGCTTTCGACGACGCGCCCTTCGGTGCCGTCGCTCAAAAGGATCCAGTCGCCGATGACATAGGGCCGGCCGAGGGTCAGTGCGATGCCGGAGAAGACGTCGGCGAGCGTGCTCTGAAGCGCGAGGCCGAGGATGATCGCGACCACGCCCGAAGTGGCGACCAGCGTTCCGATCGGCACGCCGAAGACGAAAGCCAGGATCGACAGCGCCATGCCGATATAGACGACGCCGACGACGAGATCCTGGAGCAGGCGGGCCTCCCGCGGGTTGCCCTCCAGCACCAGATAGAGCCTGATGAAGCCGATGACGGCCCATGCCAGATGGACCCACCAGAGCGATTTCGCCAGGACGACGAGCAAGGCCTGCGGGTCCTCGGACTGATATCCCTGAAACCGGTGGGGTTCGATGCCGCTGCCGACGATGATGAGCGTCATCATGCCAAAGAAGAGGATCTGCACCACCAGCCGCGTCGTGGGCCGCTGGCGGGAGAGGAGGAACCAGACGACGATACCGGCAAAGCCGACGGTAACGAGGGATATCAAAGGCTTGCCGAAGAGTACGTCGTGAATCATCTATCAGTCTCCGGGATGGCAGGCGGCACATGATTCAGCATGTCGGCCGCCCGCGCAAGCATCGAAGCTTCGCGCGGGCGGCATGATCGGACCGTTACTTCTTCAGCGGGAAGGTGAGCTCTTTCTGCTTGGTGTCGACGACGAAGACGGCGAGCAGTCGGGCAGGCTTGGTATCGCTGCCGTTGGCGCTGACGCCGTGGCGGTCGCCCGGCATTTCGGAGAAGCTCTCTCCGGCCTGATAGACCTTGACCGGGCCGTCGTTGACCTGGCTGCGGATCGATCCTTCCAGCACGGTGGCGTAGATGAAGGCCGAGTCGGGATGGGTGTGGCCGTCGGAAAAGCCGCCCGGACCGTATTCGACGAGTACGCCCTTGATGCTCTTGCCCGGCACATTCGGAAGTTCGTGCTCATAGACGAGCGTGACATTGGCAGCCTTGCTGCTGTCATGCGCGCCGGCGCCGGTGGCGGCCAGAAAGGCGAGGGCGGCGGCGAGGAATGATTTTCTGATCATCGGAATCTCCATGGATTCTGGGTTGGGAAGGAGGCGGCCGAGCGGCCGCGTCCTGAGGGCAGGCCGGTCACTTCGGTTGCGCGGACGTTGCGAACCATTGCTCGAAGGTGATCGAGCCGAGCCGCGGATTGGCGTCGGAGACGAGCGACTCGTCGTTGAGCCTTGCGCCGAAGTATTTCGCTTCGGCATCGGCCTTGACGGTGCGCGGGTCTTTCATCGCCTGGAGATAGCGGGCGACGAGTTCGCTGAGGCGCGCCCGTTCCGGGCCTGATATCTCGACCGTCGCATTAGCGGGGGCGGAAAGAGCTACGTCCGCCATGGCGTCGGCGACGTCGTCGGAGGCGATCGGCTGCACATAGGCCGGCGACAGGTGGACCGTCTGGCCGACGGTGCCGGATTGGGCTATGCCGTTCAGGAATTCCATGAACTGCGTCGAATGCACGATCGTATAGGGAATGCCCGACGCCTTGATCAGCTTTTCCTGGGCAAGCTTGCCGCGGAAATAGCCGCTCTCCTGCAGGCGCTCGGTGCCGACGACGGAGAGCGCGATATGGTGCTTCACGCCGGCGGTCTTTTCGGCGGCGAGAAGGTTGCGTCCCGAGGTTTCGAAGAATTCGAGCACCGCCTTGTCCTCGAAGGAGGGCGAATTGGCAAGGTCGAGGACTACTTCGGCGCCTGCGAGCGCTTCGGCCAATCCTTCTCCCGTGATCGTGTTGACGCCTGAGTTCGGCGAGGCGGCAATCACCTCATGCCCGCGCTTGCGCAGGCGTTCGACAGTCTTTGAACCGATGAGGCCGGTTCCGCCGATGACAACGATTTTCATGACAGATCTCCATTCGCTGCCGGATGCCCGGCAGCGTCAAAGTTGAATCTTCTCAATGAATTGTGAGAGTTAGTTCAGGCCTGCCTTATCGAGGCCGTAAGCCTTGTCGGCCGAGCCGGGCACCGCCTTGAAGCCGACATTGACGCGGTTCCAGGCGTTGATCGCCATGACGACGAAGGTCAGGTCCGAGATTTCCTTCTCCGAAAGCTGGCCGCGAACCCGTTCATAGATCTCATCGGGAATGCCGCCTTCCGGCAGCTTCGTCAGGGCTTCGGTCCAGGCAAGGGCGGCGCGCTCGCGGGGGACGAACAGGTTCGATTCCCGCCAGATGGCGACGTGATGGAGCCGCAATTCGCTTTCGCCGAAAATCTTCGCCTGCTTCACATGCATGTCGAGGCAAAAGCCGCATCCGTTGATCTGCGAAGCGCGGATCTCGATGAGGGCCTGAAGCTTTTCGTCGATCACGCTGCTCTTCAGCGCCATGCTGAATTCCATGAACTTCTTGAAAAGCTCGGGGGACTGCTGGGCGTAGTTCAATCGCTGGGTCATGTCGTCTCTCCTTTAATTAAGGACATCTGATATCCTTATGGATAAAAGATATCCGTAATTGCTGGACTGTAAAGCCATTCCGGCCTAGTCAGGCTGCATAAAGCCTATGCGCAAAAGTATGAGGGGGCAGGGATGGATATCGTTTCGGCATTGCGGACGTTTCAGCGTGTCGCGGAGGCGGGCTCGTTTTCGGCGGCGGCGCATGATCTCGAGGTGACGCAGCCGGCGGTTTCGCGCCAGGTCGCGGCCCTTGAAAGCCATTTCAAAACGCGGCTGCTGCATCGCACGACAAGCGGCCTGTCGCTGACGGCGGAAGGGGAACGGATGATGCCGATGGCGTTGCGGATTCTCGAAGCGGTGGAAGAGCTGGGTGAGGCTGCCGGATCGGGCGGCGTCGTGGCCTCGGGAAAGGTCAGGCTCAGCGTTCCCGCGCCGCTCGGCCTTTATCTCAGCGAGCGGCTCGGCGATCTTCTCGCCGCCCATCCGAAGCTCTCGGTGGAGCTCATCTTCAGCGAGCAAAGCTCCGATATGATCGAGGAGCGCCTGGATCTCGAGGTGCGTTTGGGTTCGGTCGCAGACAGCAGCCTCGTCTGCCGGCGGATCGGTTGGACGACGGCTTTCCTTGTGGCGTCACCCGCCTACCTCGCGCGCAAGGCGGCGCCACGCCAGCCGAGGGACATCAAGGACCATGAGTGCCTGTGCTATAGCAGGGCGGGCGAGGCCAATGCATGGTCGTTCTCGAACGGTTCGGAAGACATATCCGTTCGGGTGTCGCCGCGAATGACCGCATGCAGCGCGGTTGCCATTCACCGGGCAGCGCTTGCTGGCGCCGGCCTTGCGGTGCTTTCCCATATCATCGCCGTGCCCGATATCGTCGCCGGCCGGCTGATCCCGGTCATGGAGAATTATCAGCCGAGCCGACTGCCGATCACCGTCGTCTATCCCTCCAGACGCAACATGGCGCTCCGCGTCAAGACGGTCCTGGATTTCCTGACCGAAACGATCGGGCAGGATCCGTCGATGTGCGCGAGTGGTGCGGATCGCCGGTGGGATGGATGATTGTCGGCCGGATGGGGTGGCGGCATCTTGCGGCGATCGTTCTGCCGCATCAGTTTCCGCCTTGCCTAAATCAGGCAGAATCCTGCCAAGTCCTGCGATCATGCAATTTGCGCCGCAACAAGACGAAGCCCTGAAGGCTGTTTCGAAATGGCTGAAGGAAGGGCGCTCGCCGCTCTTTCGCCTGTTCGGCTATGCCGGAACGGGAAAGACGACGCTTGCCAGGCATTTCGCCGAGAATGTCGACGGCGACGTCCTGTTTGCCGCCTTTACCGGCAAGGCCGCGCAGGTGCTGCGCTCGCGCGGCGCCTCCAACGCCAAGACGATCCATTCGCTGATCTACCGACCACGCGGCGAGGAGGCGGTGGAAGACGAGGAAACCGGCAAGACCTCGATCGCGCCGATGTTTTCGATCAACAGGCAGAGCCCGGTCGCCAAAGCGGCCCTGATCATCGTCGACGAATGTTCCATGGTGGACGAGGCGCTCGGCAAGGACCTGATGAGCTTCGGCACTCCGATCCTGGTGCTCGGCGATCCCGGCCAGCTGCCGCCGGTCAGCGGCGGCGGTTACTTCACCAACCAGGACCCGGACTATCTTCTGACCGATATCCATCGGCAGGCGCGTGACAATCCGATCATCAAGCTTGCCATGCAGGTGCGCGAAGGCAACGAGGTGATGTACGGCGATTACGGCACGGCCAAGGTGATCTCGAAGAACGAGGTGACGCAGGATCTCGTGATGAAGGCCGACCAGGTGCTGGTCGGCACCAACCGGACACGGCGCCGCTACAACCAGCGCCTGCGCGAATTGAAGGGCTTCAGCGCCGACTATCCACAGACCGGTGACAAACTCGTCTGCCTCCGCAACGATCCGGCCAAGGGCCTGCTCAACGGCTCGCTGTGGCAGGTGATGACCTCGTCCAAGGAAACGACGAAGCCCGGCATCAATCTCCTCGTGCGTCCCGAGGATGACGACATGGATCGCGGGGCGGCCAAGATCAAGCTGCTCAAGCAGGCCTTCGAGGATGTCGAAGGCGAGATCCCCTGGAACACGCGCAAGCGCTACGACGAATTCGACTACGGTTATGCCCTGACCGTTCACAAGGCGCAGGGTTCGCAGTGGAACGACGTCGTGCTCTTCGACGAGAGCTGGGCCTTTCGCGATACGCGGGAACGCTGGCTCTATACCGCGATCACGCGCGCGGCGGAGACGCTGACGATCGTGCGTTGATCCCGATCACGTCAGTGATGTGGCCGGCGAGAGGGAGACGGTGGCGGCCGTCGGGAATGCCCTAAGCTTGCACGATGCCGAGCAGAACGGCCTTGGCGATCGCCTGGAAGCGGTTGTTGGCGCGGAATTTCAGGATGATTCCGGCTTCGAGATCCTTGGTCTCGTCATGCTTCAGGTCGAGCGCGCGGGCGATTCGCTGGGTGGAATAACCCTCCGCCATCAGTTCCAGGCAGCGAAGCTCCCGCGGGCTTAGACTGGAGCTGTCCTGATTGTCGTTCAGCGGCGCCATCTCCGTGCCGCCGTCGAAATCCAGGAGGTCGCCGACCTGCTGGAGCTGGCGGTGCAGCGTCGACATCTCGGCCGTCAGCTCACGCTTGCGCACCTGCAGGGCCTCGCGAAACATTGTCTCGGCCGATTCCTGCAGATCGGCTTTGCGAAGCTCGTCCATCAGTTCCTGGATGACGGCGATCGGCATGCCCGTCTCGCGACAGACGGTGATGACGGCCATGCGCATCACGTCGTCCTGGCCGTAGACCCGCATCAGGCCGATGCGATTGGCGGAGATCAATCCCTTTTCTTCGTAGAAATGCAGTGTCCTGTGCGTAACGCCAAATGCGTTGGCCATATCGGCAATGGGCACGGGACCGTCTGGTAGATCCGGCGGCAGCGCAGCCGAAGGCAAAAACCGGTATTTCGACCGAGCCTCCGAAGCAATACCGGCGGTAGCAAACAGGCGTTTGGAACCGTCTGGCATGAACCCTCCTAGGGCACCTTGTTGCACCTCATGCGGTTTTGCCAGTTGCTTCCCGGGCGCGGCGAGTGGGGTTTCCTCTAGGCGTTCTTGTCATTGGGAAAGAAGCAGTACGCGGCCTACAAACGCGATACGATGTCCACGTTATGCGCGAACGGGTTTTTTTATAAGTGCTAAAAATAATCTCTTTTAAATGGGATAGCAACGCGACGGCCTAATTTACCGAGGCGTTAAGTGTGCTGCAGCAAAACAGCCACTGCATTGCGGCATCGGCCGGTTGTCTTTTAAGGCCACGAGAATTGCTATTTATAGTACTCGATCGTACGGTAATTTTCGCCCATCAGCGATCGGCATTGCATCCATCTGCGAATCTCGTTGGTCATCGCACGGTACTTGGCTTACAAGCAGAGCCTCTCGTTTCGTGACCGATGGATGCCAGCCATGCCCGCCAAGCTCTCCGTGAACCTCAACGCCGTCGCCATGCTGCGCAACCGGCGCGACCTGCCCTGGCCGAGCGTCGAAGGGCTCGGACGAATAGCGCTTGCCGCGGGCGCCAGCGGGCTGACGGTGCATCCGCGACCCGACCAGCGCCATATAAGATTTTCCGATTTGGCGGTTATCCGCAATCTTATCGATGACGAATTCCCCAAGGCCGAATTCAACATAGAGGGCTATCCCACCGAGGAATTCCTCGATCTCTGCGCCGGCGCCGCACCCGAGCAGGTGACGCTGGTGCCCGACGATCCCTCGCAGGCGACCTCCGATCACGGCTGGGATTTCCGCAAGCACCAGGCATTCCTGACCGATGTCATCGTGCGGCTGAAGGCGATGGGTTGCCGTGTCTCGCTGTTTGCCGATGGAGACGGCGACGCCGAAGCGGTCAAGATCGCCAAGGCTGTTGGAGCCGACCGGATCGAACTATATACCGGCCCCTATGGCGGCTGCTACGACGCACCGGAGCGCGCTGTCCCGATCCTCGAAGCGCTCGGGCAGACCGCGGACGCAGCGCTCGCGATCGGCCTCGCCGTCAATGCCGGCCATGATCTGACGGTCGCGAACCTGCCGCCGCTGCTGGAGCAGATCCCTGCTCTGGCCGAAGTCTCGATCGGCCATGGGCTCACTGCCGATGCGCTGGAATACGGCATGGCGGAAACGGTGCGGCGGTTCTGCCGGGCTTGCGGGCAGGCGGTTTGAGGAAGGTTGGTTCCTTTTAGGCCCTCATCACGTTTGCGATCCGTAACTTGATGAGTGGTGAAGAGAGTCTTTTGCGCCCAAGGACTTGGCGCGCTGGATTCCTGTGACAAGCACAGGAATGAGGTGGAGAGGCAGCGCTTCCCATGAATCGTTGTCGCAATGGCGACAGGAAATCTTGGTGAAGGCGCTCTATTTACCCTCCCTCATTCCTGTGCTCGTCACAGGAATCCAGCCACGGCGCGTCCGCGCCGTGAATGACTCACCTCACGTGATGAGATTTTCAGCATCCGGAATCGGAGTCCGCTCATCCCTGCGGCGAGCGCAGGGATGAGCGGAAGGCTCAATGGCCTCCGGCATTGCCCGAGGCAGTCAAAGCCGCCTTGTGCGCCAGGAAGAAATCCTTCAGCGACTGCGGCTGCCTGCCCGTCAGCTTGGTGAAATCCTCGGTGACGATCGCGAATTTGCCGGCGCGGGTGTTGGCGTCGGCGGAGACCAGCATGTCGGCGACGAAGCCGGGGAGGCCGGCGCCGCGCATACCCTGGCCGAGCTGTTCGTCATTGACGTCGACCACTTCGAGCGGCTTGCCGGCGGCTTCGGAGACGATGGCGGCGATCTGCCTGTTGGTCAGGAGTTCAGCGCCCGTCAGCGTATAGGAGGCGCTTTCGGAGGTGCCGGAGGCAAGGGCGGCTGCGATCGCCAGCGCGCAGTCGTCGCGCGAAATGGTCGAGATCTTGCCGTCGCCCGTGGCGCTGTACCATTTACCGCCCTGTAGGTTGTGCGGCATGCCGTGCAGGTAATTGTCGTGATACCAGGCGTCGCGGATGATCGTGTAAGCGAGGCCGCTTGCCTTGATGGCGTTTTCGCTGCCGAGGTGGTCAGGTGCGAAGGTGACGAGCGAATCGTCGGGCGCCGGCATCGAGGTATAGGCGACGTGCTTGACGCCTGCCTTGACGGCGGCGGCGACGGCGGCCTTGTGCTGGGTGAGACGCTTGCCAGGGGTGTCGAGTGCATCGGTGCTGATGATCAGCAGCCGGTCGACGCCGGCGAAAGCCTTCTCCAGGCCGGCCGCGTCATCGAAATCGGCCTTGCGGGTGACGACGCCCTTGCTTGCGAGATCGGCGAGCTTTTCGGGGCTGCGTGTTGCCGCGACGATGTTGCCGGGGGCGACCTTGTAGGTCTCGATGAGGTGGTGGATGACACGCTGGCCGAGCTGTCCGGCAGCGCCGGTGACCAGGATGGTTTCGCTCATGGGTCGTTTCCTTTTGCGTTGGGCAAGGTGGTCTCGAAAAGAGACTAACGCTAGAATAGGAATTGACTTCGCGGTGTAAAGGAGGCAGTTTTTCGGCTCTACGTTACCAAAAGGGAACCAGCAGATGAGCGGCGCGGTCCTCAGCCTGAAGAACAGAATGCCGGGGATGCGGCGCGAGATCGATCTTGCCGCTCTCGATTTTTCCAATTGCCCGGTTCGGGACATGATGCAGCAGATCGGCGGCAAATGGTCGACGCTGCTGCTCGAGGTGCTGGCGGCCGAGCCCCGTCGGTTCGGCGAGCTACGACGGATGCTCCCCGATATCTCGCAGCGCATGCTGACGCAGACGCTGCGCGACCTGCAGAGGGACGGTTATATCGCCCGCGAAGTCTTCCCGACAAAGCCGCCGAGCGTCGAATATTCGATGACCGATCTCGGCCGCTCGCTCTACCAGCCGCTGTCGCAGCTTCTGAACTGGGCGGAAGCGAACCATGAGGCGGTTCGCGCCGCCCGTTCGCGTTTCGATTCCGCCGAAGGTTAGGCTTATTTGCCGCGCCCCTCTGTCAGGAACAGCAGGAAGGCCAGCGCCGGGAAAGCAAAGCCGATCCAGGCGGTCATCGACCAGCCGCCGGTGGCATAGGCCCAGCCGCCGAGTGCCGAGCCGAGCGCGCCGCCGGCAAAGAAGGTCGCCATGAAGAGGCCGTTCAGCCGGCTGCGATGTTCCGGGTTCAGCCCATAGATGGCGCGCTGGCCGCAGACGAGATTGGTGGTTACCCCGAAATCGAGCATGATCGCCGCCGCCGTCAGAAGGATCAGGGCGGTAAGCGAGCCGTCGCCTGCGAAATGGCTGATCAGGAAGGAGGCCATGCCGAGCAGCATGGCGATCGTCGTGGCGATCCTGGTCATGCCGCGGTCGGCAAGCCGGCCGGCGATCGGCGAGGCGACGGCGCCGGCTGCACCCGCCAGCGCGAAGAGGGCGATGCCGTTCTGCGTCAGGCCGAAGGCCGGGCTTGCGAGCAGCAGGGGCGTCGTCGTCCAGAACAGGCTGAAGGCGCCGAACATGCCGGCCTGATAGAGGGCGCGGCGCTGCAGCACGCGCGAGGTCATCGCCAGATGGGCCATGGAGGCGAGCAGTTCGCCATAACGCAGCTTTGTCTTCGGAACGCGCACGGGCAGGTTGGCGCGCAAGACGATGGCGAGCACGATCATCAGCCCGGCGGTGAGGTAATAGACGACGTGCCAGGAGGAAGCCTCGGCGACGAAGCTTGCGAAGGGCCGCGCCAGCATGATGCCGGCGAGCAGGCCGCTCATGACATTGCCGACGACCTGGCCGCGTGTGGCATCGGGCGCCATGTTCGCGGCGAAGGGAACCAGCACCTGGACGGCGACCGAGGCGAGGCCGATGGAGAGCGAGGCAGTGAGGAAGGCGGCAGGCGTCGTTGACAGCGCTGCGCCGATCAGCGCGACGGCCGAGACTGATATCAGCAGCAACACCAGGCGGCGATTTTCCGTGAGGTCGCCGAGCGGCACGATCAGCAGCAGACCGAGGCCGTAGCCGATCTGCGTCAGGGTGACGATCAGACCGGTGGCGGCGGGTGTGAAGCCGAGATCGGCGCTGATCGGGCCGGCAAGCGGCTGGCCGTAATAGAGATTGGCGGCCACCAGCCCGCAGGCGGCGGCGAAAAGGAAGGTGAGCCAGGGCGATAGCCCTCTCGGAATGGCCTGTTCAGGCGTGGTGGCTGAAATGCTCATCGGAAACTCCGGTATTCGACGATTTGTGAAGATTGAATGCAAAAATACTGGCTGGGGCCACCCGATCCTTGACCGGATGCCGTTATCTTCGATTGCCTGGGGTCCGACCTCAGGTCACGAGCTTCATCGACGCTTCCGCCGCGGCGACCATCTCCTGCCTGCTGCGTCCTGTTTTGCCGATGACGCGCAAGCCCTTGGTGAAGCAAAGAAAGGCGAGGGCGGCGGCATCGGGGTCCACGGTCTGCGGAATGGTGCCGTCGGCCTGGCCGAGGCGGATGAGATCGGCCATCAGCTTCTCGTCGGCGGCAAAGGCCGTCGCGACGTTGGCGGCGGCTTCCTCGTCGAGCAGAGAGAAATCGTTGGCGCCGCCGACGACGAGGCAGCCTTTGCGGCCCACATCGCCATAGGAGTGCTCGGTATAATACATCACCATCTGGAAGACTTTTTCGCGGCCCGTTTCCGCAGACGCGATCATCGCTTCCAGACGCCGGCGGCCGAGCTGGCGGTAGCGCGCAAAGGCGGCAAGAAAGACGCCGCGCTTGTCCTTGAACGCCTTGTAGATGCTGCCCGAAGCGAGATCCATCGCCTCGGTCAGATCGTTGATCGAGGTGGCGTGGTAGCCGCGTTCGGAAAAGACCCGCAGGGACGCATCCAGGGCGGCGTCCATATCGAACTCGCGCGGACGGCCACGACTGCGGGCTTTTTCGTCTGAGGTGAGGTTGGTATCGGTCATAGCCCTAATTAGGGAATGATCGTTTCCAAATCAAGCGATATTTTTGCGACGCAACAATCGGAGCGGGATCAGAGGGTGAGAACCCAGTTCTGGCCGTTCGCCTCGGGGCCGAACATGCGATGTCTCTCCTCGGAGACAAGGCGGAAGCCTGCTTTGACGTAAATGGCGCGGGCGGTTTCCAGCATGTCGTTGGTCCAGAGCGAAAGCTCGCGGTAACCCTTCTGCCTGCAAAAGCGGATGCATTCGTCGACCAGCAGCTTGCCGAGCCCGAGACCGCGGGCCGATTTGTCGACATAGAGCAGCCGCAGCTTGGCGACGCCGTCGCCGCCATTGGTGACGAGGACCGAGCCGAGATTGATGCCGCCGCGCTCGGCAATCCAGCAATATTCGAGCGCCGGATCGAAATTGGCGAGGAATTTGCCGGCGACCTCGGCGACCAGTGCCTCGAAGCGCAGGTCCCAGCCATACTCCTCGGCGTAGAAGCGGCCCTGGCTCTGGACGATCCAGCCGATATCGCCGGCGCGATGGGGGCGGAGGATGGCCGGAGCCGGTTTTGCTGCCGGGTCGAGCAGGGCGCGGATCGTGCCCATGGCGCGGACCGCCGCCTCCGGCTCCCCGGCTACGAGAGTATCGAAACGGGCGGCGATCTGCGCATTGGCGCGCCGGCCGAGCTCCTCGAACTGTTCGCGTCCCCGATCGGTGACAGTGATGACCTGGCTGCGCAGATCCGCCGGATCGGGATTGGTCTCGATCAGCCCCTCGGCGCGGAAACGCTTGAGGATACGGCTGAGATAGGCGGGGTCGAGATGCAGGTCGCGCACGAGGCCGACGGCGCTGACGCCGTCGTGCGAGCCGATCTCGAAGAGGATGCGGGCGTCGGTCAGGGTGAAGGGCGAGTCGAGATAGGCCTTGTTGAGGAGGCCGAGGAAGTTCGTATAGAAGCGGTTGAAATCGCGGGCGGTTTCGATGAGCGGGATATCGGACATGGCAAAGGTCTCCAGGTGGAGACTCTGAGGCCTCCGGACGGAGATCTTTATCGGTCTGGCGACAAACGGCGCTCTTTACTCGGCGTTATCCTCGGCCTCGTGCCGAGGATCTGCTGCCCTATCGAACGGTTGCAGATGCTCGGGGCACAAGCCAGAGCATGACGAAAGAGAGGTGGCCGACTACGTCTACAAACGACGGAATCTCCGAACGAAGATATTCGTCATCTATTTAGTGGACTGAGTCAACTAAATTGTCGCTGCAATTCAGGCGGCTTCCTCTTCCGCTTCTTCTTCAGCCCCAAGCGCGAACTCCACCGCCGCGCGGGCATGGATCGTGGTCGTGTCGAAACCCGGCAGCGGCAGGCGATCGGGATCGAGGATCAGGCAGATCTCGGTGCAGCCGAGGATGATGCTATCGGCGCCTTTTTCCATGGCGCGGTCGATGATCGCGATCAGCTTCTCGCGCGAACTATTGTGCACCCTGCCGGCGCAGAGCTCGTTGAAGATGATGTCGTGCACGATGGTGCGGTCGGCAGCGTCCGGCACCATGATGTCGAGACCGAGGCCCTTCATGCGCTCGGCGTAGAAGCCGTGCTCCATCGTGTAGCGGGTGGCAAGCAGCAGCGGACGCTTGCGGCCGCTCGCATTCAGCGATTTCGCCGTCTCGTCGATGATGTGGATCAGCGGCACGGAGATCTTCTTCGCAACCTCGTCGGCGATCAGATGCATGGTGTTGGTGCAGATGAGGACGCAGCCGGCGCCGCCTACCTGCAGGCGCAGAGCCACATCGGCGAGGCGGCGGGCGGCCATGTCCCAGTCGCCGGCCTTCTGCAGCGCGACGATTTCCTCGAAATTGACCGAATGCAGGATCAGCTCGGCCGAGGCGAGGCCGCCTTTGCGGGCGCGCACCATCTCGTTGACCAGGCGATAGTAGACCGCCGAACTTTCGAAACTCATGCCACCGATCAGGCCGATCGTTTCCATCTCTTCATGCTCCCATGCTTCAACTGCTCAAATCATGCCGCAATCCCGGCGCGGCGTGTTTGCGTTGTTTGTCCCTAGTGCGGGATATGTGCTAGGACTTTGCGCGGTTTTCGGAATTCACGCAAAATCAGGGCGCAATGGACATGCTGGACGATCGCGACAGACGTATTCTCGACACGCTGCAGAAGGATGCAGGCATATCCGTGACCGATCTCGCCGAGCGCGTGGCGCTTTCGGTCTCGGCCTGCTCGCGGCGCATCCAGCGGCTGGAGGAGAGCGGCCATATCGCCCGGCGCATCGTCGTGCTCGACCGGGAAAAGATGGGCGTGCCGACGACGGTCTTCGCGCTGGTCAAGACGGCGCACCATTCCGACGAATGGACGGAAAGCTTCCGCCGGATCATCAGTGATATTCCCGAGATCGTCGAGGCGCACCGGCTGACCGGAAACCACGATTATATCCTGAAGATCGTACTGCCGCGCGTCGAGCATTACGACGTGATTTATAAGCAGATCGTGCGAAAGCTGGAACTCTTCGACGTTTCGGCATCGATTTCGATGGAAGAATTGAAACATGGAATGGCGGTACCTGTGGGGTATGTCCGGTGAACCGCGGATGAGCGTCTGGCACCCGACCTTGTCTGGAAAAGGCAAGGTTGGAATGCCACAGGAGCCGATAATCCTTGGCGCGCCATCGCTAGCGATTAATTTGTCTCTCTACGGAACGTTTTTCGACATATTACGTTCACCTTTGGTTCAGGAGGGGGTAAGGTATTTCCCCCCACTTGGAGGAGGAGAACGATCATGAGAAAGCTGACCGGTGCCGCGTTATGCTTGATCATAGGTGCCCCCGGCATCACGCCCGCTCAAGCGTTTCCGGCCATCAACCCACCCAGGATCGAAGCACCGGCGCGAATAGAGCAAGTGCAATGGCATGGCCATGGCGGCCACTGGGGTGGCGGTTATCATGGGGGCGGGTATTACGGAGGCGGGTATTACGGCCATCATCATGGTGGATCGGGCTGGGGCTGGGCCTTGGGTGGTCTGGCCGTCGGCACCATCATTGGCGGCGCATTGGCCCAGCCCTATTATGGCGGTTCTTATTACGGTTCGCCCTTCGCCTATTACGGCTCGCCTTACGGCTACTACGGTTCGCCCTACCGCTATTATGGTTCGCCGTACCGCTACTATGGCTCGGGGTACGGCTATTATGGCCGTCCCTATCGGGCCTACGCATCGTCTGCCTACTATGGCGGAGGCGGCAACCACGAGAACTGGTGCTATGCGCGTTATCGGTCGTACAGGGCGTTCGACAATACGTTCCAGCCCTATCACGGGCCGCGTCGCCAGTGCGTCGGTCCCTATTGATCGGCAGGTAACGCATCTGCGCCGTAAACTGGTTCCGGGCCGATCAGCGCCTTGCGACCCGTCCGAACGGCATGTCCATGCCGCAGCTCGACCGACGCTCGGCCTGGGCAGTTACATCTTGGCCTGACTTCCGCTCCATAAGCTTTGCCGCGCCGGATTGCAGCAGCATCCGGTAATCTCGACTGCGATCGGCGCAGGGGAGACATGCCGAAACGGCGGTTGCAACCTTTGCGGCGAAGGCCACATTGGCTTTCAGCGAAATGGCGCAAAGGGGCAGGTTATGGGCGATCATCATGTCGTCGTTGTCGGCGGCGGTTTCGGCGGGCTGCAGCTCGTCAACGGGTTGAAGGGCGCAGGCGTGAAGATCACGCTCGTCGACCGGCGTAACCATCATCTCTTCCAGCCGCTGCTCTATCAGGTCGCGACGACCATTCTCTCCACCTCGGAAATCGCCTGGCCGATCCGTCGCCTCTATGCCGACCGGCCCGACGTGACGGTGCTGCTCGGCGAGGTCACCGGCGTCGACAGCGGCGCAAAGACGGTTTCGTTACGCAACGGCATGACTCTCGGTTATGACACGCTGGTTCTGGCGACCGGGGCGACGCATGCCTATTTCGGCCGTGACGAATGGGAGCCGGTGGCGCCTGGCCTGAAGACGCTGGAGGATGCGACGACGATCCGACGGCGCGTGCTGCTCGCCTTCGAAAAGGCCGAGATGGAGGCCGATCCCGCCGTGCGCGATGCGCTTCTGACCTTCACCATCGTCGGCGCCGGGCCGACCGGCGTCGAGCTTGCCGGCATCATCGCCGAACTCGCGCATTTCACCCTGCCGAAGGAATTCCGCAACATCGACACGCGCAAGACCCGCGTCGTGCTTGTCGAGGCCGGCCCGCGCGTGCTGCCGACCTTCGCAGAGGAGCTTTCGGCCTATGCGCAAAAGGCGCTGGAGAAACTCGGTGTCGAGGTGCTTCTCGGCAAGCCGGTGACCGCGTGCAGCGCTGACGGCGTGCAGATCGGCGAGACCATCGTGCCGAGCCGGACGATCGTCTGGGCGGCGGGCGTCACCGCCTCGCCGGCGGCTCGCTGGCTTGAGGCGCCAGCCGACCGGGCAGGGCGCGTCGTCGTCGAAAAGGATCTGAGCGCGCCCGGCCTGCCCGACATCTTCGTCATCGGCGATACCGCCTCGGTTCTGCGCGAGAACGGCAAGCCGGTGCCGGGCATCGCGCCCGCCGCCAAGCAGCAGGGCGGCTACGTCGCCAAGGTCATCCGCGCGCGTCTCTCGGGCAAGCCGGCGCCGGCACCCTTCAAATATAGGCATCAGGGGAGCCTGGCGACGATCGGGAAGAGCGCGGCGATCATCGATTTCGGCCGGATCAAGCTCAAGGGCTGGATCGCCTGGTGGATCTGGGGCCTCGCTCATATCTACTTCCTGATAGGTACCCGATCGCGCTTCTCCGTCGCCTGGAGCTGGCTGTGGATCTATCTCAGCGGTCAGCATAGCGCCCGGCTCATTACGCAGCGGGAGACGATGCGGGAGGAGGGGTAGGCTTCGTCGGGTTAGGTTGGAAGACAGAGGAAGAGGGCGTGCCGTGGGGTCACCCCCTCTGCCCTGCCGGGCATCTCCCCCACAAGGGGGGAGATTGGCAAGAGGCCAGACCTTCGTGTCCAACTACCATTTCGCCGGACCGTGACGCTAGTTGTTTGGGGAAACCATTGCGCCCAACTAATCTCCCCACTTGTGGGGGAGATGCCCGGCAGGGCAGAGGGGGGCGCCACACGGCACTATTGCGGAAGAATCCAGCTATGCGCGCCCGCGCCGTAAATGCGATAGCACCAACCTTGACACATCTCCCGACACGCCCTTAGCATTCCGCTCGCGTCTCCCATCACCCGGGATGCCGCATCCAGCCGTAACAACGGATAGAGGTTCCAATGCGCCGAGTCACTTCTCACGAAAATCACATCCGAATTTCTGAGAAGTTGGTGGTTCATGCGAACTTTGAATCTGGGCATCCTCGCCCATGTGGATGCAGGCAAGACTAGCCTTACCGAAAGACTGCTTTTTAACGCCGGCGTCATCGACAGGCTCGGCAGCGTCGATACCGGCGATACGCAGACGGACAGTCTCGAACTCGAACGGCAGCGAGGCATCACGATCCGGGCCGCAGTCGTGTCGTTTAAGATCGGCGACAGGACCGTCAATCTGATCGACACGCCCGGCCACCCGGATTTCATCGCCGAGGTCGAGCGGGTGCTCGGATTGCTCGATGCCGCGGTCGTCGTCGTTTCGGCGGTCGAAGGTGTGCAGGCGCAGACGCGCGTGCTGGTGCGGGCGCTGCGGCGGCTTGGCGTTCCCTTCGTCTTCTTCGTCAACAAGGTCGATCGTCCCGGCGCCCGATATCAGGAGGTGGTGGAGGCGCTAGCGGTGCAGCTCTCGGTCCGGCCGATCGCCATGTCTTCGGTGATCGATGCCGGAGCCAAGCTTGCCCGGGTGGAGGCGCTCGCTCCGGGAGATGAGCCGCTTTTTTCGGCGCTTTGCGAGGCGCTCGGGGAAAACGATGAGAAGCTACTCGATGACTATGTGCTCGCACCCGAGCTGCTGACCGAGGAAAGGCTCGGGCGCTGCCTTGCCGATCAGGTGGCGCGCGGCCTCGTGCATCCAGTCTTGGCGGGCGCCGCGATGACCGGCGTCGGCATGTCAGCTCTGGCATCGGCGATTGCGACGATCTTGCCCGAGCAGTGTCCCGACCCGGATGGACCGGTCACCGGCAGAATCTTCAAGATCGAACGCGGCTGGGGCGGGGAAAAGCTTTCCTACATCTACCTCGCCTCCGGCACGGTTCGGCTCCGGCAACATCTCCACCTGCCCAAAGGCCCGGAACGGGTGACCGCGATCCATGTGTTCGAGGCCGGCCGGGTTCATGGCGCCGAGAGCCTCCGCGCCGGTCAGATCGCCCGCGTCAGCGGCCTTGCCGGCGCGCGTATCGGCGATGTCGTGGGCTGTGATTCCACGGGTGGTCGAGCTCACTTCGCGCCGCCGACGCTCGAAACCCGTGTTTTTGCCCGGCGGCCTTCCGAAAAGGCGGCGCTCTGGCTGGCACTGAACCAGATGGCCGAGCAGGATCCCCTGATCAATCTGCGCCGGAACGAGGCGATGGACGAAGTCTTCGTCTCGCTCTACGGTGAGGTGCAGAAGGAGGTTGTCCAATCGACCCTGCTGACGGATTTCGGCCTCGAGGCCGGGTTCGAGGAAAGCACGGTCATCCTGGTCGAGAGGCCTCTGGGCATCGGAGCCGGCCTGCAGATCCTCTTCAAGGAGCCCAATCCGTTTCTCGCGACGATCGGCCTGCGTGTCGAGCCGCGTCCTGCCGGGACGGGCAACAGCTTTGCGCTCGAAGTGGATGTCGGCCAGATGCCGGTCGCCTTTTACCGGGCGGTCGAGGAAACCGTGTTCGAAACGCTGAAGCAAGGTATTTCAGGCTGGCAGGTCATCGATTGCCACGTGGCGATGACGGCGGCCAGGCACAGTTCGCCCGCTAGCACCGCCGCCGATTTCCGCCAACTGACGCCCTGGGTGCTGGCGACGGCGCTAGCGGCCGCGCAGACCGTCCTCTGCGAGCCGGTCGACCGCTTTCATCTCGAGGCGCCCATGGAGAGCTTGAGCGGTGTGCTCACTCTGCTGGCGAAATCGGCCGCGATGACGACGGATTCGGTGATCACAGATGGTGTGGCCCGGCTGGAAGGCACCATGGCGTCCCAGATGGTCCAAAGCGTCCAGCAGCAATTGCCGGGGCTGACGAGCGGGGCGGGGACCATGGAAACCGCTTTCGATCACTACGCCCCGGCGGCCGGGCCTCCGCGCCTGCGTCCGCGTTCGGGGCCTGATCCCTTCAACCCGGTGGAATATCTCCGGCGGCTGCGGGGGAGCGCTGAGGGTGTGTCGTGAAAAATCCGCGCTACGCAAAAGATCAGCCGAGGAAGCCCTGCTTGCGCAATCGTGTTTGTCGCCAATGTTATCGCCGTGGCCTTGGGAAGCGATGCCGAGTGGGGCTTTCCTGTTCGCGTATACTTGCGGTGCGGAACTGATCCGACGGCATATGGCGTCGACGCAGAGCAATTTCCTCGCTAAAGATCTCCGTATCGAATAACGATAAGTCTTATGCGGAAGAAAGCGTGAGATCTTTTCATGGAGAATGAGGTAGCCGCTGAGGGAAGCCGTCGTTTCTGGATGCTTGATTTATTGCGCGGCGCGTCTGCAATACTCGTATTGATCTACCATTCCAGCCATTCATTCCCCATTGCTTATGCTGCTGTCGATCTCTTCTTCATGTTGAGCGGCTTCGTTTTGGCGGAAAGGTATGGCGAGACGCTGTTGCAGACGGGTGGCCGCCGAGACTTCATCAGTCACCGTATCGCGCGATTGTATCCCGTCTATCTCGCCTGCACATTGCTGGGCGCTATCTCGGTTTTCCCGTTGATTGGTCGCCTTCAAAACTGGAGCGCTAGCGCTTTTGCCGTTTCCTCCGTTACCAGCCTGTTCATGCTTCCGGCGCCGTCGGACACTGTCCTTGGCATTCTGCCCCTGAATGGGCCGGCATGGTCGTTGTTTTTTGAAGTCGTGGCCAACGTGGTCTTTCTCGTTACTGCGGCGCGTCTGCGGGTGGCTGTTTTCATCGTCGCGGCGTCAGCGCCGGCGTTCGTCGTTGCGATGTGGTACTTTCGGTACCCGCCAGGCTCCGTCTGGAGCGATATTCTTGGCGGCTTTCCACGGGTACTGGCATCTTTCTACGGCGGAGTGCTTCTCAGTCATCTCTGGCGACGAGGCTTCCGCATCAGGCTTGCCGCCTGGGCCGGCGTAATTCTGGTGGCCGCGCTCGTGGCGCTTTATTCGGGATTCGTCCTCACCGAGCGGAAATACTATCTGCTCCTGGCATTTGCCGCTCACCCGATGATCATCTGGTTCGGCCTGGGGTTGGCAAGACATGCGGGGCTCGAACGTCTCGCTACCTGGATGGGTGAAATTTCCTACCCGCTCTACCTCGTGCACATACCGATGCTGATCTTGCTCGCAACGTTTGGGGTGGGCGATTGTTTTGCCTTGCGCAACTATCTCGGGCTCGGACATACCTCGTGGGGTGGCGAGTGCAGCCGAGACGCTATTTCCCTGGCCGTTTTCCTTCTACCCCCGTCATTGTTAGCCGCGCACCTCATCGCCATCTCGATCCAATCGCCCGGGCGAAAGTTGTGGCTTCGCTGGAGACTGATCTAGCCCGCCCAGCCGGTGGGCGGCCCCCGAAGGAGCCGCCTTCCATTTCCTCAAGCCGCCAGCGAGGCGATGTCGATGACGAAGCGGTAGCGGACGTCGCTTTTCAGGACGCGTTCATAGGCTTCGTTGACCTGGTCGATGTTGATCTTCTCGATTTCCGAGACGATGTTGTGCTTGCCGCAGAAGTCGAGCATTTCCTGCGTTTCCTTGATCGAGCCGATCATCGAGCCGGAGATGCTCTTGCGGCCCGGAATGATCGAGAAGGCATGCACCGGGATCGGGTTCTCGGGCGCGCCGACGACCACGAAGGAACCGTCGACCTTCAGCAGGCCGAGATAGGCGTTCCAGTCGATCTCGGCGCTGACGGTGCAGATGATCAGATCGAAGGTGCCGGCGAGCTTGGTGAAGGTTTCCGGATCGTTGGTGGCGTAATATTCCTTGGCGCCGAGCTTCAGGCCGTCTTCCTTCTTGGAAAGGGTCTGGGAGAGAACGGTGATGTCAGCACCCATGGCCGAACCGAGCTTGACGCCCATGTGGCCGAGGCCGCCCATGCCGACGATCGCGACCTTCTTGCCGGGGCCGGCATTCCAGTGGCGCAGCGGCGAGTAGAGCGTGATGCCGGCGCAGAGCAGCGGCGCGGAGGCGTCGAGCGGAAGGTTGTCCGGGATGGACATGACATAACCTTCTTTGACGACGATCGAGTCGGAATAGCCGCCCTGGGTGCGCGTCTTGCCGTCGGCTTCGAAGTCATTATAGGTGCCGGAAAGACCCTGCATATACTGCTCGCGATCGAGGTCGCGCTCGGCGCAGCCGATGCAGGAATCGACAAAGCAGCCGACGCCGACGCGGTCGCCGACCTTGAACTTGGTGACGGCGGAACCGACGGCCGAGACGATGCCGGCGATCTCATGGCCGGGCACGATCGGGTAAACGGCGTTCTTCCACTCGTTGCGGACGGTATGGATGTCGGAATGGCAGATGCCGGCAAACTTGATGTCGATGACGACGTCATCGGGATTCGGGTTGCGGCGTTCGAAGGTGAACGGGGTGAGCGGCTTGGAAGCGTCGGTTGCGGCGTAGCCTCTTGCGATAGGCATGGGAACCTTCCTTTTCGTTTTTTGGGAGGGGTTGAAAGGGATGGTGGACTATTGCCCGGAACCGCGTGCGAGGGTTAGAGCGATCCTCTCAGCTTTTTGCATGATCCTGCAAAAGTGAGGCGCCTGCCTGTTTGCGAAATGGCCAAGGCACTCTAGATAAGGTCGGTATGGCCGGCGTCGGACCGTTGACAGAAAGAGTTGCCGCATGACTTTGCCTTTTAGCCCCTATCAGGAAATCGTCGACATCGCGATGCGCTTCGCGCCCGGCGATGGCGAGTTCTCGACTGCGATCGGCAATCTCCATATCAGCCGCCGGTCGCAGCCGAGCAATCCCTTGCACAGCAGCTACCGGCCCTGCTTTGCCTTCGTGCTTCAGGGGGCCAAAAGCCTGCGCCTCGGCACGGAACTGATCAGCTACGGGACCGGGGACTATCTTTTGACCTCGCTCGACCTGCCCGTCGCCTGGCGCGTCACGGAGGCGAGCCCGGAGGTTCCGCATCTCTGCCTGGCGCTGGCAATCGATTCCGAAAAGCTGCTGGAGTTGCTGAGCCGCATCGATATTCCGCGCCCGGCCGCCCATACCGATGGGCAGCGCGGGATGGCGGTGAACGTCGCGCCGCCGGAACTGCTCGACGCCGCCATCCGCCTGCTGCGCTTGCTCGATCGTCCAGGCGATATTCCGGCCATGGCGCCGCTGATCGAGCAGGAAATCCTCTACCGCGTGCTGACCGGGCCTGATGGAGCGCGGCTGATCAACATCGCTACCGCAGACAGCCATAGCAACAGGATCGCGCGCGCCGTCGCGTGGCTGAAGGAAAATTTCGCGCGACAGCTGCGCATCGAAGACCTTGCCGAGCGCGTCAGCATGAGCGCGTCGTCCTTCCATCACCACTTCAAGTCGGTGACGGCGATGACGCCCGTTCAGTATCAGAAGCAGCTTCGCCTGCACGAGGCGCGCCGGCTGATGCTCGTCGAGCGGCTCGACGCCGGCACGGCCGGCCACCGCGTCGGCTATCAGAGCCCATCGCAATTCAGCCGCGAATACAGCCGCCTCTATGGCGCATCACCCGCCCGCGACGTCGACGGCGCGCGCGAAATCATGGCGGCGGAATAGAGCATCGTAAGTTCGGCAGAGATCTCGGCGCGGTTGCCATTAAAGGATGTTTGATGTTTCGCGATTAGTCTGGCGCGAAACATCAAGCAGGCACCGATGTCCGGATGACGCAAACACCATTTCTTTCCATCGTCGCGCCTTGTCACAACGAGGAAGAGGGCCTGCGCGAGTTCTGCCGTCGCGCCACCGCCGCTGCTCGCAGCGTTGCCGGCGATGCATTCGAGCTCATTCTCGTCGATGACGGCTCGTCCGATGGCACCTGGGAGATCATTTCGGCCCTGGCGGCCGACGTGCCTGAGGTGCTCGGCATTCGTCTCCTGCGCAATCACGGCCACCAGCTGGCATCGACGGCGGGTCTTTCCGCGTCACGGGGCGAGCGTGTGCTTCTGATCGACGCCGATCTTCAGGATCCGCCCGAACTGCTCTTGATGATGATGCCGATCATGGAGCGCGGCGCCGATGTCGTCTACGGCCAGCGCACCCGCCGCGAGGGCGAAACCTGGTTCAAGCTCGCCTCGGCTTCGCTGTTTTACCGTGCGCTGTCCAGGCTCGCATCGGTGACCATTCCGCGCGATACCGGCGATTTCCGGCTGATGCGCCGGCGCGTCGTCGATATCCTGCTGGCGATGCCGGAGCGCGATCGCTTCATCCGCGGCATGGTCAGCTGGATCGGCGGCAGGCAGGTGGCTCTGCCTTATGAGCGCGACGCGCGCTATGCCGGCACGACGAAATATCCGCTACGCAAGATGATCAATTTCGCGCTCGATGCGATCACCAGCTTCTCGACGACGCCGCTGCGCATCGCCACATGGCTCGGCATGATCAGCGCCGGCGTTGCGATCGCGTTGCTTTTTTATACCTATGTTCGCTGGCTGCAAGGCGAAACGGTCACCGGCTGGTCGTCGATCATGGCCGCCGTCAGCGCTTTCAGCGCCATCCAGCTGATCTGCATCGGCATCATCGGCGAGTATCTCGGCCGCCTGGTGCAGGAGAGCAAGAGGCGGCCGATGTTCATGATCGAGACGATCCTGCGCGGCAGCGAACACGCCGAACTGCCGGCCGTTTTTTCCGAGATGAGCGCAAGCGACAAACGCGCCGCGCTGGATGCGGTCCTGGCTTCCGGTGAGCCGCCGCGGCCGCAAAAGAACAACCGGATCGGATAATGGCCCAGATCACCGCACCTGATGTGGTCGCAGCCGCGCCCGATGCATCGACCGCGAGGCAGGATTCAACGATTGCGATCGCCGTTTTCGTTGCGTTTGCCGCGGCCTTGGTCGTGCTGTTTCGCTTCCCGCCTGTTCTCGACTATGCCAATCACTACGCTCGTATCTGGCTGCTTTCGGGCGGCATCGGCGAGCAGCCGTTTCCTGAGATCTATGCCGTCGATTGGAACCGCACCTTCACCAATGTCGGGATCGACCTGCTAGCCACCTGGCTGGGGCCGTTCATCGGCGCCGACGGGCTGGCGCGGGCTTCGCTTTTCCTGGCGATCGTACTGCCGCCGCTCGGCGCGATTGCCCTGCACCGCGCACTGTTCGGCGGCCGGCACTACTGGCAGATCGCCATGCTGTCGCTTGGCTGGTGCGCCACCATGGTCGGCGGCTTCATCAATTTCCAGATCGGCCTCGGCATGGCCTTGTTCTTCGCCTGCGCCGATCTGCGGCTGCAGCGCGGCAACCCCGCCATGCTTTTCGCCTGGCGGCTTGCTGCTGGTCTGCTGCTGACGGTCATGCACATCTTCTCGCTCGGTTTCTATATGGCGATCGTCTGCGGCCTGGAATTTTCCTGGCGCATCGACATATTGCGGTCGAGGGCGGGGATCACCAGCCTCGCCGGCCGGTTGGCGCTGGCGATCGGGGCCTGCGTCCTGCCGCCGCTCGCGCTCTATCTCCGCACCACTGCATTGCCGAGCGACGGCGGGAGCGGCCTTGGCCTCGTCTGGAACGATGGCGTCGCCCTGATGGTCATCAACCTGCTCTCGGCCGTCAGCACCTATACCCCGGCGGTGGATGTCGTGCTGATTTTGCCGCTGATCCTCATCTGCACCCGGGCTGCGCGGGCGGGCGACATCCGCATTCATGCCGGGCTTGCCGTCGCCGCTTGCGGGTTGCTGTTGCTCTCCTGCGTTTCGCCGCGCCATATGCTCGGCACTGGATGGGTCAGCTGGCGCTTTCCAATCATGACGGCGCTCGTCGCCATGGCGATGGTGTGCCCCTTTGCTAATCTGACGCGCCGGCAGGCGCTGTTGCTGGCGCTCGTCGTCAATCTCGCGGTCTTCGGCCGAACCGGCTGGATCGGCTGGAACTGGTGGCTGGCGCAGAAGGACGTCGCCGCCGTCGAGACCGTACTGAAAAAAGTGCCGGCCGGCGCAGCCATCCTGCCTCTCGGGCACGAACCTGTGGCGATCAACGACCTCGCACATTCCAGCCGGCATTTTGCCTGGGGGCTGGATACATTCCGGCATCTGCCGACGCTTGCCGTGCCCTTGTCGCATGCTTTCGTGCCGACGCTTTTCACGGCCAAAGGCAAGCAGCCGCTCTCCGTGCTGCCGCCGTGGTCCGAGATCGCGGTTCCGGAAGGCAACCTGCCGCCGATCGGCGTGCTTTCATGCCCTTCGGTGATGCGGGAGTACAGAGACTACGCGCCTTATCTGTCGGATTGGCGCAGGCGGTTCGATTTTGTCCTGGTCGCGAATGCCGATATTCCCGACTTCTACGTCGGCAACGTCATGCCAGAGGGCCTGACGCTCATCGAGGATGCCGGTTTCGCGAAGCTATACGCGATCGACAAGACGATGCAGGAAGAAGCTCCGCCGACCGGCGGCTGCGCTGCGGCGTCGTAGGCTGCCTGCTCTCTGTTTTTCGATTCACGCTCCGGTCAGCCGGGAAGTTTCAGCGCCTTGTCATTGCGGCATTTGGCGAGCTTCAGTTGGCGGAAGGAGAGGATTTTCGTGATGCGGTCCTTGCCGTCGGTCTCCACGCTCATGCAGGCGCAGGCATAGCCGTAACTGCCGTTGGTGCTGACGTAATCATGCTCGGATATGTCAGGGATCAGGTCCATGCCTTCCACCGCATCGGCATCCTCGCCCTGGGTCATGATCGTCCAGGTGCTTTCCGCATCCTCTAGCCACCAGTTGGCAGGCGTCGGGTTCTCGATCCAGCCGCAGCGCGTCTCCGCGGCCTGTGCGTTCGCCGCGATGGCGAGGGCTGCGGCGATGATTGCGGCTGATATCCGGTATTTCATTGGCTGTTCCCCGTCGCCGGATTTCAATTGTTGATGGCGATGATCGCCCAATGGCTGTCCTGGCAGGCGTCGTCTTCGCAGACCGCACCCATCCAGACGGCGCCGTTGGCGATCATCACGCCATCGCTGCTGACGAAGAGATCCTTGTATTGCTGACGCCCGACGGCGCTGCGGGTCTCCGGCGTCACCAGATCGTCGAAATTCTCGACGAAATCCTCGGCGTTCTCGACATCGTAGGTCTCGCCGTTCGCCTTGACGGTCAGCGGGTATTCGGCAAGGCCGGCGATGGCCTCGGCGTCGCCCGAGCGCATCGCCTGAACGAGCTGGCGCAGCGGCCGGTCGAAGCCGGTGGCATCGCCGTGCAACTCCTCGATCTTGTTATAGACCTCGTTGTCCGTCTGGGCGAAGGCGCCGGCGGCAAGCGGCGTCGTTGCGAGCAGCAGCGTTCCGGCTAGGAGAAGGGCGGCAGGCAGGCGCGGCATGGAAGGCTCCCCGGGGCAAATGGCGTGGCGCGACATTATGCGATTCCCCGGCAGGCGCGCCTTGCAATTCTGGTATTTCCCGGCGATATCGGTCATAAAAATCTGTCGCCGCTTCTTGACGGCCCGATCGGTTTGCATCATAAAGCTCACGAACCGTACCGTACGGTACTTATCTGGGAGCCATGACCGTGTCCGTCGATACCGCAGAGCCGAGCGAATTTTCGCCGCGCCAGAACGCCGTTCTGGAGCAGGCGCTGCGGTTGCTCGTCGATGGCGGCGAGAAGGCGCTGACGACCTCGGGGGTTGCGCGCGCCGCCAATTGCTCCAAGGAAAGCCTCTACAAGTGGTTCGGCGACCGCGACGGCCTCTTGTCGGCGATGATCGCCTACCAGGCGAGCAAGGTGCGCACCTTCGAGCGCAACGGCGAGCGGCTGACGGCGGCAAGCCTGCATGACCACGTCGTCATCTTCGCACGCGACCTGTTGGAGGTTCTGGCCGGCGACGTCTCGCTGGCGCTGAACCGGCTGGCGATCGGCCAGTCCAACCGCGACGGCTCCAAGCTCGGCAAGCTTCTGCTCGAACGCGGCCGCCGGCAGATCGACCGCCGCGCCATGGCGCTGATCGATGCCGGAAAAAGGGCAGGGCTCCTACGGTTTTCCGATGCCGACGAAGCCTATCACACGCTTTACGGCCTTGTCGTTTCCGATCTGCATGTGCGCATGCTGCTCGGTGAACCCGGCCTCAAGGATACCGCGCGCCAGGCGGAGAGGGCGGTGACCGCCTTCCTCCGGCTCTACGGCACGGACAAGGTTCTGGCGGAAATGCCGGTTCTCGGCTAACCCGCTTTTTTGACAGTCAACAAGACAAGCACAAGGGAAGGAACTTCAAATGCGCGTCTATTACGATCGTGATGCCGATCTCAACCTCATCAAGGCCAAGAAGGTCGCCGTCATCGGCTACGGCTCGCAGGGCCGTGCCCATGCGCTGAACCTCAAGGATAGCGGCGCCCAGAACCTCGTCATTGCTCTCAAGGCCGGTTCGCCCACAGTCAAGAAGGCCGAAGCCGACGGCTTCAAGGTCATGACGGTTGCCGAAGCTGCCGGCTGGGCCGACCTGATGATGATGGCAACCCCGGACGAACTGCAGGCCGACATCTACAAGGCCGACATCGCTCCGAACATTCGTGACGGCGCTGCGATTGCCTTCGCTCACGGCCTCAACGTTCACTTCGGCCTGATCGAGCCGAAGGCTTCGGTCGACGTCGTCATGATCGCGCCGAAGGGCCCGGGCCACACGGTTCGCGGCGAATACCAGAAGGGCGGCGGCGTTCCCTGCCTCGTTGCCGTTCACCAGAACGCTTCCGGCAACGCGCTTGAACTCGCTCTCTCCTACGCCTGCGGCGTCGGCGGCGGCCGTTCCGGCATCATCGAAACCAACTTCCGCGAAGAGTGCGAAACCGACCTCTTCGGCGAACAGGTCGTTCTCTGCGGCGGTCTCGTCGAGCTCATCCGCGCCGGTTTCGAAACGCTCACCGAAGCCGGTTACGCGCCTGAGATGGCCTATTTCGAGTGCCTGCACGAAGTGAAGCTGATCGTCGACCTGATCTATGAAGGCGGCATCGCCAACATGAACTACTCGATCTCCAACACGGCCGAGTGGGGCGAATACGTCACCGGTCCGCGCATCATCACCGAAGAAACCAAGGCTGAGATGAAGCGCGTCCTGAAGGACATCCAGACCGGCAAGTTCACCTCCGAGTGGATGCAGGAATACCGTTCGGGTGCGGCCCGCTTCAAGGGCATCCGCCGCAACAACGACAGCCACCAGATCGAGGAAGTCGGCGCCAAGCTGCGCGGCATGATGCCCTGGATCGGCAAGAACAAGCTGGTCGACAAGAGCGTGAACTAAGCACTTTCCGAAGCGCGCCGCATCGAACCTGGTTCATGCGGCGCGCTTTGGTTTTTATCTTATGCGGCCCTGATCTTGCGGATGCGTGTCGAGCACCACCGCCATGCGGGCACCACGGCAAAGCTGACGGCAGGGATCGCCGCCAATCCGATGGCGATGCCGATGAGGCCGGAGCCTGCGGCTTGAACCAGCCAGGACACCAATCCGGCAAAGGCCGGGAGCGCATGGGCGGCACTTTCGCCGGCATCATGGAGAAGATGGCTCGGCCAGCCGAACCCGAACTCCTCGGCGCCATGTACGATGATGCCGCCGCCGACCCAGATCATCGCTGCCGTCCCGACCGCGCCCAGCACTTTCAACAGATAAGGCATGCCCTGCACGAGGCCGCGGCCGAACATGCGGGGAAGAGCGCCCGCTGGGGACGAAGGCGCGCGCCGGGCGAGCCAGAGCCCGAAATCGTCAGCCTTGACGATCAAGGCGACGACGCCATAGACGCCGGCGGTGATCGCAATGCCGACGATGGCGAGCACCAGCGCCTGCATTGCAAGGCCCGCTTCGGGAACCGAACCCAGGGTGATCGCCATGATCTCGGCCGACAGGATGAAGTCGGTCCGGACGGCGCCTGCCACCTTCTCATCCTCGAAGGCCTTCGGATCGACGCTGCCCACATCGAGCTCGGCCTCGTGGGCGTGCGCGGCATGGGGAAAGACAAGCTCGTAGACTTTTTCGGCGCCCTCGTAGCAGAGGTAAAGCCCGCCGAGCATCAGCAGCGGCGTGATGGCCTGAGGCAGGACAAGGCTCAGGATCAGCGCGGCCGGCAGGAGGAACAGGATCTTGTTCTTGAGCGAGCCGAGCGTGATTTTTGCAATGATCGGCAATTCGCGTGCGGGCGAAAAGCCGGTGACATAGCGCGGCGTGACGGCAGTGTCGTCGATCACGACGCCGGCGGCTTTTGCGCCGGCCTTGCCGGCCTGGGCAACCACATCGTCGAGAGAAGCGGCCGCAGCCTTGGCAAGCGCTGCGACATCATCAAGAAGGGCAATCAGGCCGACACTCACAGGAAACCTCTCATTTGGGCGTTAGCGCCGATGAAACTATACAGCCAGTCAGCGACCGGGAAGGGGGCGATAGCGCAATGATTGCGGCATCTCCGGGTCACGTTGCCAGGGACGTGACGGACGCTATCAGGCTTTTCCGCCGGAAACGGCTTCCTCGACGGCAAGCTTGGCCATGGCGAGCGCCGCCTCTCGGGTCCTCGCGGCGGCGATGAAGCGGCCGTTATGGCAGAAGCTTGCGCCGCCGACGCCGCAGACGGCCTCCAGTTCGCCATTGGTGAGGCCAGCCCAGGCCGCCGGCAGATCCGCCCTCAGCTCGAAGCCTTCGTCGGTGCGGCGGATGCCGGTCACGCACCAATCCTTTTCGCGCGGGTGGACGACGAAAAGCAGATGGTCGGCGCCGGCCTTCACGATCGCAGGACGGAAAGGCATTCCGGTTGGCAGTTCGAGAACGCGCCCTTCGCCGTTATCGAGGATTGCCCGATGCACGAGCGCCTCGGCCCGCAATTTCGCGGCGCTCTGGGCGATCTTCGCCTCGACGAAGCTGCGGGCGACGGTAAGTGCCGCGTGGAAGGCGCGATCGTCGGCCTCGGGACCGCGATCGTCGAAAACCGGCTTCAGTGTTTCCAGCAGCGCGGGCAGGGTGAGGCCGGCCAGCGGCCCGGAGGGGCTGAGCGCGCCATTGTCCGTTAGATCGATCGGCAGCACGAAGCTTGCATCGAAGGAGGCGTGCACGAGCCCGATATGCTCTTCGGGAAGCCCTGCGGCGGCCAGATAATCACGGCCATAGTGTTTCCAGATCAGCCCGAACGAACTGTAGGGCTGGCCATCTTCCCTGAGCGGCGCGCCGCGCTGATGGTGATCGAAAATCCCCGCCTCTGCGTCATAGGCGCCGCCGACATCGTAGATGATGCGGTCTCCACCCGGTGTGATCCATTCCGGCGCCCGGCTGCGGACGATGCGCGCCTGGGGGAAAAGCCGGGTCAGGATGACACTCGACAGCAACTCGTCGGCATGGAAGCCACCGGAATGGGTGACGAGGAAATCTGGGATCATGAAGCTGTGGCCTTGTCTTTTGCGGAGGACCCGCCTGAGGTTTGCCTGAGATAGCCGTTGCCGGACGCCATCTCAACCCGTCATTCTCGGATTTGAAGGCCTGGCCCGCACTTGCCGGATCGCCAGAGACGGGCGCGCTTTACGAAATTGTATAGTTCGGGCGAAGTCCCGGTGAGTTTTCGGGCGCAGGCTTGGGTGCAATCGTAACTACCCAAGTCGAGGCCAGTTCTCCATGAATATGCGTGCCACAGCTGCCGATGTCGTTTCGGCCGTTCATCCGGTCAGCCTGCGGATCAAGACCTACCTCATCAATCTCGACCGGGCGGAGATCCGCCGGTTTCGAATGGAGCGCCTGCTCGCAGAGATCGGTATCGAATTCGAGCGCGTCGCGGCTTTCGACGGCGTGGCGATTGCCTTGCCGCGTCGCGATTTCGACGCGAAATCCTATCTGCGCCGGCACGGCCGCAGGCCGAATCCCTTCGAGATCGGCTGCTATCTCAGCCATGTCGAGTGCGCGCGGAAGTTCCTTGCCAGCGACGGCGAATTCGCTCTCATTCTCGAAGACGACCTCGACATCGACGACGACTTCGCCGAGGTGCTCGCCGCCGCGCTCGAGCGTAAGGAATCCTGGGATATCCTGCGTCTTTCCACCGTGAACCGCGGACGCAAGCATAGGGTGACGCCGCTGACGGCCTCCCGCTCGCTGGCGATCGCGCTCACCCGCGAGAAGGGATCGGGCGCCTATCTCGTCAATCGCAAGGCCGCCGGCTGGATTGCCGATATGCTTCTTCCGATGCGGCTGCCCTACGATATCGCGCTCGATCTGGAGTTCGACGAGGGGCTCAGGGCCTGCTTCGTCGATCCGGTTCCGGTGAGCCAGCGGGCGGACGCGCATTCGCAGATACAGGCGGGCCTCTCGACCTACCGGATTGGCCGCCGCCGCCGGCCATGGAGCGTCCTGCCGTATCGCGCGGCGGCTGAGGCGCGCCGGTTTGCGGCCCGCTTCATCCGGCTCGTGGCGTGGAGGATGAGAGGCCAGAAAGATGGGCCGGCAGCAGCGGGAAGCCTATCGAAATCATGAGGCCGGGATGGTTGTCTCCCACGACGATCTCAGCCGAGTGCAGGTCGGCAATCGCCTTGACCAGGCTGAGGCCAAGGCCGCTTCCCGTCGTCGTCCGGCTCTTGTCGAGGCGGTAGAGGCGGCGGAAGACCTTGTCCCGCTCTTCGGCGGGAATACCCGGGCCATTGTCGGCGACCGTCAAGATGGCGCGATTGTCCCGGCATCGAAGCGACAGCGTGGTGACCGTTCCGGCCGGGCAGTGATTGATGGCGTTCTCCACGAGATTGGCGATCATCTGCGTCAGCAGATCGCGGTCGCCCCAGACGACCGCCGGACTGTGGCCGGAGATGGCCAGAGACTGGCCGGCGTCTTCCGCGACGTCGGCATAGACTTCGGAAATGACGGCAAGCACATCGTCGATATCGGTCGCCTGGAAACGCTCCCTGCGGGCGCCGGCCTCGATCTGGGAGATGCGCAGGAGCGCCTCGAAAGTCGCGTTGATCCGGTCGCTCTCGCTTCTCGCCTCGTCGAGGAGGGTGGAAACGTCGAGCTGCCGGTCGTTTCGCGCCGCCGCAGCATCCAGCGTCAGGCGCAGTCTGTTGAGCGGGGTCTTGAGATCGTGGGCGATGTCGGCGCTCACCTGCCGCATGCTCTCGACCAATGTCTGGAGCCGCTCCAGCGCCGCGTTGATCTGGATTGCCACCGCGTCGAGATCGTCGCCGTTTCCGCTGACCGGGATGCGGGCCTGAAGCTCGCCGTGCGAGACGTCGTTCATGGTGCGGGCGACCCTGTCCAGTCTCGCCTGGGCACGCGCGGCAAGAAAGACGCCGCCGCCGATGGCCGTCGTCACGACGATCGCGGCCGCCCATTCGAAGCTCACGAGGACGATCCTCAGCATTTCGTCGACATCGTTGAAGTTTTCGGCGACGACAAGCGTATAGGGGCCGATCTTGGAGACCTGCATCCGGTAGCGCTCGTGGCCCTTCAGCCCAACGTCCCTCGATGTGACGGTATAGACGCCGTTCGGGATGCTGGGTGCGGCGAAATTACCGGCAAGTTTGCGGCCGCTGGCGTCCGTCAGTGAATAGAGCCCGTCGGAGGTCGACTGGAAGCTCGCATAATTGTTCAGCGTGTTGACGAGGTCCTCGGTGTCGTGCGCCTCGTAGGCCGAGGCGATCAGCGAGTTCATCTCGTGGAGCGATTGCTCCAGGTCGCGCTCGAGGCCGCCGCGCAGCATGTGGTACATGATCGCGCCGCTGAAAATGAAAGTGACGACGAAGAGGACGCCGAAGGTGACGGCAAGCCGGAACGGCGTGCTCCTGGGCAGCTTAGCGAGGCGCATGCAGGCTGTATCCGGTATTGCGGACCGTGTGGAGAAGCTGCGTCTGGAACGGCTTGTCGACCTTCGCCCTCAGCCGGCTGATATGCGTCTCGACGACGCTGGTCTTCGGGTCGAAGTGGAAGTCCCAGACCCGCTCCAGCAGCATCGTCTTGGTGATGACGCGGCCTTCGCCGCGCATCAGCACCTCGAGCAAGGTGAATTCGCGCGGCTGCAGCTCGATGACCTGCCCGGCGCGGCGGGCCTCCCGCCGGATGAGATCGAGCTCAAGATCGGCAACCTTCAGAACGGTCTTCTGCTCCTGCACCGGCGGCCGGCGGCCGAGCGCGTTCACGCGGGCGAGAAGCTCGGAGAAGGCAAAAGGCTTGACGAGATAGTCGTCACCTCCCGCTTCCAGCCCCTCGACCCGATCGTCCACGCCGCCGATCGATGTCAGAAACAGAGCAGGCGTGCCGATCCTGGCGGCGCGCAGGGAGCGCACGATCGCAAGCCCGTCGAGGCCGGGAAGCATACGGTCGACGACGATGACGTCATAGGCTTCCCGCTGCGCCTGAAAGAGGCTGTCGCGACCATCGGCGAACACATCGCAGACATGCCCCGCCTCCGAGAAGCCCTTGGAGACATAGTCCGACGTCTTGGGGTCGTCCTCGATAAGCAGGATTTTCATCGGTTGGGTCGTTCGTGCGTCAGTGGAGGGGTGAGTCTAGCGGACAGGGGGCGCTGGCCGCAACATACGGATTGGTAAGATAAGAACGCAATCGCGACCCCGATGACCAGGAAAATGTGATAGTCAAAGTTTTGCGGATTGGGTCAACTCCAGGTCCACTCAGAGCCTTTTGTGCAGGGCAGGAGCCGTGCCTGGCCAGCGCGCATGACAATGAATGGCGCGGCGCCGGGCTTCAGCGGCCGCTTGCTCTTCGCTGATGGCGATCACGCGTCAACGACCTCGCCTGAAGCTCCGCCACCACTTCACTTCGCCGGCGTCGCCGCACTCGCCTGCTGGGCTCGGATCGCCTGGGCAGCCGCGGCCGCGCTGCCGTCCTTGTCGTCGCCTCCGACCTGCACCGTCGGTTGGGCGAAGGCGATGCCGTTGGCCAGGAACACTTCGCGGATCTTGGCGTAGGCCTTGCGGCGCACAAAGGTCTGCATGCCGGGGACGGTGGTCATGGCGAAGCTCAGGACGATCCCGTAGTCGGCGAATTCCTCGACGCCTTTCATTTTCAAGGGCTCGATGAAGAGCTTGCCGAGTTCGGCATCCTCCTGAAGTTCGGCGCCGACTTTCTTGGTCAGCTTGCGCGCCTTCTCGATATCGGTGTTGAAGCCGACCGTGATCCTGAACTTGTCGATGACCCAATCGCGGCTCATATTCTCGACGGCGCCGAGTTCGCCGAAGGGCACGGTGAACACCGGACCGCGATGGTGACGCAGCCGAACCGAACGGAGGCTGAAGCCTTCCACGGTTCCCTTGTAGTCCTTGGCCTGGATGTATTCGCCGACGCGGAAGGCGTCATCCAGCATGTAGAACACGCCGCTGATGACATCCTTGACGAGGGTTTGCGAGCCGAAGCCGATGGCGACGCCGAAGATGCCGGCGCCGGCGATCAGCGGTCCGATCTGCACGCCGAGCTGCGCCAGCACGATCAGTCCCGCCATAACAGCGACGAGGACGGCGAGCGCATTGCGGAAGATCGGAAGAAGCGTGCGGAACCGCGCCCGCCTTGCGGCGTCGGCCGGTGCGAGAGACGTCGTGTCGGTCGCCACGCGCAGCGTTCGATCGATCCAGCCTTTTGCCAGCTGCCAGAGAAGATCGGCGCAGACGAGGATCAGGACGCTCTTCAGTCCGCCATAGAACAATGCGACGGCGAAGGGATCGCGCTGGCCGAGCGTATCCGGATTGAGCTGCCAGACGAGCGCGAGCCACGCCACGGCGAGCGCGATGACCACAGCGCGTGCGCCTCTGACGATCAGGATGCCGCGAAGGCTGGCGGGGTCGCTGATGAAAGAGCCTGCGATGCGCCCCGTCGTACTGAGGATCGACGGCAGGACAAGCGCATAGATACCAATCCAGAAAAGGCCTCTCATGTTGACGCACCAGATCAGCCACAGCACGACAAGGAATGCGGCCACGGCGGCTTTCCACGTCCGGGATCGCTGCGAGGTGGCCCACACGGCCTCGATTGCGAGGATGAGTCCGACGACGGAGAAACAGTAGCTGATCGCACCGGTGACTACAGGCGGAACGCCAAGCGGTTTGCCGACGGCCGCCGTCGCAGCCGCCAGACAGACGACGCCGAAAATGATTGTCAGCCGCACGCGCAAGGGTGCCGCGATATCGGCTGCCGACAGACAAACGATCGCCAGGCGAAACAGGATGAAGGCGGAGAGATAGGCGAGCAGCGTGACGCGGGCGAGAGGCGGCCAGTCCACCGCGAAGAAGACGATCGCCATGGCGCCCGCGAAGATGCCGACCGGGGCCAGGCGTCCAAGCAGCGTCTCGCGGCGCGCCACCAGCCTGCCGTAGAGTGCCTCGGCGAGAAGACCGAGAGCGACCAGCCCGCCGAAGATGACGAAGACCGGCGCGTAGCCCCGGCTTGTGGCATCCTGCCGCGCCCTGACGGCGGCGGCCGCCACTTCGGCCGGTATCGCCGGTATCGCAGCGATGATCTCATGAACGTGCGCCCGTGCAGCGGTCTCCCAGTCGGCCAGATTGGAGTCGGCCGGATTGGAAGCGCCTGCCGCCGAAGCCGGGCTTGCTGAGGAAGCCGGGCTCGCTGCAGGTGCTCCGGCCTCCTTTCGGCTGTTGAGCCAGGCCTGCACATCTGGGTCCTGAAGAAGCCGGACGAGTTCGTCGATCTTCTGTTGCGGCGCGGCCGCGGGCGCCTGCGCCATGGCGTTGAATGCGAGGAGAAGTCCGGCGATGAAAGACAGAATCCGTTTCATGCCGGTTCTCCCTATTGCGTCAGCGGCTGCGGCTTCAGGTCGCCGCCAAGCGTATCGCCGGCCGGCTGCGGCTTCCCCCTTTGCATCAGCGGCTGCTCGATGATCGTGGCCGGGACCGCGACGGCGGTGGCTGCCACAGTGCCGATATTCGTAACCGTCCCGCCGACCACGGCCGTGATGCCCTGGCCGAGCGTGACCTTCGAATCTGTCAGCGTCTGGCCGGTCATCAGGCGCTGGCCGATGAGTTGGACGATCTCGGGGCTTTCGGCGAACTTGCCGTGGTTGAGCCCGTCGCCTGACTTCACCTTCGTCAGGTCGATGGCGGTGATGCCGGCTTTCTCGAGCTTGGAGCGATAGGGCTCTTCCGCCGGATTGATCGAGCCGAGACGGGAGACGCGGCCGGTGATGAAGCTCGAAAGGGCAAGGGCCTTGTCGTCCTGGGAGACGAAGATCGTGAACTTAGGATGCGGCTGGCCCATTTCGACGAACTGCTTGGCGAAGACCTGAATATCGATATCGGGCGAGGCGAGGATCACATTGCGAATTTTCGGATTCACATGGCCGTCGCGTATGCCCATCTGCCGCAGCGATTCCATGGCAAGCCATGTTCCCATCGAATGCGCCAGGATGGTGATGTCCTTGACATCGGGGTCGGCGGCCAGCGTGCGCAGAGCCTGCTCCAATCCCGTGCGCGAATAGTTCGTGCTTTCCTTGTCGTATTGGTATGCCGTGATCGCAGCACGCGACGGCCAGGTGAACAGCACCGGCGTCGCCTGCATCTTGCTGTCGTGCACGATCTGCGCCAGCCGAAAGACGGAATCCTCGTAGGTGTTGTTGAAGCCGTGGATGAAGACCAGCGCGTGACCGCCGACCACGTGCTGCCCGAACCATTTTCTGCCTTCGGCGATCGTGTCGATCTGCTGGACATTGGTCACGGCGAAATCCGTTGCGGGATCTGGCGGAAGACGCTTGGGCCACTGCACCGTGCCCGGCTCGCGTTTCGGCGGGATCGAGACGGTGATCTGCGTCAGATGCGGCTTGGAGCTGCGCTCGCCGTTGAACAGCGTGGCCGGGTCGCCCGATGGTTCGCGCGTGGTAGCCACCAGCATTGCCACTTTGGACGTTGGGGTAGTGGAAGCCGAAAGCGGAACCGGCGTCATGACGCCATTGGGATGTCCACAACTTGTCAGAAGAAGGAGAACGAGGAGGACACTACGTTTTAGCATGCACGCGTTCCAGTTATCGCCTGGGGAGAATGCGCATCTCAAGAGTGGATTCTAGCAGGTGGCGCGTAGCGAAGCCTGTAGCATCACGTAATATCTGTGCGGTTGGACGCCGCCCTAGTGCTAAATTGCCACGCCTTCGAAAGGACGGCAATAGGGGCCGTCAGACGAGCGCTGGGCCGCGCCTTCAGGGCAGAAAGCGCTGTTTTCAGCGTCTTGCGCTCACCGTCAGCCAGTGGGTCGGCTTGTCGTCATAGCCGCTGCCGTCGTGTTCGCCGATGGCAAGGTTGCGCCAGCCGCCTTTCGTCAGAAGCTCCGACAGCCATTCGGCGGAAGGGTAGTTGTAATAGCGCCCGAGGCCGTCATGGCCCTCGGCTTTCCCGGCTTTGAAGCTTGCGTGGAGCAGGCCGCCTGTTTTCAGGGCGCGACGGATGCGGGCGAAGACGTCGGGCAGTTCGGACCGGGGGACATGAAGGAGGCTCGCATGCGCCCAGACGCCGTCATAGGCACCTTCGGCGTCGAGGTCCTGGAACAGCATGACCCTGACGGGTCGGCCGATCCGTGCCTCGGCCTGCCTTGCCAGTTCGGCCGAGCCGTCGGTCGGCGTCACGTCGAAGCCTTGCGATAGCATATAGGCGCTGTCCTGCCCGCCGCCGCAGCCGAGTTCGAGGATTGCTGCACCCGGCACAAGCCCGGCCAGGAAGGCGTCTAGCGTCTGTTTCGGCAGGCTCCGCGCCCGGCCGGCATAGGTCTCGGCGTTTTCCCGGTAAAAGGTGGCGGTGCTGTCATCAGGCATGCGGGTCGGCCCGGCGGGATCGTCGGCTGGATTGAAGGTGCTGTTCGGGAAGCCGGTCCGCGCCGATAATGTCGAGGACGAGGATGCCATCGGGTATTTCGCGATAGAAGGCGACATGGCGCATGTGGAGAAGGCGGCGAAGGCCGGCGCCGAGCTCTTCGCATTCGTCTCCCATGGAAGGCACGCGCGAAAGAAGCACGAAGATCCTGTCCCAATCGAGAAGATAGGCATCGGCCTGCGCCTCGCCGAAATGCAGACAGGCATATTCGTCGATGCCCGAGAGCACGGCGTCTGCGGTTCGGGTCAGGCTATAGGTAGCTGTCACGCAGTTTCGCCTTCGTTTCCATCAGGATATCGGGGATGCGCCGGTCGCTGACGCCGCTCTCCTCGGCCAGCCTCAGAATGTCGCGCAGTTCGTCGTCGTCGAGCTTACGGTGGTCCTGATCCTTCAGAACGAGCTCCGCCAGGAATGTGTCGGCACTGTCGTATCGGCCGCTTGCGACACGGCGCGCGACGTAGTCCGCCAGGTGATCCGGAAGCGAGATCGTCATTTTCGCCATTGAATTCGGTGCCGTCCGCCCATGCTGGTACCAGCTATCCCCAATGCCAGATTACCATTCCCCCGACTGTGATAAAAGCGTTAACCGCCGCCGTCGAGCACTTGGGTCACATGCGGGTCAGTCTTTTTCGTCGATGTAGAGGACGCGCTCGAGACCCTTGAAATGGGCATCGCATGTCAAGATATCGGCATTGTGGTGCTCGGCCGTCGCATAGATGATCGCATCGGCGTTGGCGAGCTTCAAGGCTGCGGATATTTCGGCCGCGCGACGGGCGAGGCCGAGGCCGGCGCCCACCATGCCGGTGTCGGCGCCGCCATTTCAGTGGAAGGTCTGGAGGTCAGGCCGTGATGAGGCGCGTCCAGCCGTGCTCATCGTTCGTTACGCCCTTCTGCAGGCTGACGAGCTGCTGACGCAGTTCGCTGGTCAGCTTGCCGGTCTGTCCGTCCCCGACCAGAAACTCGCCGCCGGCATGTCGAACCAGGCCGATGCCCGCAAGGACTGCGGCCGTGCCGCAAGCGAAGGCTTCGACGAGCTTGCCGCTGGCGGCGTCGGCCTGCCATTCGGTGAAGGAGTAGGGACGCTGCTCGACGCGCAAGCCCCGTTCTTCTGCGAGCATGATGACGGAGGCCCGGGTAATGCCCGGCAGGATCGTGCCGCCGAGCGGCGGGGTCACGACCGATCCATCGTTCATCACGAAGAAGACGTTCATGCCGCCGAGTTCCTCGACCCAGCGATGCTCCGCCGCATCCAGGAAGACGACCTGATCGCAGCCCTTCTTCGCGGCTTCCGCTTGCGCCACCAGGCTGGCTGCATAGTTTCCGCCGCATTTCGCAGCGCCGGTGCCGCCGCTGGCCGCGCGGGTGTATTCGGTCTCGACCCAAAGGGAGACGGCTTTCGCGCCGCCCTTGAAGTAGGCCCCGACCGGAGAAGCGATGATGCAGAAGATATATTCCTGCGCCGGACGAACGCCGAGAAATGCCTCGTTGGCGAACATGAAGGGGCGGAGATAAAGGCTGGCGTCGCCCGAGGGTATCCAGTTCTTGTCGACACGCACCAGCTCTTCGACGGCCTTCAGGAAAAGCTCTTCCGGGACTTCCGGCATGGCCATGCGGGCTGCCGACTGCGCGAAGCGGCGGGCGTTTTCTTCCGGCCGGAAGAGCAGGATGCGGCCGTCATCGGCCTTGTAGGCCTTCATGCCTTCGAAGATTTCCTGCGCGTAATGCAGCACGGCGCTTGCCGGATCGAGTTCCAGGGGGCGGCGCGGCGTCACCTTCGCATCGTGCCAGCCCTTGTCGGCCGTCCAGCGTGCCAGGACCATGTGATCGGTGAAGATCTTGCCGAATCCGGGTGTTTCCAGTGCCTTGATGCGGTCGGCGTCGGGAACGGGAGACTTATGGAATTCGATTGTGATTTCAGGAGAAGTCGACGTCGCGGTCATGCTGGCACCTTGATAGTCCATTGAATAATGGCGCGCACACTACTGCCCCCAGGCCGGTTTTGGAAAGGACTGAATCGGTCGGTTTCGGCTTTTTGAGCAGAGGAATAGCCGCTCGAACCGGCAAATTTTCACGCAACAGGCTGGGCCATTTGCGTGAAACCTCCAACGTCTGTCCAATTGGCTGGGGCTTTCGAATGCCGGATCTTCAAACTTTGTCACGGTAACAAAAAAATAGGTCAGTATTGTTGACATAAATTTCCCCGCGTGATCAGCTGCGGATATTGGAGCATGTCGCGCAAAAGTGTGCAGCGGTTTTGCGAGAACGACATGCGTAAAAACAAAGACCTAAGGCGCGAAGAGCGAATCTGAAAGATCGCGACGCGCTTTAGAAAATAAGAGGAAACCTCCATGCTGAATTGGGACGCAATGTTTGCGACGCGCTCTTCCCGTATGCGCGCTTCGGAAATCCGCGAGCTTCTGAAACTTCTCGACCGGCCCGACATCATCTCCTTTGCCGGCGGCATTCCGGACCCGGCGCTGTTTCCGGACAAGGAATTCAAGCAGGCATACGCGGATATTTTCGATGGTTCGGCCGTCAACTCGGCTCTGCAATATTCGGTTTCCGAAGGCTACAAGCCGCTGCGGGAATGGCTGGTCGGGCAGATGGGTGCGCTCGGCATCCCCTGCGATCTCGACAATGTCTTCATCGTCTCCGGCTCGCAGCAGGGGCTCGATTATCTCGGCAAGCTCTTCTTGTCGCCTGATGATACCGCGCTCGTGACCTGGCCGACCTATCTCGGCGCGCTGCAGGCCTTCAACGCCTATGAGCCGGCCTACGACCAGCTGACGCCGAGCGGCAACCGGACGCCTGAGTCCTATCGCGTCGCCGCGTCCGCTGCCGGCGGCAAGGTGAAGTTCGCCTATCTCTCCACCGATTTCTCCAATCCCACAGGAGAAACCGTCGATCTCGCCGGCCGCAGGAAGGTGCTGGCGCTTGCCGAAGAGCTCGATATCGCCGTCATCGAGGATGCGGCCTACCAGTCGCTACGTTACGACGGCGATCCGATCCCGCCGATCCTGGCGCTTGAAATCGCCGACAAGGGCCATATCAACAATACGCGCACGATCTATTGCGGCAGCTTTTCCAAGACGCTGGCACCCGGCCTTCGCGTCGGCTTCATCGTCGCCAATGCGCCCGTCATCCGCAAGCTGGTGCTGATGAAGCAGGCGGCCGACCTGCATTCCTCGACGATCAACCAGATGGCGATATCGGATGTCGCCGTGCGCGGCTTCGACAAGCAGGTCGCCAAGATCAAGGCCGTGTATAGCCACCGCCGCGACTGCATGCTGGCGGCGCTGGAAAAGTACATGCCTGAGGGCACGAGCTGGACGAAGCCTGAAGGCGGCATGTTCATCTGGATCACGCTGCCGGAAGGCATGGACGGCGCCAAGCTGCTGGCGAAATCGCTCGAAACCGCCAAGGTCGCCTTCGTGCCTGGCAAGGCCTTCTTCGCCGACGGCTCCGGCGCCAACACCTTCCGTGTCAGCTTCTCCTGCGCCAATGAGCAGATGATCGAGGATGGGATCGGCCGGCTAGGCAAGTTGATTGCTGACGAGATCGGCGGGTGAGTGTCGGGAGTGGGGGCAACGATAACCGTTGTGCCGTGCAGCCCCCTCATCCGACCCTTCGGGCCACCTTCTCCCCGCTGGGGAGAAGAGGGGCAAGACGCTCTTCTTCAAGAAGTGCGAAACGCTGCCACGATTCCGCTTCTCCCCAGCGGGGAGAAGATGCCGGCAGGCAGATGAGGGGGCTGCACGGCACGCCCTCTCATCCCTCCTGTGCTCGTCACAGGAATGAGGGAGGAGAGGGAACACCAATCAAAAGATCGTCGTCCAACCCTCGTTCGCCGTCTCGCTCTTGCCGTAGCCGACGCGGTCGGCCACGGCGCCGTCGGTGTTGCGCAGGATGATGTCGCCGCCCTTGTTGGCGAGTTGCGGGCCGCCGGCTGCGGCGTTGAGCGCGATCGTGCGCAGCTCGCCTGCGGCGAGCGATCCCGACAGCGTCTGCGTGCGGCCGTTGTCATCCTCCAGCTTCCAGCCGTCGAGGGCTACCGCCATGTCGGAGCGGTTGATCAGCGTCACCGTTTCGGCTTCCACGCCGCCTGCGCCGTTTACCGGGTTGATCAGCGCGGCGATGATACGCAGCGAGGAGGCGACGACAGGCTGCGGCCGGCGTGTGCCTTCGCCGCGGCCCTGGCCGCCGCGGTCCTCGGCGACGGGATGGCCGGTCGCCGCATCGGTGTTCCAGTTCTGCGATTGGAAGCAGAGGAAGATCGCCGCCCATTCGCCGGTGTCGGTGAAATGGACGAGCAGCGCGCCATCCTGGTTCGGGCCGTTGGTGGCCTTGAAGCCGCCATTGTCGCCCTGGTTCATATGGATGTCGTGGATGCCGTTGCCCGGCTCGAAGTGGAAATATTCGTCCGGCTTGTTGTTCTCGGGCCCCCAGGCCTCGCCGAAGGCGTAGAAATGCACGTCGGAGTCGGCGATGCCTTCCTGGACGATCGGCTCGATGAAGTCGCGAAGGTCGTTCTTCGGGCCGGAGAGCTGGAAGGGCGCGACGTTCATGTCTTCGCGCTCGATCAGCCCGCCGCGGACATAATCGATCGCGAGCTCCGGACGGTCTTTGCGGATATCGGTCAGGCCCATCGGCAGGGCTTCAAGCGCCTCCGTCAGCGTCCCGTGCTTGAAATCGACGATGTTGGCGTAGAGCAGGTCGTGCGGCGATTCCTTGGAGCGGACGTTGAGCGCGATGCGGTAGCTGACGCCGTTCGCCTCGATGCGGATCTCGATATGGGGATCGTTGTCGTCATCGAGGGCGAGCGCGCTCGCCGTGCCCTTCAGGACCTTGTAATTCTTCAGCATGGCGAACCTCGCGGGTTGAGCGGGGTCGCAGGATAACACGGCGAGAGTGCATATTTTGTGACGCTTGTCTTTCGCCGTGCGATGTCGCGCCGACTTATTGCTGGATGTGCGGGCCGAAAAGCTCGAGATCGGCTTCGCTGAGCCGGTCGCTCGCCGTGTTCAGTTGGTGCCAGTAGGGATAGAGGACCGGCGGCAGGCTGACGGCGTCGAGGCGTTTGCGCTCCTCATCAGTAAGCTTCAGTTCGGCGGCGGCGATATTGTCGCGGAACTGGGCTTCGGTGCGGCCGCCGATAATGACCGAGGTGACCGCCTTGCGGCCGATCAGCCAGGCGAGCGCAACTTGAGCGGCCGAGACGCCGCGCTCCTCGCCGATCGCGACCAGCGTCTCGACGATGTTCCACAGGCGGTTCTCGTCGCGGATCGGCGGCTCGGTCCAGCCGGCGAACTGGCGCGTGCCTTCGGGGGCTGCCTGGTTGCGGCGGTGTTTGCCGGAAAGCAGGCCGCCGGCGAGCGGGCTCCAGACCAGCACGCCGAGGCCCTGATCGATTGCGATCGGCAGCAGCTCATATTCGGCGTCGCGGGCTTCCAGCGTATAGTGGATCTGCTGGCTGACGAAGCGCTGGTAGCGGTGTTCGTTGGCGATCCCGAGAGCCTTCATGATGTGCCAGCCGGAATAGTTCGAGCAGCCGACATAACGCACCTTGCCCTGCCGGATCAGGGTGTCGAGCGCTTCCATCGTCTCTTCGAGCGGCGTCTGGCCGTCCCATTCATGCACCTGGTAGAGGTCAATGACATCGGTTTTCAGGCGCTTCAGGCTCGCCTCGCATTCGCGGATCAGGTGGTAGCGCGACAGACCGCTGTCGTTCGGACCTTCACCCATGCCGAAGCGGGCTTTGGTGGCGAGCAGCACGCCCTGCGGCCGCTTGCCGGCGAGCGCCTCGCCGATGATATTTTCGCATTCGCCTGACGAATAGACGTTGGCGGTGTCGATGAGGTTGATGCCAGCATCGATGCAGATATCGATCATTTTCTTCGCCTCGGAGACGCCGAGATCGCCGACCATCTTCGCCCAGCCGACGCCGCCGAAGGTCATCGTGCCCATGGTCAAGGTCGAAATCTTGAGGCCGGAACGGCCGAGCAGACGATATTCCATTGAAACTCCTCCCTCATGGAAAACACGATTGACGTACCTCAGTACGGCGAAATGGCAATGGCAGCGCATTCACGCCTGCGTGAGATCAGGCAATATTGCGGGCGCGGGAATCCTGGCCGTTTGGCTGCCACCGGCGATCGCGCGGGCCGGCGGCAGGGCGCCGGCAGACGGATCCTACAATATGCCATCGGCTTGTCGACGGAAATCGATCTACCGGGGCGCGGCGTCAGGTCTCTTCCCTGTTCTTCTTGTGAATGTTGTCGCGGATGGACGCAATCGTTTCCCGGATCTTGCTGACGGTCTCAGCGTCGAGACCGACGGCTTTCCCGATGCAGTCGAACACGGGAGCCACACGGCTCTTCAAGGCGTGCCCCTCCTTCGTCAGGCGAAGCAGGACCTGGCGCTCATCGGCGGGATTTCGATTGCGGGTGACGAGGCCTGATTTCTCCAGCCGCTTCAACAGCGGGGTGAGGGTACTGGAGTCAAGAAACAGGGTCTCGCCCAGATCCTTCACCGTGCGGTCGTCGCGCGCCCATAATGTGGTCATCACCAGGAATTGCGGGTAGGTGAGTTCCAACTCGTCGAGCAGCGGCCGGTAAAGCTGGTTGAAGGCATGGCCTGCCGAGTAGATTGAAAAGCAAAGCATTTCATCGACCTTCGGCACGTCGGCGAGAGCATCTGATGTGGCGTCTTTCATCACCTTCTCCTTGGTCCCCAATATAATTTGTGCGCGATCTATTTGCAAGCTATTGACGCTCGGGCGGAAGTCGCCTATTTAGATCGTGTACAAACAAATCGCCTACAAATTATATCGGATTGGGAATGCGGACGGCGGGCGGAATTGATCCTCCCCCCTGCTTCCCGGAATGACCCTTTAGCGAAACTCAACTGACGAAAGGAAATGACCAATGTTCAAGTTTGCTGCCGTCGTCGCCCTGGCGGGTGCGCTTCTTTCCGGTACTGCCGTTGCCGAGCCGGCCAAGCCGACCGTCGTTCTCGTCCATGGCGCCTTTGCCGATTCATCCAGCTGGAACGGCGTCGTCGAGATCCTCCGCAAGGACGGTTTCCCGGTCGTGGCTGCCGCCAATCCGCTGCGCAGCGTATCCAATGACGCTGCCTATGTTTCCGATGTGGTCGCCAGTATCGCCGGCCCGGTCGTTCTCGTCGGCCATTCCTATGGGGGGCAGGTGATCTCGACCGCCGCAAACGGCCACAACAACGTCAAGTCCCTGGTCTATGTCGCAGCATTCGCGCCGGATGCAGGGGAATCGGTTGCCGATCTTGCCGGCAAGTTTCCCGGCGGCACGCTGGGCGCAGCGCTTGCAGCTCCGGTGAAACTCAGCGCGGGCGGTGTCGATCTCTATATCGACCAGGCGAAATTCCACGATCAGTTCGCCAGCGATGTGCCGGCTGAACAGGCTGCCCTGATGGCGGCGGCGCAACGCCCGGTCACCGATGTCGCTCTCAACGAAAAATCGGGCGAGCCCGCCTGGAAGAAGCTGCCGTCGTGGTTTGTCTACGGCACCGGCGACAAGAACATTCCGGCCGCAGCTCTTGGCTTCATGGCCGAGCGGGCAAAGTCGAAGCACACCGTCGTGGTCGAGGGCGCTTCCCACGTGGTGATGGTTTCGCAGCCGCAGAAGGTGGCGGAGCTTATCGAAGAGGCCGCAAAATAACGTTCGAGGGGGTCACGGCGCGCAGGTGCCGTGACCCGTTTACTGCCGCGCGAGGATGATCAGGCGGTCGGCTTCGCAAAAGGCCAGAAGATCCGATTTCTGAGGGTTGACGACGACGCCGGCGAGGTTGCGGGCGTCTGCATCGCCCGGCCGTTGGCGGCGATAGCCGATGGCGACCTCGCCGCGACGCAGCGCCGCCAGGCAGATCGTGTAGAAGCTCACCGGCCTGTCGATCGACACATAGTCCGTGACGGGGCGCATATAGATCTCGGAACCATCCTCATCGAGCAGCTCGTCGAAGATCGCCGCCATCTGGGCGTTCTCGGAAGCCTGGGCCAGCATCAGGCTGACGAGCTTGTTGCTGACGACGAAGTCGTCGGCGCGGGTGACGGCGGCAAGCTCGCGGTTGCGCACGTCGATCATCTCGCTGACGATGCCGATGTGGCGGCCGTTCGTCTCGGCGATCCGGCGCAGCTGCAGCAAAGTGACGAGCGTGCGCGTATCGGCCGGCTGCGGCGCCATGTGATCGGAATAGCCGAGTACCAGCACATGGTCATAGGCGGGAATGTCGAGCCCGTCGAGTTCGGCCCGACTGCTGGTATCGGTGAGGCGACAGGTGATCTTCATATTGCCGCCGGCAAGCTTCAGGCCGCGGACCTCCGCCTCGATATCGGGCGTGTCGGCGGCGATGGTGAGTTCGGAGCCGGGGGCGACGTAGCGCGACAGTTCGTGGGCGATGAGCGGGCCGCGGCGGTTCCAGCCGAGCATCAGCGTGCGTTCGGCCTTCGCCTGCCGTGTCACCGGTGCGACGATCGCTTCCTTGTCGATGCGCATCTCGACCGCGCCGCTTTTGACCGCCGCATCGTCCTCGGCGATGATGATGGCGCGCTCGCCGGGCAGGAAGATGCGGTTTGCCGGCGGGTTGAGATAGACTTCGCCTTGCGTGTCGCAGAAGCCGATCAGCGTCGAGGTCTCGTACATCATCACGGCGGCGCCGAAACTCTTGCCCGCGAGTTCCGGCTGGTCGAGCGTATAGATTTCGCAGCCGTCGAAATCGAGCAGTTCGGAATAGACGCCCGACAGGCCCGACTGGCGGCTCGAATGGGCGACGATGCGCGAGATCAGGTCGTCGGCGAGCACCAGCTGCAGCTCCTTGCCGCCGACGATGCGCGCCACCTCGGCGTTTTTCGCATCGCGGATTTCGGCGGCGATCTGGTAGGGCGCCTCGCGCCGGCCGGGATCATTGACGAGGGCGAGCACCGTCTTGATGACCTCGGAATCGGCATGCGCGCCTTCCGGCGACAACACGATGATCGAGCGGGAGGTGTGCGGATTGACGATGTTGATGTCGTAGAGATCCGTCGGATCGCCGCTACGGCAGATGATGCGGGTGTTTTTGAAGTCGCCGATCTTGTCGGCAAGCTCGTCCTCCATCTCCACCTTGTCCTTGGCGGCCATGATGACGATGCGCGGGCGGCGGCGGCTGGCATTGGCGGTGACGAGTTCCGAGACGACGTCGAAGATCGAGGGCGACCAGTTGAAGATGATCGTGTGGTCGTTTTCGAGCACCTGCGAGCGGCCCTTGCGCAGGTCGTCGAGCTTTTCCTCAAGGCCGGAGCTCAGCACGCCGATGAGGGCGGAAAAGACGAAGATGCCTGAAATGGTGACGACGAGAGAGACGCCGCGGAAGGGCCAGCCGAGATCGCCGCCCATCGTGCCGGCATCCATGGTGCGCATCAGCGATTCCCAGGCGCCCTCGACGAAGCTCATATGCTCGCCGCCGTCGGGCGCAATGCCGGTCAGGGCCAGCAGCAGTCCGGCGGCGATGATGACGATCAGCGATATCACCGCCAACCAGCCGATGAGCGCGATCGGGCCGGCGGCCATGCTCTTGTCGAACTGGTAGCGCAGGCGCGCGCGCCAGGGTGTTCTTTTCATTCCGCTCATCCCCTCGAATCGGCCTGAACGGCCGCATTCACAGGCGATTCCAGAAATCGGCAGGCCGATCAACTCTATTGTCGGCAGGGCGGGCGAAGCGTCGGGGAAGGTTGTGAATCCGGCTCTGGCGCCCCCCGTGTCACATGCCTGTCAACCACCGCCAATAAGGGAAGGGTGACCGCAAATCTCGAGGATCACTCTCATGAAAACGATCGTTTCCGCCGCAGCGCTTCTTGCCGCGAGCCTCTTTGCCGTTCCGGCCCTTGCCGCAAACCTCGTTCTCTACACCAGCCAGCCGAACGAAGACGCCCAGGCGACGGTCGATGGCTTCATGGCGGCCAATCCCGACATCAAGGTCGACTGGGTGCGCGACGGCACGCCGAAGATCATCGCCAAGCTGCAGGCCGAGATCCAGGCCGGCAACCCCGTTGCTGACATCCTCCTCATCGCCGACGTGGTGACGCTGGAGCGCCTGAAGGAAGAGGGCAAGCTGCTGGCCTACAAGTCGACGGAAGCCGCTCAGTACGACGCCTCGCTCTATGACGCTGACGGCTACTACTATTCCACGAAGCTGATCACGACGGGCATCATGTACAACACCTCGGCCGCCATGAAGCCGACGAGCTGGAAGGACCTGACAAAGCCGGAAGCCAAGGGCCTCGTCACCATGCCGAGCCCGCTTGCTTCGGGTGCCGCCCTCATCCACGCCCAGACGCTTGCTGCCGTTCCCGGCCTCGGCTGGGACTATTACAAGGCGCTCGCCGAAAACGGCGCGATCGCCGCCGGCGGCAACGGCGCCGTGCTGAAGTCGGTCGCCTCGGGCGAGAAGGCCTATGGCGTGGTCGTCGATTACCTGCCGATCCGCGAAAAGGCCAAGGGCGCGCCCGTCGAGTTCGTCTTCCCGAGCGAAGGCGTTTCGGCCGTCACCGAGCCGGTCGGCATCCTGGCGAGCAGCAAAAATGCCGAGGCCGCCAAGAAGTTCGTCGACTATGTGCTCTCGGAAAAGGGCCAGGAAGGTTTTCTCAAGCTCGGCTATATCCCGGCCCGCAATGGCATGAAGCTGCCGGAAGGTTTCCCGGCGCGTGATGCCATCAAGGTCCTGCCGATCAAGGCCGCTGAAGCTTTGAAGAATACCGACCAGGATCTGAAGACCTTCTCGGGCATCTACGGCTCGAACTGATCCTTCCATGCGAGGATATGTGAGACCAGGAAACAGCCAGCCCGTCTGGCTGTTTCCTTTTATCGTCATGTCAGTCCTGATCCTCAGCGTGCTGCCGCTCGCCCGCCTTGCCATGGTCGGGATCGCGGCCTTCGCCAATGGTGGCGTAATCGACGTGCTGAGCGCGCCGTCGCTCTGGCAGGCCACCTATTACACTGTCGTCACATCAATTCTGGGCACGATCATCTCGCTTGCCATCGGCTGCCTCTTCGCCTTCCTGCTGACGTTGACAGACATCCGCGGCAAGGGGCCGCTCAGCTTCTTCTTCGTGCTGCCGATGATGATCCCGCCGCAGGTGACGGCACTTGCCTGGGTGCAGATGTCGGGGCCGTCGAGCCCGCTGTTGAAGGCGCTCTCGCTTGCACCGCCGCTGGGCTCGCCGCAACCGCTTTATTCGGTCGGTGGCATCGCGCTGCTCTTTGGCGTGCAGCATGCGCCGCTGGTTTATCTCGCGCTCAGGGCCGGGCTGATGACGCTGCCGCGCGATGGCGTCGAGGCGGCACGGCTTTCCGGCGCCTCGAGCCTCAGGGTCTTCCGCGATATCATCCTGCCTCTGTCGCTGCCCGGCATCATTGCCGGGGCGGCGATCTCCTTCGTTTCCTGCACCGGCAATTTTGGCATACCCGCCATTCTCGGCATTCCGGCCTCGATCTTCACGCTGCCGACGCTGATCTTCACCAAATTCTCCGCCTTCACCAGCCGCACTTTCGGTGATGTCGCCGTGCTCTCGGCAATCATTGCGATGATTTCGGTCGCGGGACTGATGATCCAGGACCGGGCGCTGCGCGGCCGAGATTACCGCGTTATCGGCCTGTCGGGCGCGAGTGCCGCCTTCGGGCTCGGCGCCTGGCGTCTTGTCTTTACGCCGCTCCTCTGGGCGATCCTGTTCTTCATGCTGGCAGCACCCTTCTTCGCGCTCGTCGCCGGCGCGCTGGTGCCGGCCTATGGCGTGCCGCTCACTTTCAAGACCATGTCGCTGCATGCCTTTCAAGAGATCCTGTTCCGGCAGGCGGTGACGCGCACGGCCTTCATCAATTCGCTGTCGCTTGCAAGCGCCACCGCAGTTGGTCTGCTCGTGGTGACGGTGCTTGCCGCCTATGCGTTGACGCGGCGCAGAGATGCCGTTTCCCGCATCGTCGCCAGCCTGATCGAGATACCCTATTCGCTGCCGGGCATCGTCATGGCGGTCGCCTTCATCCTGGTCTTCGCAGCACCGATCCCGGTTCTCAACGTCTCGCTCTACGGCACGATCTGGATCATCCTGATTGCCTATTTCTCCTCCTTTTTCGCGGTCAGCCTGAAGCCCGTCGTCAGCGCCTTCCACCAGCTCGATCCGGCGCTGGAGGAAGCGGCCCGGCTTTCCGGCGCCAGCTTCTTCCGCCGGCTTTTCGATATCATCGTGCCGCTGATTGCGCCGGCTGCCGGCGCATCGGTCATCCTCGTTTTCCTGATCGCCTGCAACGAACTGACGATTTCGGCGCTGCTCTGGTCGGCCGGCACCCAGACGCTCGGCGTCGCCATCTACAATCTCGACGACAGCGGCAGTTCCGACCTTGCTTCGGCGCTCTCGGCCCTCGTCGTCCTCATGGTCGTCATCATGATGCTGCTCCTGGAACTCCTGGCGAAACGCCTGCCGAAAGGGGTGGTCCCATGGCGCAGCTGATCCTCAACCGGGTTGCCAAGGATTTCGGCACCGGGCGCGCCGCCGTGAGCGGCTTTTCGCTCGATGTGCGCGAGGGCGGTTTCCTGGCGCTGCTCGGGCCTTCCGGCTGCGGCAAGACGACGGTGCTGCGGATGATCGCCGGCTTCGAGACTCCTTCCGACGGCTCGATCCATCTCGGCGAACGGCTGCTTGCCGATGCATCCCAGTCTCTGCCGCCGGAAAGGCGCAACATGGCGATGGTCTTCCAGTCCTATGCGCTCTGGCCGCATATGAGCGTCGCCGACAATGTCGGCTATCCCCTGAAGGTGCGCGGCATCTCCGGCGATGCCTATCGGGCCAAGGTGCGCGATGCCCTTGGCACCGTCCGTCTCGCCGATTACGCCGAGCGACGGCCGGCCGATCTCTCCGGCGGCCAGCGCCAGCGCGTGGCGCTCGCCCGCTGCCTGGTGACTTCGCCTGATGTCGTGCTGCTTGATGAGCCGCTCGCCAATCTCGACCGGCACCTGAAGCAGGAGATGGAGGAGACCTTCCGCGAGTTCCACCAGCGCTCGGGCGCGACGATGATCTATGTCACGCACGACCAGAGCGAGGCGATGGCGCTCGCAACCGACGTCGCGGTCATGTCGGAAGGCCGCCTGCTGCAGGTGGCGCCGCCCGCCGAAATCTATGCCCGGCCGGAAGGCCGCATCGTCGGCGGTCTGATCGGACGCGGCGCGATCCTGACCCTGCCTGTCATGGGCGGCGAACGCCAGCTGGAGTGGGACGAGCTTGAGGATGCGCTCCATGCCGCCAATACCGATGGCGCCGATATCCTGGTGCGGCCGGAAGATGTGATCATCGGCGGCGAGGGGGCTCGCGCGACCGTCGAATCCGTGCTTTTCGAGGGCGAGCGTTACGCCGTCAAGCTGACGCTCGGCAACGGCCAGACGCTGCGCGCCTTCAGCCGCGTGGTCGTCGAGACCGGCGAGGTGGTGCGCGTCATCATTCGCGCCGGGTGGCGGCTTTGAAACGGAGCTGGCGCGGGGCCATCACGCGATGGCTGCCGGCATGCGCCGGCATCACTCACCGCCCGAGCACTGCCAGCGGATGACGCGGCAGCTGCCGGTCTGCCTGCTGCAGCTGGCGATCGCCTGGCGCTGGGCCTCGCGGCGGTCGTAACCCCAGCCGGAGCCCCAGCCGCCGCGATAGCCGACGGCGACCGCGCCGCAGCCGTTGCGGAACCAGATGGCGATGCGGCAGTCATTGGCGCTCTCGTCGCAATTGCGCCTCGCGACGGTTTCGGCGCCGCCGCGGCTGTCATAGGCATAGGACCAGCCGGTGGCTCCTGATGACGGCGAATAGGCGATGGCGCCATAAGTGTCGGCGAGCGCCGGGCCGGCGCCGGCAAGAGATGTCAGAACAGCAAGCGATGCCAGAATTCGTTTCATGAAATACCCCCGCGTGCGAATCGGCGATTGCCGTCCGCGGCAAACTATCAGAGGCCAGTGGGAGAATGTCAGGCACTCAAGTCACAGCTCGTCGCTTTCGGGCTTCAAAGCCTCGGCTGTCCGCAGTTTTCTTGGCCGTGCCATCTTTTCCTGCCGCTTCTGCTGGTTAAGGTAGCGCCTGCAACCGGACTCATTCCATGTCGCTTCGCCTCGCCACCTTCAATGTCGAAAATCTGCTGACCCGTTTCGATTTCACCGGCTTCCGCAACCAGCTGCGCCAGGACCGCGTCATCAAGCTTTTCGAGGTCAACAGCGAGGGCGTCTACCAGCAACTCGAACAGGCGCGCGTGATCGCGGCGACCGACGACACCAGGCAGATGACGGCGCTCGCCATCGCCGATGCGGATGCCGATATCCTCTGCCTGCAGGAAATCGACAATATGGCCGCCCTGCATGCCTTCGAATACGGCTATCTCTTCCGTATGGTCGGAAACGGCTACCGGCAGAAATTTCTGGTGGAAGGCAATGACAGCCGCGGCATCGATGTCGCCGTGCTGATGCGCGAGGAAACGCGCGACGGCCAGAAGATCGAGCTCAGGGATATCAGAAGCCATGCGATGACGACCTATCGCGACTTCGATCTCTTCGACGAGGAGCTGGCGCTCACCAACCGCATCGACGACAAGATCTTCAAGCGCGATTGCCTGGAGCTCGATCTTCTGATCGGCGGCCGGCCGCTCTCGCTCTATGTCGTGCATTTCAAATCCATGGGCAATCCGCGCGACGGGCTCGACGGACGCCAGTCGACCATGCCGCTCCGCCGCGCCGAGGCGCGCGCCGTGCGCCGGATCATCGAGGACCGCTTCGGCGCCGGCCATACTCACAAGAAGAGCTTCGCCATCTGCGGCGACATGAACGATTACCAGGAGCGGGTCGACGTCATCGGCCGGCGCGGCACCGATTACCGCTTCGAGCATAGGCAAGAGGCCGAAAGCGCGCTCGACGTCTTCAGCCGCGACGGCTTTGCCGAAAATGTCATCCGCCGCCGCGATGCCCTCGACCGGTGGACGCTCTATCACACGCGCGGGCCGCAGGAGCAGTGGCTCTGCCAGCTCGACTATCTCTGGCTTTCGCCCGCGCTCGCCGCCCATAATGCCGGACGCCTGCCTGAAATCATCCGCAGCGGCCAGCCCTATCGCACCATCTTCCCGCCGGGGCAGGAAGCGGAGCGTTACCCCCGTACCGGCTGGGACCGGCCGAAAGCCTCCGATCACTGCCCCGTCGTCATGACACTGGATCTTCCCTGAGAACGAACATGAAAACCAATTTGAGCGTGAATTTTCCGAATGCCGATTTTTCCGATGATTTCGCCGGCTGGCCGCCGGAGGCCACCGTCTTCCCGATCGCCGGCGTCGATCTCCGTGTCCTGCCCGGAACCCACCCCTTCGTCGCCGCCGAGGAGGCTGACATCCGCGAGAACTGGGCCAGGGAGACGGCCGCCAATCCGGCGCTCTTCGACGGACGCCTGGTGTTCCAGCGGCGGCTGACGCTCACCGACGCCGGCATATCGGGCGAGGGCTACGTCACTCCCTTTTCCGCCTTCATGTGGTGGCGCCGCCAGCCCGAGCGTCTGGGCGGCATTCACATCTTCGCCTATCCGGTGCTCGAAAGCGCCGACGGCGCGCTGGTGGCGATCCGCATGGGCGCCCATACCGCCAATCCCGGCCAGGTCTATTTCGCCGCCGGCTCGCTGGAGCTGGAGGATATCGTCGACAACAGCTGCGACATCGAGGCCAACATGCGCCGCGAGGTCCACGAGGAGACGGGCCTGGATCTGGCGCAATCGGTGGCGGGGCAGGGGCTCTTCGCCAGCCACAACAGACGCACCGTGACGCTCATGCGGCTCTTCCGCTTCGACATGACGGCCGAGGAGATGGTGAAGCGCATCGAGGCCCACATGCTGGTTGCCGATGACAAGGAGATCGCCGGTGCCGTGGCGATCCGTTCTGCGGATCACGCGGCTCATCCGTACAATGTCGCCATGCTGCCGGTGATCGACTGGTATTTCGGCAAGAGCGGGGTGTGAGACACAGAAGTTAAGATACCACGGGCAAGGCTTCTCAGAGGCGCCGTGCATGGATTCCTGCGCGCCGGCGTGGCGTGTGTGGCACCCCCCTCTGGCCTGCCGGCCATCTCCCCCACAAGGGTGGAGATCGGCAAGAGGCTTGACCATGCCCCCTGTCGAACGGCAGCGGCAATCACAATGCTCAGCTGTTTGGGGAAGCCGTCACGCCCAGCCAATCTCCCTCCTTGTGGGGGAGATGCCCGGCAGGGCAGAGGGGGGTATACCACGGCACGCCGGCGCGTAAGCCCTACACGCCCTCTCTATTCCCGTGACAGCCGCGCGTTCGCACACGCTCCAACGCCGCCTCCCGTAAAACAAAATCGATTTTCATTAACGATCACGCATAAATCCGAGACCGCAGGTGTTTCCTGCCGGGGATGCGTTGTTTTTAGCGGACTTACCGCCTTGCACTCGACCGTTTGGTCGGGCAGTTTGACGGCGCGATGACCGATTCAAGGAGGCCGATGTGGCGCGAAGCTACAGCGTCTATGACGTGTTCACCGATCGAAAGCTTGCGGGCAACCCGCTGGCGGTGATCTTCGACGGCGACGATCTCAGCGACGAGGCGATGCAGGCGATCACCCGGGAGCTCAATCTCTCCGAGACGGTGTTCGTGCAGCCTTCGACCAATCCCGCCTATGCGGCGAAGCTCAGAATATTCACGCCGGGCCGCGAACTGCCCTTTGCCGGCCATCCCACCGTCGGCACGGCGGTGGCGCTCGCCGAACGGACCCACGGCGCCACGACCCGCGATCTCGTCACGGTGCTCGAAGAAAATGTCGGGCCGGTGCGCTGCGCGGTGAGGCTCAGGGAGGGCGAGGCGAGTTTTGCCGAATTCGACCTGCCGCGCAAATCGCAGCAGGCCGTCATGCCGCTCGACAAGCTCGGCATCGCCGATGCGCTGTCGCTGAAGGTGAGCGAGATCGGCTTCGAAAATCACGTTCCCGGGGTCTGGAGCGCCGGCGTTCCCTTCCTGCTCATTCCGGTCCACGATGTCGGCGCCACGCAGCGGCTGGAGTTCGATCCGCAGCTCTGGGAAAAGATCGTGCCCTTCGTCGATGGCGCGCTCGCCTCGGCCTATGTCTATTGCCGCGGCGGCGTCAACCACGTGGCGAAGTTCCATGCGCGCATGTTCGCAAGCGGCATGGGTATCGTCGAGGACCCGGCGACCGGCTCGGCGGCGGCCGCCCTTTCCGGCGCGATCCACCATTTCGACCGCCTGACGGACGGGCACCACCCGATCCTCATCGAGCAGGGTGTGGAGATGGGCCGCCCGTCCTTCATTCACCTGCATATCGACGTCGACGGCGGGGCGATCTCCAACGCCCGGATCGGCGGCCAGGCGGTGCGGCTGGCGAGCGGCACGCTCGACCTTTGATCACCAGAGCCCGTCGCGCAAAAGTGTGCAGCGGTTTTGCGACAACGACATGCGTCAAAACAAAGATCTAAAGCGCGCGAAGCGAATCTGAAAGATCGCTGCGCGCTCTAGAGCGCCCGACGCTCTATCACTTTGAATCGGCGCATAATCCTTTCCGAAAACCGTTTCCGATTTTCGGGGTTATGCGCTGCATTTCAACCATGCGCAAAAATCTTTGACATTAACCAAAGAATTTTCGCCGATGCGCTGGACAAGCCTGCCGATCCTGTTTATACGCCCCGTCACACCGCGCAGCCAAGCGCGGACGGGTGATTAGCTCAGTTGGTAGAGCAGCTGACTCTTAATCAGCGGGTCGTAGGTTCGAGCCCTACATCACCCACCAAATCTCTTGAAATCATTGTGCAATCTGGAATGAGCCGAGAGCGTTTTGCTGTCTGGTTTCCAACAAATTGGAAACGGTTTCCAATTCACGTTCCGTTCCTGTTCCTGAAAGCGGCCGGTTCGATCTCGCTCCACCTGCTCTCCATGAGCTTCATCGCATCGCGCGCCAAGCTGCGTAGAGCGACTTCCTTTCCATAGTGCTGAACCATCTGCGCGGATATCTTGCAGATCGCCCCCACCTGGTTTTCGTTGCATCCAACCTCAAGCAGATTGAGACGTCGAAGGAAACCACTCGGCGCCTCGACGCCATCATCGCGCCACTGGCGAAAAAGAACGCCTGAGGAGGACGGGTGCGTTTGTCCCTAACCCACATTTTGGTTGAGTAACGGACGTGTTCAGGCATAGTCAGGGCATGCTTGATCTCTCGTTGCCTTGGCCCATCGGCCTCATTCCCATAGCCATGACTGCCTGGGCGTCTTATGGTCTTTATCGTGCAGTTGTAACACGCGACGGGGTTACGGGGGCGTCACTAGTCTCAATACTGGGGCTGGTGGCATTCATTGCAGCTTTCACTGCGCAATTCGTGAAGCCCTTTATCAACCAGACTCTTGCCCTGATCACGGCTCAATTTCTCGGAACGGCTGCGTGCTTCCTGCTCGGCAAGCTGTTGTGGTCCATTCAAAAAACGAAACCGGATCTGTCTCTCAGACGTCGTCCCGACGCGAATATGTTTCGCGCCATGGGCATCTTACTGAGCTTCGTGTTTGGTATTGACGGCCTTTACTTTTTATTCCCTGACGCCGGAAAGTGTGCTCATTTCACCGGGTACATGGCTAATAAGTGTGCTGGGCAGGAATTACTTGTAGGAATTCATGACCTCCCAATCGCAGTTTATTTTGGCGTTCTCTTGGGCGTGCCGGCACTGGCTGGAGTGAGTCGAGGGATTTGGGTGCTGCTGTTTGCCGGCGAAGCGAAAAACAGTGTTGGCGGTTGAGACCCGGTAGTAGTTAGTTGTGGTCCTCGGCGCTATCCTTCGCTGACACCATCCGCAGAATTGGCGCAGTCCTCGCTGGCAGTAAAGTTTGCTGGCACTCCCGAGCGGCCCTGAAGCCGTTCCGCGATCTTGGCAGCCGCTCGTCGCCTTCCTGTCGCGACGGCGATACTGGACGGAGAGGCTGTGGTTCTCGACGCGCAAGGCCGGTCCGATTTCGGATTGCTTCAGCAGTCGCTTGGCGGCCGTGGCGGCAAAGGGTCCTCACGAGATGCGATCATGATGGTGTTCGATCTCCTCTATTTCGACGGTCATGATATCAGGGCGACCGAGCTGACCGCGCGGCGGCATCTCCTCGAGGGGCTGGTTCCGGCCGGCGGGGAGGAGGCCATACGACTGTCGGAAGAGCGAAGCCGATGGCGACATGCTTTTCCGGATCGCCTGCGAGCATCGCCTCGAAGGCATCATCGCGAAAGACCGCTACCGTCCGTATCGCAGCGGCCGTGGCGGCGAATGGCTGAAGTTCAAATGCATCCAGAGCGACGGATTTGCGATCGTCGGTTATGAGAAGTCGACAGCGTCGTTCGGTGGCATCGGGCGCCTTCTGCTCGCCGCGCGCAAAGGAAAAGGTCTCGTCTATGTCGGGGGAGTGGGAACCGGCTTCAACGAGCGGTCCGCGACGGCGCTCCGGAAGCAGATGGATAGGCTGGTCATCGGCAAGCCCGCGGTCGACTCGGGAAGAAAGCGGAATGCGGTCTTCGTCCGTCCCGAGCTTGTTGCCGTGATCGAGTATCGAGCCTGGGCGCATGACGGGAAGCTGCGCCATGCGTCATATAAGGGGCTGCGCGACGCTGCTGATAATCCGGCGGTTATGAGTTTGAAAATTCACCCGCCGCTACGGCCCACGATGAATAATTCCTATCAAACCTAGAACTATGAAAACCAACATAACCGAGGTCACCACCACGAAAGAAGGCCAAGCGAAAATGAACTTCTCTTTCGGCTTCATCAAGACGCAATCATCATCACCTCCACGATCTGCCCAGTGGAATTCAGGTCCGAAATCTTCGCTGAAGTCGAAGCCGTTTTTACTGTAAAAGTAGATCGACCTGATAAACCAATACCAGTGATAGGCGCAAAAGGGGCCCACGATGCACAGGGCAATCCATAGCTGAATTTGATCTTCACTCACTCAAGCTTCCCCCATCCACTTCGCCGTGTATCGCGCCAACCACCCTATCATCAGATGCTTGAGCATCCGGCTTTTCAGGATTTTGACATGTGCTGCAGGAAACTCGCACGATCCGATGCCCATTCGTCGTCCAGCAGACGCAAACCTTCATCGGTCCACAACCCGCCTCCTAGCTCCGGCTTGACCAAGCCGTAGGATGCCAACACTTCGACCGCATTTTCGCCAGCGCTCATTGACTTGTGAACGAGCCCTTCCGGGCCTTCGTCCATGTACTGCAGACACATGTGAGCCAGAGCCTTCAAAATCGTTCTTTCTTCCGGTGTCATTGAAGGTATGCTCCTCCGCACTGCAAAGACTCGGCGCGCTGCCTGTTTCGGCAGGTTCTCGTTACCCACCACCCGATCAAGGTTTGCTGCCCTGACCCTAACCCAACTCCTCATCTCTGGCATCCGGTGCGCGGTTGAGGGATCAGGCGGATCATCATTTCTTTGGTCCGACCGCTATCTGTCAATGCCAGGCCAGTACGCATGACGGCAAACTCTGTCAGAGCAGGATAACGCCGCGGTTTACGATTTGAGATAATCGGTCGACCGCTACGGCCCACAGCCGACACAAGGCCATTCCATCAGAGCCAAAACTATGCAGACCAATATAAAGGAGGTTGCCAACACAGAAACAGGCCTAGCGACTAGAAACTTCTCTCTTGGGTTTGCCAGGTCACGCTCGTCATCTTGGAACTCGGACCAGGACACTTGTGGTCCGAAATCTTCGCTGAAATCGAAGCCGCTTCGAAAGTAGAAGATGAACGACCTTATGTACCAATACCAAGTGTACGCGCAAAGGCCGCTCGTCGCCCAGAATCCGATCCACAGCATAATCCGGTCTTCAGCGCTCAATTCGATACTCTCCCATCCGCCCCAGCTTTACACGGCGTTAGCATATTGGCCTCATCTTGGCTAAGCCGATCCATCCACACCGCCATCCTAGTCGAGCATGTGCACCGGCAGGTAGGTGTTCCTCTCTAGCCGCATCCGTGCGCTCGCCCTATCTTCCTCTGATAGACTGGAGGGGGCCATGAAAAGCGTTATCTTCGCTGTCGCCTTGTCTCTGCCGCTGCCGGCTTTTGCCGCCGGGGTGATGCAGGTCAAGGCGGCGGATCACAGTTGCGGTGAAATTGCGCAGATCATCCGTCAGAACAAGAAGGTCTTTGTCCGCGTCGGCTTCGGCGGCCGCAGCTTCCGCTATCCGCCGGCCCAATGCAGCCTGGGCGACAAGCGCACCACGGCGAGCTTTCGCGATGCGGCGGGCAAGCAGTGCGTTCTCGACTATGCCTGCACGCTCGACCCCGCGTCGTCCTATAATTTCCCCTGATATTCAAAGGGCATCGGCAAGCGTCTCAGTCGCGGTCGGTCGGCTTCACGCCGAGGAGCCAAAGCGCTCCAAGGATGAAAATCACCAGGGCCGCCATGGCCGCCATGGGCGGTGCGTATTCCGAGAAAGAGTGGGAGGTGTCGAGGGCGGCGAAGTGCGTGGCCGCGACGGCAAGCTTTGCGGCAATCAGAAGGGCGAGGGCACTGTTTCTGATGTATCGCCCGATCCTGCGCCAATCATACGGCGCATCATTCCCAGGCGCTGGCGCGGCCTCGATCCGCTTTCGCTCGGGTAATGCGGGACGCCTGCGTCCAAACGTCGGTTTCATGGCCGGCAGGATAGGTGAAACATCTTAACGGATCGGAGCGCTCCGCTGCACACGATTTCAACTCCCGCGTCCTTCCGTGGCGCCCTCCGCACTTCGCGTTGAAGTGACGCCTCATTGAATCCTGTGGTTGAAAATTTCTCGCTTGGCGTCTTGACTCCTACGGGGATTGGAACAAAATAAGAACATATCTTCGAATGGCGAAGTAAAAGTGCCTCGGGCGATGAAGCAGAGAGTGTGGCGGCCAGTCTTATCGGGTCATTCCGGACTGGTCGGATGAAGCTCACACTCCAACTTTATTCGCTCGCATCAGGAGTGAGTATGAAAAGCGTCGTTCTGGCTTTTGCGTTGCTGCTTCCGTCCGCGGTCCTTGCCGCCGAGGCGGTGGAGGTCAATGCCAGGGATCACAGCTGCGAGGAGCTTGCGCGGATCATCCGTCAGGACAAGGCGGTGTTCGTGCGCATGGGTCTCGGCGGCCGCAGCTTCCGCTACCCGCCGGCCAGGTGCAATCTGGGGGACAAGTACGACACGGCGAGGGTGAGGGATGCCAGCGGCAAGATCTGCCTCCTCGACTACGAGTGCGTCTACGACCCGCAGTCCTTCTATAACCGAATTCCGAAGTAGTTCTCCAAAATCCAACCATCACTGAACCAGTCGGGCCTGAAAAGGCGCGGACGGGATCGGCTTGCCCGGTCGCGCGGCGGCGAGGCGTTGGGAAAGCTGCGAGAATGAATGAAATCAAAGTGTTATGGCAAAGGTTGAATCCATCAACCTTCATTTTGGGAGAGTATTATGCGCAAGTTTGTTTTCGCAGTCGCGATGCTGATATCAAGCGAGGCTTTTGCCGGCTGTGAGCTGATCTCCGGTCCATGCTGGACGCAGGGCCGCGATACCTACACGATGGAGCGCAATTCCGGCGGCAGCTACAACACCTATCGCAACGGCGATCCCTATTCGCAGACGCGGCAGAATTTGAGCGGGAACTATCAAGAGACGATCTACGGCGGCGGTTCGCGCACTTACAATTACGATCCGTATAAAGGCTATGGCAGCAAGAAAAGCGGCAGCAGCTGGTAGCGCGGCACCGGTTGCATCAATCCCGCCGCTAACGTCCGCTCAGCCGGGAGTGGCCAGGACAAGAAAAAAGGCCGGGCGAAATTCGCACCGACCTTCCTCAATCTGTCTCTACGGCGGCTGCCAGTACATCCGTGGTCAGCCGCCGGAGACAAATTTACATGAGGAATATGTAATGTATGCCTGAAGAGGTTCAAGGGCCACGCGGAAAAAAGATGCCCAGGCAGGCGCATGACCGTGGAAACGGAGATCGGGTTCCCGATCATGCGCCAAAATGATGGACCGTCCCCGGGGTGTCGTGTCCGACAGGCCGGGGACATGTCCGCTCCTTGTGCCGAGCAGGGTTACTGCTGGGCAGGGGCAGCCGGCGGCGTCGCCGGAGCCGGAGTTGCCGGCGCGGGTGCCGGCGTTGCGCTGTTGTCGGTCGGAGCGATCGGCTTGGCCGGCGCTGGCTGGGATTGGGTCGTGGAGGCCGTCGTATCCGGAGACGTGCCGGGCGGTGTGCTGCTCCACTGCGAATAGGCGAATGCAGCAACAGCGATCACGGCCAATGCAGCGACCCAGACCACCCACGTATTGCTGCTGCGCGCAGTCGGCGTCGTGCGCAGATCCAGGTTCGGATTCAGCGGGCGGTTCGGATCGTTAGGACTATTGGGGTCGTACGTCATGGTACTTTCTCCTCTTTCGGTGAGAGGAAAATGGCCGAGCCGGGTTTTTGTTCCATTCTGGGCCTGAAGCGCCTGGGTTGATTGGGTTTCATGGCTTTTCTTGCCTTCGCTTGGGTTCGGCGCGAAGCGGGAGACAATGAAAGGTGTGCCTGTGGCCCCCTCATCTGCCTGCCGGCATCTTCTCCCCGCTGGGGAGAAGGGGCAAGACGCAGGGCCTTCGCTCCCAAGCTGAGGTTTCAAAGGAGGCGGGACGCCGCCACGATTCCGCTTCTCCCCTCGGGGAGAAGATGCCGGCAGGCAGATGAGGGGGCCATGCGGCACGGCCTCCATTGTCCTTCCGGAAGAGATATCGGCGCACCTCGCTCCCTGAAGCTCTTCGCCAAGCATCTCGGATAAAGGTTGGCGGGTTCGCCAACGAACCGTAAGCGACCGTGGCAGACGGCAAGCCGCCGTGGCCTCATCCCCTTGACATGGCGGGGGCAGTTTGCGCATGCTTTTCTCATGGGGTCGCGATCACCCCACGAGGCGACATGCTGAAGAATCGCGTCCAGTGAAACCGATCAACGGAGGACGCGTGATGCCGTCATTTCTTGAAATTTCCCCCGACAAGCTCAGCCGCCTCATCGGAACGCCCGGTGCGCCCTGCATCGTCGACGTTCGCACGGAGGAGGATTTCGCGCTCGACCCGCGCCTGGTCCCGGGCTCGATCCGGCGCAGCCATAGCGATGTCGCATCCTGGGCGGGCAGCGTCGATGCCGATGCCGTCGTCGTGGTCTGCCAAAGGGGCGCCAAGCTCAGCCATGGTGTGGCCGCCTATCTCAGACATGCCGGCATCGAGGCGGAAAGCCTCGAAGGCGGATTCGAAGCCTGGATTTCAGGCGGAATGGCGGTGCCCGAGGCGAAGCTGCCGCGCCGCGACGCTGAAGGACGCACCGTCTGGGTCACGCGGGCGCGGCCGAAAATCGACCGCATCGCCTGTCCCTGGCTGATCCGGCGCTTCGTCGATCCGGATGCCCTGTTCCTGTTCGTGCCGACCTCCGAGGTCATCGCCGTCGGCGAGCGTTTCGGAGCCGAGCCCTTCGATATCGAAGAGGTGTTCTGGAGCCATCGCGGCGAGCTCTGCACCTTCGATGTGATGGTCGAGGAGTTCGGGCTGACGGCGGCGCCGCTGCTGCATCTCGCTCGTATCGTTCGGGCCGCCGATACGGCAAGGCTCGATCTCGCGCCCGAGGCATCAGGCCTGCTTGCCGCTTCGCTCGGGCTCTCCCGCATGTATTCCGACGATCTGGAGCAGCTAGAGGCCGGCATGCTGCTCTACGACGCCTTCTATCGCTGGTGCCGCGACGCGACCGAGGAGACCCACAACTGGCCCTCGCCGAAGAAGGGGGCATGAGATGGCCGAAATCACAGCCAATGCGCCCGCCGGGCAAGCGGGCGATAAAGACGCGGGTGATGGGCACCACCATGGCATCTCTTTTGGCGAAGCCTTCAGAGTGTGGCTGCGCGTTTCGGCCTTGAGCTTCGGCGGTCCGGCCGGGCAGATCGCCGTCATGCATCGCATCATTGTCGACGAGAAGCGATGGATCGGCGAGCACCGTTTCCTGCATGCGCTGAATTATTGCATGCTGCTGCCCGGACCCGAGGCGCAGCAGCTCGCCATCTATATCGGCTGGCTGATGCACCGCACCGCCGGCGGCCTCGTCGCCGGCATCTTGTTCGTGCTGCCGGGATTCCTGTCGATCCTCTGCCTCAGCTATATCTACGCGGCTTACGGCAGCGTCGGCCTCGTCGCCGGCCTGTTCTTCGGGCTGAAGGCGGCCGTGCTTGCCGTCGTCGTGCAGGCCGTCATCCGCATCGGCGGTCGGGCACTCAAGAACCGCATCATGCTGGCGATCGCGGCCGCGGCCTTCATCGCCATCTTCTTTCTCCACGTGCCGTTCCCGCTGATCGTGCTGGCTGCCGGTCTTGCGGGCTTCCTCGGCGGTCGGTTCGGGCTTGCCGCCTTCAGCCCTGGCGGCGGCCACAAGGCCGCAAGCGGCGCGGTGCTGTCGGATGCCGACTCTGCGCTCGGCGAGGGTATCCCGGCGCATGCGCGCCCTGATCTTGCCTGGTCGCTGCGCATCTCGGCAGCACTGCTCGCCCTCTGGCTCGTGCCCGTCGCCGCGCTTTACCTGTCCCTGGGACCGGGCGACGTCTTCAGCCAGATTGGCCTGTTCTTCAGCCAGATGGCCGTCGTCACCTTCGGCGGGGCCTATGCCGTGCTCGCCTATGTCGCCCAGGAGGCCGTGCAGCATTTCGGCTGGCTGAGGCCCGGCGAGATGCTCGACGGTCTCGGCATGGCCGAGACGACGCCGGGGCCGCTGATCATGGTCGTCCAGTTCGTCGGCTTCATGGGCGCCTATCGCAATCCCGGCACGCTCGATCCGATGCTTGCCGCCACGCTTGCGGCGATCCTGACGACATGGGTGACCTTCGTGCCCTGTTTCCTCTGGATCTTCCTCGGCGCGCCCTTAATCGAAAAACTGCGCGGCAACGCAGCGCTCGCCGGCGCGATGGCGGCGATTACGGCGGCGGTGGTCGGCGTCATTCTCAACCTCGCCATCTGGTTCGGCGTGCACACGCTGTTTGCCGAAGTCGCGTCCGTCCAGCTCGGCGGCTTGCGGCTCGATATTCCCGTGCTGCAATCGGCCGTGCCGGCGGCAATGGCGCTGTCGCTTGCCGCCGCCATCGCGATCTTCCGCTTCAAGGCATCGGTCATCGCGACGCTGCTGGCCTGCGCGGCGGCGGGAATGGCCTGGACGCTTGTCGTAGGTTAGCTCTCGGCCGCATCCGCGGAGATGCGCGCGGCGAGGATCTTGTCGATGCGCATGCCGTCCATATCGATCACCTCGAAGCGCCAGTCTTCGAAGAGGAAGGTTTCTCCGGTTTCGGGGATGTGCTGGAGCTGATGCAGGGCAAAGCCCGCCAGCGTATGGAAATCGGCATCCGGGCGATCCCGCAGGCCAAGCCGTTCGAAGGCGTCGAAGGCCGGCATCATCGCGTCGATCAGCAGCGAACCGTCCTCGCGGATGACGATATCAGGCTCTTCGTCGGTCCCCGGCAGGTCGCCGGCGATTGCTTCGAGCAGGTCGGTCTGTGTGACGATGCCTT